>VBOY01000171.1 GCA_005893295.1 Candidatus Eiseniibacteriota bacterium | reverse complement strand
TGCCGTGGGCCGAGGTCCCCGCCGGCGCGCCGCCGCGCGCCGCGCTGTTCTCGACCTGGGTGCCGCTGACGTCCCTGGTGCACGCCGTCGGCGGCTGCGATGATCCCGCGCCCGACTGGCGCGACGCGATCACCCGGTTGCGCGCGCTGCGCGAGCGGATCGGTACCCAGGTGCCCGAGTCGGTGAACCCGGTGAAGCAGGTGGCGCGCCGGCTCGCCGGGCGCCACCTGTACATCTATGGCGGGATTCCGCGCACCGCGGCGGCGGCCACGCGCTTCCGGCAGCAGATCAACGAAAATGCTAAGCTGCCCGCCCACTCGGCGGTTGCACCCGAGCTCAACCACAACGAGATCGTGGCGTGGGAGAGGCCCGACGCGTTCCATCACAGCTTGGGCGTGATCGTGTTGCGCGATGTCGAGGACTCGCCCGAGGTGGCGATCCGGCTCGAGCTGAGTTCGAGTCGCAGCCCGGCGGCCGCCTGGCGCGGCTCGCCGCACAAGTGATGGTGGGCGACACGTTGAGCCTGTACCTGGCGCTGGCGCGCGGCGTCGATCCGACGCCGGTCGCCAGCATCGACGAGTTCAAGCGCCGTCTCGCGGAGGCTAGACCCAAGCGTGAGTGCTGAACCGATCGCCATCATTCCGGTCGCCGGGATCGGCACGCGCCTGCGCCCCCACACGCACACCACGCCCAAGGTGCTGCTCCACGTGGCGGGGAAACCCATCCTCGCCCACATCCTGGACGACCTGCCGGGCCTAGGGATCCGCGAAGTGGTGCTGATCGTGGGCTACATGGGGGACCGCGTCCAGGAGTACGTGGAAGAGCACCACAAGGAGCTGAAGGTCCATTACGTCGATCAGCCCGAGCGCTTGGGGCTGGGCCACGCGGTGTCGCTGTCGCGCACGGCGGCCGACGATCGGCCGGTGCTGATCATCCTGGGCGACACGATCTTCGACGCGGACTTGAAGGGCGTGATCAGCGGCAAGCTCAACCGCATCGGGGTCAAGGCGGTCGAGGACCCGCGCCGCTTTGGCATCGTCGAGGTGAACGGCGACGGCAAGGTGACGCGCATGGTGGAGAAGCCCGAGCAGCCGACCTCGAACCTGGCGATCACCGGGATCTACTACTTCACCCACGCCGGGCCCTTGTTCGCGGCATTGGACGAGCTGCAGAAGAAGAACATCCGCACCAAGGGCGAGTTCCAGCTCACCGACGCGATGCAGCTCTTGGTCGAGCGCGGCGAGACGATCGCGACCTTTCCGGTGGCCGGCTGGTACGACTGCGGCAAGACCGAGACCCTGCTCGAGACCAACCGCGTGCTGCTCGGCAAGCTCGGCAACGCGGAGGCGATCCAGGGCTCGGTGGTGCACGGCCCGATCCTGGTGGCCAGGGACGCGGCGGTGGAAAACTGCATCCTGGGGCCCCATGTCTCGGTGGCCTCGGGCGCGCGGCTCAAGAACGCCGTGGTGCGCGACTCGATCGTGAACGACAACGCCACGGTCGAGGACATCCTGATCGAGGCCTCGGTGGTGGGCGAGAACGCGCTGGTGCGCGGGGCCTGGAAGACCTTGAACGTCGGCGACTCGAGCGAAGTGAAGATCACGTAGCGACGGCTCGCGGCTGCCTGGTGGCGCCGCGCGCGATGGCGAATCCAGCGATCGACACACATCGATAGGAGTGGCAATGGGAGCCCGGCACCTGTTCACCTCGGAATCCGTCACCGAAGGACACCCCGACAAGATCGCCGATCAGATCTCGGACGCGGTGCTGGACGCCTTGATCGCCCAGGACAAGACCAGCCGGGTCGCCTGCGAAGTGCTGGTGACCACCGGGCTCGCCGTGGTGGCGGGCGAGATCTCGAGCCACGGCTACGTGGAGATCCCGTCGCTGGTGCGCAAGGTGATCGGCGAGATCGGCTACGACAGCGCCGAATACGGATTCGACAGCCACACCTGCGCGGTGGTGACCACGATCGACGACCAGTCGCCCGACATCGCCATGGGGGTGGACAAGGGCGGCGCCGGGGACCAGGGCCTGATGTTCGGCTACGCCTGCCGCGAGACCCAGGAGCTGATGCCGCTGCCGATCATGCTGGCGCACGCGATCACCAGGCGGTTGGCGCGGGTGCGAAGGAGCGGGCTGATCCCGTACCTGAGGCCCGACGGCAAGTCGCAGGTGACGATCGAATATGACGACGGGCATCCGGTGCGAATCGACACCGTGGTGATCTCGAGCCAACATGCGGCCGACATCAAGCACGCGACGATCGAGCGCGACATCATCCGGCACGTGGCGCTGCCGGTGCTGCCCAAGCGGCTCATCCAGCGCGGCCAGCCGATCAAGTTCCACATCAACCCCACCGGCCAGTTCGTGAAGGGGGGCCCGATGGCCGACACCGGGCTGACCGGGCGCAAGATCATCGTCGACACCTATGGCGGGATCGGGAGCCACGGCGGGGGGGCGCTCTCGGGCAAGGATCCGAGCAAGGTGGACCGCTGGCGAGCTACGGGGCGCGCTACGTGGCCAAGAACCTGGTGGCGAGCGGCCTGTGCGACCGCTGCGAGGTGCAGATCGCCTATGCGATCGGCGTGCCCGAGCCGGTGAGCGTGATGGTGGACAGCAAGCGCACCGGCAAGGTGAGCGATGAGAAGCTGACGCATCTGGTGCGGAACACCTTCGACCTCACCCCGCACGGGCTGATCAAGCACTTGCGGCTGCGCCGCCCGATCTTTCGCGCCACCGCGGCGTACGGCCACTTTGGCCGCCGCGAGCCGAGCTTTAGCTGGGAGCGAACCGACAAGGCGAGGTTGCTGGCGAGGAGCGTGTAGGGTAGGGGGCAAACAAAGGCTTGACGCTCACGAAGGGCACGCCTAGCCTCAGTTGAGTTGACGGGCGTTGCTCTTGACCGGGGTCCGTGATGATTCGCCAACCCCCAACCGGATCGAGCGTGTTCAAGGCCCTCCTACGGCTCGGATGAGCCGAGGGGGGCGATCTTGTTTTGCCTCCTTGCGCTGGAGATGAGCTGGGGCTCGAGACGTTTCGCGGAGATGGAACTCCGTAGGAGCTCAAGATGAAGTTGTCGAGATTCTG
>VBOY01000170.1:578-5462 GCA_005893295.1 Candidatus Eiseniibacteriota bacterium | reverse complement strand
AGAACCCGTGATGCTCGCCAGCGCATTTAGCGATCCCCGCTTCGAAGGCCGGCAATCCGTATCCGGGGTACGCATGGCCTCCGTGCTGTGCATGCCGATCCGGGCCCACGGCCGGATCGCCGCGCTGGTCCACCTCGAGAACGGAAAGCCCGGCCACTTCAATCCGGAGCATCAGGAGCTACTGCGCTCGCTGCTCGAGCTCGCGGGCCCGGTGCTCGAAGCGCTCCAGGCCGGCCGCGACGTGATGCGGGAGCGTGATCAGCTCCGCGTCACCGAGGCGCAGCTCCGCGAGGAAGCCGAGCAGTCCCGCGCGCTGCTGGCGCGCGACTGGTCGTTCGGCCGCTTCGTGGGCCGCTCGGCCGCTGTACACGAGCTGGAAGCGGCGGTACGCAAGACCGCCGCCACCGACTTTCCGGTGCTGCTACTCGGAGAGACTGGCACCGGCAAGAGTATCCTGGCGCGAGTACTCCACCATTCGGGCCCACGTGCGAAGCAGCCGTTCGTCACCATATTCTGCCCCTCGCTCGAGAAAGGCATGGTCGAAGCCGAGCTCTTCGGCCACAAGCGGGGATCGTTCACTGGGGCGCTCTCCGATCGTCTGGGAAAGATCCCGGCCGCCGACAAGGGGACGTTGTTCCTGGACGAGATCGGCGAGCTGCCGCTCGAGATCCAGCCCAAGCTGCTGCGGCTGCTGCAGGAGAGGACCTACGAGCGGGTGGGCGATCCCGAGGAGCGCAGGGCCGACGTGCGGGTGATCGCTGCCACCAACCGCGACCTGGAGGTGGAGGTGCGCGAACGGCGCTTCCGCCGCGACCTCTACGAGCGGCTCAACTTCGTGCCGCTGCGGATCCCGCCGCTGCGCGAGCGCGTGGAGGATCTGCCGTTGCTGATGCGCCATGCGCTCGACCAGACGGAAGCGGGCCGCTGGATCGAGCTCTCGGAGGAAGCGTCCGCCTATCTCAAGAGCCTCGACTTCGCATGGCCCGGCAACGTGCGACACGTGGAGCAGCTCGCGGCGCGCCTTACGCTCGAGGGAAGACGCGGGCCGGTCGCGCGCGAGGAGATGGCGCGGCTACTGGACGCGCGGACCCAGGCGCCAAGCCTAGAGCATGCCGTGCTGGCTACCGAAGCGCCGGGATCTGGAGAGCTGCGCGGTTCTGGTTCTCTAACCGGGTCCACTTCTCGTGACGCTTCTGGCTTCGAGGAGGGACTACCCGCGCTGCTCGAGAAGGCGGAAAGAGCTTGGCTCGCCCAGGCGCTCGAGCGTTATCCGCGGCTCACCCGGGCTGAGCTAGCCGCCAGGCTCAAGATCAGCGAGTCGGCCCTCTACAAGAAGCTCAAGGCCTACAGACTCGGCGGCTGAGGGCCAGCCGCGGCTGCTGCCGTCTCAGGGCGACTTCTGGGGCTTCGAGGCATCTAGAAGCCAGCGCCACTCACAAACTCATCCCGCCTCGGCTCAGACCTCTCGACGCGAGGAGAGGACTCTCCACAAGCCTGAAGCCAGGCTTCCGCGTCGTGGAGCACCGAGGAAGGCTTTCGACAGGCGATGACGGTCCGCTCCACGACAAGGCGGTTGAATCCTGCGGTCCACCGGGCCTTCGAGCCGATCGGCGGACCGGGCGCGGGCTCCTTCGCGGCTGGCATCACGGTTGCCCTGTCCAGCGCGGACGCAATGGGTGAACTGGGCGGTGCGCTGGTGATCGTGGTGCGGTAAGACGCACACTTCGCGCCGGACCTTGCTGCATGTCGGGGCCTTGAGTGCCAAGACGGCGGGTCAAAGAGCGATCTTGACCGCCGCGGAGGGTCGCAGGATGCTCATCGAGGAATATTGCCTGCCTATCTCGGGAACCCGGGAGTCCGGTTCGGAGGAAACGCTGGGAGGGCCGCCGTTGTCCAGGCACGCCGAAACGGGGTCGACTTTCTCTGCACGGGCGGGCCGTGCCAACGCCCCGCCCGTCCCCGGCTTGGTTGGCCGCTACTCGGTTGAAGCGGAGCTCGGCCACGGCGGGATGGGCGTCGTTTATTTGGCTCAGGACGCCAGGCTCGGGCGCAAGGTCGCCATCAAGAGCTTGCCGCAGGAGCTGGCCCTGGATGCGGAGCGGATTGGACGCTTCCTGCGCGAAGCCAAGCTCCTCGCCTCGCTCCACCACCCGAACATCGCCACGATCCACGGGATGGAAGCAGTGCCGGACGGTCGGCGCTTCCTGATTCTGGAATACGTCCCCGGGTCCACGCTCGCGGCACGGCTTGCCTCGGGGCCCCTCCCGTGGCGTGAGGCGCTCCCGATCTGTTCCCAGATCGCCGCGGCGATTGCTGCGGCCCATGAGCGCGGCGTCATCCACCGGGACCTCAAGCCGAGCAATGTCATGGTTACCCCTCACGGGCTGGTCAAGGTGGTGGACTTCGGGCTCGCCAAGGTACAGGGGGAGCGGATGGCAGCCCCGTCCTCGCGGGAGATGCCGCGGACTCCCAGCGACTGGTCGGGGACGGGGAGCGGTTTGGTGGTCGGGACGCCGGGTTACCTGAGCCCGGAGCAGGTGATGGCGCGCGTGGAAGACGGCCGGACCGACGTGTTCGCGTTTGGCTGCGTCCTCTATGAATGTCTCGTGGGGCGGCGAGCGTTCAGGGGAGCCACACCGGAGGAACTCATCACGGCCCCGATTTACCGCGATCCGGATTGGTCGGCTCTGCCTGCGGAGACGCCGGCCGGAATCCGGGACTTGCTCGCGGACTGCCTCGAAAAGGATCCCGTGCGGCGTATCGGGAACGCCAGAACGATCGAGCTACGCATCGCCGAAGCGCGATTCCCAACAATCTGCCGCGCACGCGAACGAGCTTCGTGGGTCGGGTGTCCGAGCTCAAGGCCGCGGCCCAGCTCTTGAGCCAGACTCGGCTCCTCACCTTGACCGGAAGTGCAGGCTGCGGCAAAACGCGGCTCGCCCTGCTCCTGGCAGAGCGCGTGCGGAAGGGTTTTCAGGGCGGTGTGTGGTTCGCGAATCTCGCGGCCACGGACGCAGCGCGCGTGCCGCAGGTGGTGGCGGCCGCGGTCCAGGCTCGAGAGGCCCCCGGGAAGCCTCTCATCGAGGCGGTGGCGGACCAGATCGGGAACAAGCGCCTGCTCTTGGTCATGGACAATTGCGAGCATGTGCTCGGCGCCTGCACGGGACTCCTGGCGACGTTGCTCGAGCGCTGTCCGAACCTCGCCACGATCGCCACCAGCCGCGAGTGGCTCGGCGCGCCGGGCGAGCAAACGCTCGAGGTGCCGCCGTTCTCGGTTCCGGACGAAGCGCGGGCGAAGTCGGTCGAGGCCATCGCGCGCTACGAGGCCGTCGCGCTGTTTGTCGAGCGCGCGCGAGCAGTCCTGCCCGAGTTCGACCTCGCCGACGAGAACGCCAGCGTGGTCGCGGAACTATGCCGCCGGCTGGATGGGATTCCACTCGCCATCGAGTTGGCGGCCGCGCAGCTCGGCCGGACGCCGCTCGAGACGATCCGCGCGCGCATGGCGGATCGCTTGCCGACGCTCGAGCGAGGCGATCACGATGCTCCGGCACGACACCGCACGCTCTGGACGGCGATCCAGTGGAGCTACGACCAGCTCCTTCCCGAAGAGCAGCAGGTTTTCAGGGCCCTCGCCGTGTTCGCCGAAGGCTGGTCGCTCGAGGCGGCAGCGGCGGTTGCCCGGCCGGATGCGGACGATTTCGTAACCTTGGACCTGCTGACCCGACTGGTGGACAAATCGATGGTGGCGCTGGCCGGGATTCCGGATCAGGGACCGCGCTATCGCCTTCTGGAATCGATTCGGCAATTCGCGTTGGAGAGGCTGGACGACTCGGACGACGGGACGACCGTCGGTGAGCGCCATCGCGAGTACTTTCTCGTTTTGGCCGAGACCGCCGCGCCCGAGCTCCGCGGCGGAAGCCAGCAAGCATCCTGGCTCCGTTGCCTGGAAACGGCGGCCCGAGGTGGAACCCGACTGCGGGCTGCGGTTGGCGGGCTCGCTCTGGAGGTTCTGGTACATCCGCGGCTACCTCGAGC
This sequence comes from Candidatus Eiseniibacteriota bacterium, assembly GCA_005893295.1. Classification (GTDB taxonomy): domain Bacteria; phylum Eisenbacteria; class RBG-16-71-46; order RBG-16-71-46; family RBG-16-71-46; genus WS-8. The sequence continues at coordinate 1,427 of VBOY01000170.1, read as the reverse complement.
TCGGGCGAAGCGCGTTGGCCCGGGCCCTGGAGCGGGCAGCCGGGAGGGCCACCACGCCGGAGCTCGCTCGAGCATGGTACGGATCCGGCGGCCTCGCCATGTACCAAGGGCAGTATGAGACCGCGCGCGAGCTCAACGGTCGCGCCCTGGCTTTGTACCGCGAGCTAGGCGATCGCCAGGGCGTAGCCCGTGCCTTGGTGCATCTCGGAGTCGTGGCGAGCGGCCTGAAGGATCACGCGGCCGCTCGCCAGCATTACGAAGAAGCCCTCGCCCTGTTCCGCGCGCTCTCCGATCGACGCGGAATCGCCACGACCTTGAACAACCTGGGCGTCATCGCACGCCATCAGGACGATTACGCCGGTGCGCTGAGGCTCTACCAGGAAGCCTTGGAGCTCGGGCGCGCGGCCGAAGATCAGGACCAGCTCACGTTGGTGTTGGTGAACCTGGGCCTGGTCGCGACCCGGCTCCAGCAGCTTGCCCAGGCGCGCCTTTGGCTCGCCGAGGGGCTCGACGTGATCCTGGCGATGGGCGCCAAGCGCGTGGGCGCCTCGGCGCTCGAGGTCTGCGCCGAGGCGGCCACCAGTCTCGGAGAGCTCGATCGAGCTGCAGCGCTTTTCGGCGCCGCGATGGCTCTGCGAACAGCGCTGTCGATTCCGGCCGACGAGTGGTGGCGGCGGACTCAAGAGCCCGCGCGCGCGCGCGTGGAGTTGACACTGGGTATCGAGCGGGCCGAGACGATGCGAAGGCGCGGAGCGGCCCGCGCGTTTCCGGACGTCGTTACGGAAACGAGCCGCTGGCTCCGGGAAGACGCTACGCAGGATCGCGACGAGTCGGGAGTGCTTTCGAGCC
>VBOY01000170.1:0-493 GCA_005893295.1 Candidatus Eiseniibacteriota bacterium | reverse complement strand
GGCAGTGCCGGGAAAGGCGTGAACCTGGTGTATTCACCCTCTGGCGTTCCGAGTATCGCCTACTACGAGGCTCTTCTCGGCGACCTGCGCTTCGCCACACGCGGGGTCAGCGGGTGGAACATCGAGGTCGTCGATGCCGCCGGAGACGTGGGCCAGTATCCGTCGCTCGCCTTCGATGCTGCCGGCGACCCCCACATCAGCTACTTCGATGCCACCAACGGCACGCTCAAGCACATCAAAAAACAAACCGGGCACTGGAACAAGGAAACCGTGGATGGGAGCGTGGGCGTGGGCCTGTACAGCTCGATGGGCGTTTCCGGCGACACGTTGCTGATCGCGTACTTCGACGCGACCAACAAGGATCTCAAGGTAGCCACCAAGGTGGGAGGTGGCTCGTGGACCACGACCCAGGTAGACACCGCGGGCGACGTGGGGCGGCACCTTTCGTTGTGCGTCAACTGCCACATGGGTCGCTACTTCCGCGGCATCAGCT
>VBOY01000046.1:13464-24363 GCA_005893295.1 Candidatus Eiseniibacteriota bacterium | reverse complement strand
CCGGGGCTCGCGCGTCAGACAGAACGACCATCGAAAGGGGGTCGAACGATGGCAGGAAAGAATAGGCCTTCCTTCCTCAAACGGCAGAAGGAGCAGCAACGCCTCGCGCGCGCGCAGCAGAAGCGCGACGAGCGACGGGCGCGGAAACAGGCCAAGCTGGGGGTCGAGGTCCCCCCTGCGGCGAATTAGGCCTCGGTCTCGAGCGCCCCGAACTGACGGGCGGCGCATGATCGGACCCACGCCACGCGCTCGCTCCGCATCTGCTCCGCCGTGTTGAGCATGAACAAGTAGAGCCCGGACGGCGCGTTCGAGAACCCGTCGGTCCGCCCGTCCCATGTGCGCGCGTAGCGCCCGGGCGCCAGCGTTCCGGCATGGAGGGTCCGCACCCGGCGGCCCGTGTGATCGAACACCGCGAGCTCCGCGAGCTCGGCCCTTGCGACCTCGAACTCGGAGCGGGTGCCGATTGCCTGAGGCCCCTCGAAGCCCGGTTCTAGCGTCTGGCCGCGCAGGCCGCTCAGCAGCGTGCCCGCCGCGATCGCGAACGCGACGATTCCGACCGCGTCGCGCGCGGAACCCGCCACCACCGTAGGTAGGACGTCTACGCGCCCGCGAATGAGCGCCCGTCAAAGTGGCAGGAAGACGCCGCGGCCACGTGGTACTCCAGCGCGAATCGACCCTCGAGGACTGGGAGCTGCCGGCGGAGGATCATGCCCTCGCCGGCGCCCCCTCGCCACTAGGCTTCGATCTTGTAGATCTCCCGGCGTCCGTGATCCACGAGATCGTGATACCCCTTCATGATGTTCTCGAATTCCTTTTGGTCCGATTCGCTTTGCCCCATGCCCTGGAACATCTCCTCGAACGCTTTGAGGCTGCCGACCTCCATCTCGGACACGACGGTCCAATAGCGCTCGGCGCTGAGGTCGGTCATGACGCGCATCTTTCCCATGCCGGACTTCTCGCTGAGCTTCGACATCGCGACGAACTTCTCGACCAAGGACCGAACTTTGCCGGGCTTGCAGTACATGATTTCACGGATGAGAAGCATCGTGACTCCTTGTGGACGAAAGGGAAGGGAACAGCGTGGTCGCGACCGACTCACCCTAGTATTGCCGGCACCGTGGCCGCAAGGCCGCGTCACAAGACGCGCGGGAGATGGGCCAGCAGTGCGAGGAACTGCAACGCCAGGGCCGCCATGACGACCGCTTGCCCCACCACCTGGCTCGAGCCCGGCCACGTCGCCAGGTGCTGGGTCACCCGCTGGACCGAGATCGGGCCCACGATGGCGAGTGCCACGACAGCCGGCCTCAGCGCGTCGGCCGCGCCGGTCGCGCTTTGTGTCGACGCGATGCCCGCGCCCAGCGCGGCGAGCCCCATCCAGGTCCAAATGCCCACGGCCCCGCGCCACGGGCGCACCGGCATGGCGCAGGACAGCACGGTCGCCAGGGCGAGGACTCCCCAGATGCCGAGCAGCTGCCGGCCGAGGTAGCCGACCAGGGCGATCGGGTCGAGCTGCAGCGCTCTCAGGGAAATGTCCCACGCGTAGAAGTTGAACCAAGGTCCGAGCTGAACCGAGAGTCCGGCGTGCACGAAGCCCACGAGCAGCGCGAGGCTGGCGGCGAAGGCCGCGAGGCGGCGCCGGTCGTGCTCGGCCAGGTGGAAGAGCGCGGCGATCGCAAACCAGAGACCGGCTGGATGCGTAAAGCATGCGGCGGCCATGGGGAAGGCGGCCAGCATTCCTCCTGCGATCCCGCTCGCGTAGCGCAGCGCCAGGCACCCGGCGAGGACGAGGAGCAGGCTCAGCGACTCGGGGCCGTTGGCCATTCCGGCTGCGAAGCCCTGTCCGACCAGCAGTAGCGCGCCGCTGGCCACGCCGAGCGTAGCGTGCCGGGTTTCGCGCTGTACCACCACCGCCACGATCGCGGCGGCGGCAAGCGCGGCCAGCACCGTCACCAGGCGTGGCTCCCAGGGATGAGGATCGAACATGCGGACGAGCCCGGAGACGACGAACGAAAAGAGCGGCATCAGCGCCACCGGCGATCCGCCCCCGGGATCGCGAAAGATCGGCTGAGCGCTCGCCATCCGTACCGCGTGCTCGAGGACCGCCGCTTCGAGCGGACTCGGGGGGCCGCCCGCGCGTAGGGCGCACCACGCCAGACGGGCGTACCCCGCGACGGCCAAGACCGAAGCGGTCCAAAGCGTGAAACGAAGCGCGCGTCCGACCATCGGGATCCCCGTGATCGTGAAGGGCCGGCAGGCAAAGCGTGGATGTGAGGGCCGTACCATCTCGCCATCGGCCGCGCGACCCGCTCTCTGAAGCATCTGCCGCTCGAAGAGACGCCAGCCCTTCACGATTCGGTGCAGGACGCAACGATGGCCCGTAGCGGCTCCCGTTCTGCATCGGCCGATGGCTCGAGCGGCGCGAAACGCACGTTGGGCTGGCGGCGTCGCGGCACGAATGGAACGCGCCACACACGGATGCGCAGGGTCCGGAATCGGACCCTCGCGCATCGTCACGAAGTGATGGGACGCCTACTTCGGCTGCGGCACGATCCTGAGGTAGGGCCGGGGCGCCTTCCAACCCTGGGGGTACGCGGTCTTCGCCTCTTCGTCCGAGACGGAGCCGGCGATGATCACGTCATCGCCCTGCCTCCAGTTGACCGGGGTCGCGACCTTGTGCTTCGCCGTGAGCTGGAGCGAGTCGATCACCCTCAGCACCTCGTCGAAGTTGCGGCCGGTGGTCATGGGATACGTGATCATCAGCTTGATCTTCTTGTCGGGTCCGATGACGTAGACGTTGCGGACGGTCTGGTTGTCCGCCGGCGTCCTTCCGTCACATGAGCCGGTCGTCTCCGCGGGAAGCATTCCGTAGAGCTTCGAGACTTCCAGGTCGGGGTCGCCGATCATCGGGAAGTTGGGCGCGTGGCCCTGCGTCTCCTTGATGTCGGCCGCCCACTTCGTGTGGCTGCTCACCGGATCGACGCTGAGGCCGATGATCTTGGCGTTGCGCTTGTCGAACTCGGGCTTCATCTTCGCCATGTAGCCCAGCTCGGTCGTGCACACCGGAGTGAAATCCTTGGGATGCGAGAACAGCACCGCCCACGAGTCGCCGATCCAGTTGTGGAATTGAATGCGGCCCTCGGTCGTGTCCGCCGAGAAGTCCGGGGCCTGGCTGCCGATGCGCAGCGTCTGGGTACCCACTTGAGTTGTCATCGCAGCACCTCCGTTGGAGTGGCCCTGGGGGGCTCGTCCCCACCAGGGCCGTACGGTTGGGATTCATACCCCACGCCGACGAATCGCGCAAAACCCCGGCATCGCCAGTCGCTCAGAACCGATATCCCACCTCTGCCAGAACGCGCCGCGGCGGCGCCACGTAGAATTGCGCATCGCCGATCTCGCTCTCGGTGACCACGTGGCGGTCGTCGCCGAGATTGCGCCCCACCACGGCGAATCGCCACGTGTCGCGTTCGTAGGAGACCCCGGCGTCCCACTCGGTGTACGCATCGGCGAAAAAGGTGTTGCGCCGATTGAACGGGCGCTCGCCATGGTAGCGCGCGGCGACGAAGGCTCCCACTCCCGATCCCATCCGCAGGCTGGCTCGTCCGCTCACGAGTTCCCTTGGCACCAGCTCGAGCTTCTTGCCGCTCACGTCGCGAAACTGGCCGTCGGGCGTGACGAACGTGAAATCGACGAAGCTCGCGTCGTGATGGGAATAGCCGACGTCGAACGACGTGCCCGGGAGCTCCTGGGGGGACCAACGTAGGTTGGTTTCGATGCCACGAAACCGCTCCTCCCCGGCGTTGGTCAGCTCGGGGAGTCCACTCGGGCCGAGGATCGACACGACGAGGTTTTCGAACCTCATGTCGAAATACGAGAGATCGAGCGCAAGCCCCTGGAACCCCCGGCCCTTGAACCCGACTTCCCACGAGGTGGTGTGCTCGGGCTCGAGGATCTCGGCCGCTTCGGCCTCGGCGAGATTGGGCGCGGCGGGCTTGAAGGCGCGCCGCACCGAGGCATAGAGGTTCGCGGTCTCGATGTGCTCGATCCCCTGCGCGGACGCCAGGCGCACCAGGGCGGAGAGATCGCCCGAGAAGTCTCGGTCGTCGCGCTCGTCCTCGACCGGCGTCGGCCCACTCGGTAGATCCGCCTCGGTCTCCAACTTCTCGGAGGTCGCATCGAAGCGCCCTCCGCCCTCGAGCGTGAGTCGCCAGGTCGGCGTCCACGCGTCGTGGACGTATAGACCTACGAACGTGCGGCGATCCTTGAACTCGCGGTCCCCACCGCTGGGAATCTCGTCCGCGTCGGGGATGTCCGGGTAGGCGGAGAGCAGCTGGTCGAAATCGAACTCCCGGCCCTTACCCTTGGTTTCCCCCCACGTGACCGCGGCGCCGGCGACCAGCTCGTGGGTTCCGGCACCCGTGAGCTTCGCGACCATCCTCACGTCCTCGAACAGAGACATCTCCTTGGGCTCGAGCTCCAGCCCCTCCGAGTTCAGAGTGTCTCCCGAGATCTCGCCGGGGAAGCTGCGAAGGAAGTTTTGCTTGTCGTACGTGAAGCTGAGAGCGTTCTCGATCCTGTGCCGAGAGCCGGCCGGCAAGGTCGTGCGCGAGGTCATCCCGAGCACCTGGTGCTTGACCTCCGCGCCGCCCACGGCGTAGTTGCGATCGAGCGCGAACCCTGGCACCAAGGCGCCGGCGTCGAAGGGCAGCGGCGATCCCCAATCCTGACGGTCACGGTACGCGACGAGATCGAGCGCCGTGTGGGCCTTGCCGAGATCGAAGCCGAAGGTGGCACCTCCTCGCTCGGTGTCGTTCTCGGTTCGGTCCTGCCAGCCGTCCGAGCGCCCGAAGCCGCCGTTGATCTTGATCGTCCGACTCGATTCGAGCGTCTTGCCCCAACGAAAGTCCCCGTGTCCCTCCGAGAACGAGCCTCCCCCCACGGTGACCTCACCGCCGCTCGGGGCTTCGGTGGTGAACACCTGGATCATGCCGGCGAAGGCCGAGACTCCGTACATCGTACCCTGAGGACCCTTGACCACCTCGATGCGGTCGACGTCGTCCACCGGAATCTGCGACAGGGACGGGTTGAATGGTCCGCCGACCGGCACGCCGTTGAGGGTGAAGAGCAGTGCATCGAATTCCTTGAGACCCCATAGCCCGACGTTGGGCAGGCGCGAGCCGTTGTCGGAGCCTTCACCGGTATCGAGCCCCACGATGTCCTGCAGTGCCTCGGCAAGGGTTCGCGTGCCGCGGCGCCGCAGCTCGCCGCGCGTGACCACGGCGGTCGCGTTGGGCACGTTTGTCTGGTTGCGCGCCGTGCGCGTGGCGGAGACCACGATCTCGGGGTGTCGTACGAGGAGCGTATCGGTTGACGGGTTGGGCGACTCCGCCGCAGCGGCGGGAAGAGAGAGGGCCACGAGACCAGCAAGCAGCAAGCTCTCTCGGATGGGGCGAAACATGACGACTCCTCCACTCGACAGGAGTGCCCGGGCTGGCGGCGCGGAGCGAGTGCGGGGCGCCGACCAGCGGACTCTCGGCACGAGGCGAACGACTAGGGATGTTGCTCGAAAGCGAGAAACGAGATCCCTAGATCACGCCCGGAGGGGAACCGATCGGGGGGCCGAGAACGCTGCGGACAGCGTCGCCCCGGGCGGCCGGAGGATCGGTCGATCGGCCGCCGAGGTCTCGCGTCGTGAGCACATTTGCCGAGGAGGCGCCGTCTCGTCCACCTGGAGGGAAGCGGACGCGGAGCGGCCCGCCGGCGCCTCGCCGCGCCCACCCGAAGGCCTTGGCGCACGCTCGGCAGCGCCGTCGACCGGCGGCAACCCGAGTGGCTCCGCATGCCTCTCTTCGCGGTCCAGCACGAGCAGCGGCGCGGTGGGCGCACCCTCGATTTCGCGCCCCTCACGGTTGAACCGAATCCGCATCCTCAACGCACCGGCTGTGAGGCGCGGCACGCGCCAGATGAACCCGCAGCGCTTCGGATCGAGCTGTGGAGAAATGCAGACCGAATACTGTCGGCCGTCGAGCGATAGCAGAATCTCGAGCTCCAGAATGGAATCCGCCTCCGCCCACTGGAGGTAGACCCATTGGCCGGCCCGTACGGCATGGCTGCCCGGTAGGATGAGCCTCGGCTGTTCCTCGCGTGGCCCGGCTAGTGCACCGCCGTTCCAGGACAGCACGACCAGCATGCCGATCAGACATGAGGCGAGGCCAGGCCCTGTCTTCATCCGGGCGTGGCGAGGGGCCGGTGGCGGCGAAGACCAGCGCATGAGGCCGAGGACGTTAGCAGGTCCGGGCCTCCACCTCATGCCCGAAATGCACGCCCTAACGTCCGTTCCTCGTGTAGCGCCGGGCTTGCGTGGCCAACAGCCCGGCGCGCGCCGACTCGAGGGCCACCCTGGCCCAGAGTCCCCAAGCGTGGCGGCGACGGTGTGACGAGGGTGCCCATCCTGCGGTCCGCCGACGAGGGCTGTTCGTCAGAGCGCGTGGCGCGTTGCGACGCCGCCTCCAGTTTGGCGTTTCTTCGCGCCCTTCTCTATGCGTTATAATATGAACTCCCGATAGAGCCTTGGGATGGCTCGCGGTAGTGCATTCCATTGTTGCAGTTGATATTCTATCCAATAGTCCAACGGATCGGCGCTGCCGGCGCGGCCATATGAATCTACCGCGCGGTGGCACGCGACAGCCGAGATTCGACATCCAGAGGCCATTCCGTGAGCAGCAGGGCACCTAGCGTGATCCTCGACCAGGGGATCGACGCCCATCCCGCAGTGCAGGCATGGAAGTGCTTGCGCGCCACCCGTCACGATCCGGAGAAGGTCGAGGTTTGGACCAGCCGTCCGACATCGGTCTATCGAATCGTCTTTCGAAACGGCACGCCGGCGGTATTCGCCAAGCGTTGCCAGCTCAAGAACGGGGCGGTGGAGCGCTTGTGTTTCGAGTCTATACTGCCCCGAGTTCGCGTCCCTTCGCCCGTCTACTACGGGTCGCTCGAGGAGGCCGACGGGAGCTGTTGGCTCTTTCTCGAGGACGTCGGCCGGCAGTGGTTCTCGCCTCACGACCCGGAGCATCGGGTGCTGGCGACGCGTTGGATCGGGCAGCTCCATCGGAAGCTGCCTCCGGCCGGCCCCCAGCGCTATTTGGACCATCTGCGGTCGGCTCGCGACCGCATCCGTCGCAACCTCGGAAACCCGGGCCTCACCGAAGCGGATCGCGACGTGCTCGGGTCGGTCCTCACGCTCGAGGACCATCTCGAGTCGCGCTGGGACCAAATCGAGCGGGCGAGCGCCGCGTTCCCCACGACGGTAGTGCACGGCGATTTTCAGGCCAAGAACGTGCGCATCCGATCGGGAGATTCGGGGCCAACCGTCTGCGTCCTGGATTGGGAGATGGCCGGATGGGGCATCCCAGCAGTCGACCTGGCCTGGCGGGGGATCGACCTCTCCATTCCGGCGGAGCTCGAGGCCTATGCGTCCGAGGTGAGGATGGAGTGGCCCACCATGGACGCGGTGGCGATCCGCAGACTCGCAGTCTTGGGTGTCATCCTGCGGCGGCTCGCCGGCATGGACTGGGAGACCGAGAGTCTCCATTTCGAGGATCCGGAATCCCTCTCGGATCCGGTGTCGTCGCTGCGATCCATGCACGTCTCAGCCTCGCGCGGCCTCGCGGCGGCCGAGGAATGGCTGGCATGATCGAAGGTCTCGACCGGGCGCTGCACGCCACTGGGGAACCGGGCCTGCCCGAGCTTCGGCGCGCGCTCGGCACCGTGCTCGCCGGCTCCGCGAGCTCGCTCCGATTCGCGGACGAGCATCGGCTCAAGGCCCGCGTGTTCCGCTTGCGCTTCGATGCCGGGCAACACAGCCAATCGGTGGTGGTCAAGCGACTCGATCCCATCGAGGCCAAGCGCAACGAGCTCGCCGCGATGGAATGGCTGCCGGCCGTGCGGCTCGCCGCGAACGGCCCCGGCTTGCTCGGGGCCTCGGCCACGACGGATGGACCTTGGATCTGGCACGTCTACCAGGACCTCGGGGACGCCACCCTCGAGGGCCGCGAGGGCGACGCCGGCCGGGTCGCGGCGGCGGTGCGCCTGATCGCCAGAATCCACTCGCGTTTCGCGTCCCACCCGCGGATCGCCGAGTGCCGTCCGTACGGCACGTTCGGCATTTCCTACTTCGCCTCCAACGTGCGGGATGCGCTGCGCGGGCTCGAGTCGCTGCGGCCACCCACGATCACTCTGTCCAGAAGCCGCGAGGCACTGCGGGATCGACTGCTGGCGCAGCTTGAGATGTTGCTCGAGAGCGTGCCGCGACGGGCGCGCTGTCTCGCCGAGTGGGGCGGCCCGGAGACGCTGCTGCACGGAGATCTGTGGACCTCGAACACCTTCGTGCTGGGCACGCCGAGCGACTTCGAGCCCCGCCTCATCGACTGGGATCGAGCCGGGGTGGGGCCCATGAGCTACGACCTATCGACGTTCCTCCTGCGTTTCTCTCCCGCCCAACGCCCATGGATCCTCGACCTCTACGCGCGGTCGCTCGAGAACCAGGCGTGGAGACTGCCTTCGACCCCTCACCTCAACTTGCTCTTCGAGACGGCCGAGCTCGCCCGCTACGCGAATTGCCTGATTTGGCCCGCTCTCGCGATTGCCAACGAGGGCGCCGGCTGGGGCTTCGCGGCCCTGGCCGAAGTGGAGCAGTGGTTCGGAACGCTCGAGCCGGTTCTCGCCGTGGAGCCGACGGCGTGCGCCGAGGCACGACGCGCCGCCGTCGGCGCCCGCTCATGCGACTGGCGATGACGGGCAAGTACTTGATCGTGAACGCGGACGATTTCGGGGCCAGCTCCGGCGTCAACCGGGGCATCGTCGAGGCCCATCGCCTGGGCATCGTCACCAGCACAAGCCTGCTCGTGGACGCGGCGGGCAGCGCCGAGGCCGCGACCCTCGCCCGGTCGGCGCCGACGCTGAGCGTGGGCCTTCATGTAGCACTCGAACCCCGTGATGGAACGAATGGCTGGACAGCGGGTCTCGGTGAGGAACTTTCGCGCCAGGCAGACCGTTTCGTCGAGCTCATGGGGTGTTCGCCGAGCCACGTCGATTCCCATCGCAATGTCCACCGGGCCCCCGGGCTTCTGCCGGGCTTTGTCGATCTGGCGCGGCGCTGGGGCGTCCCGCTGCGCGGCCACTCGCCGATTCACGTCCTCCCCTCCTTCTATGGACAGTGGGCGGGCGAGAGCCATCCCGAGCACATCGGCGTTGCCGGCATGGCGCGCATTCTCGAATCCAAGGTCGGAGTCGGGATTACCGAGCTGATCTGCCATCCCGGCTACTGCGACCCCCAGCTCTGCTCCAGCTACGCGCGCGAGCGCGAGGTCGAGCTTGCGACCCTGTGCGATCCAAGCATCCGCCACACGCTGGCCGACTTCGGCATCGAGCTGGTGAACCATCAGGACCTTGGCCGCTTGGTGGTGCGCACGCCATGAAACCCACCGTCGTGCTCTCGGTCTTCAACGTCGCCAACTTTCCCGAGGGTGGCGGGCACTTCTGGGTCTACATGCAGTACGCGCTCGGCCTGCGCCAGCGTGGCTGCGACGTCTATTGGTTGGAGCGTTTCGTCCGCGGCCAGGACCCGCAGCGCGACGCGCTGGCGATTGCCACCTTCTTCGCGCGTATGGACGCCTTCGGATTCGGTGGCAAGGCCATTCTGCTCGCGGTGTCACAAGCACCCGATGCCTCACCCGAGCCGCCGCAGGTCCTCGGAATGACACGCCAAGATATCGACCCCCTGCTGCGACGCGCCGACCTGCTCCTCAACTTCCACTACAGAATCGACCCCGAGCTGTTGGGCCGTTTTCGGCGCACCGCCCTGGTGGACATCGATCCGGGCTTGTTTCAGTTCTGGATGAGCCGGGGGCAGATCCGGGTGCCGCGCCACGACCACTATTTCACCACCGGGGAGACCGTCGGAACCGGTTCTGCTCTCATTCCCGATTGTGGCCTGCCGTGGGTGCCGATCCGTCCCCCGGTCTGCCTCGAGGAGTGGCCGTGGGAGTTCGATGCGGACCTCGAGGCGATGACGACGATCTCCAACTGGGATTCAAATAACTGGGTGGTCGACGGCGAGTCCAAGTACGAAAACACCAAGCGCGTCGCTTTCCTCGGGTTCAAGGAGCTGCCCATGCTCACTCGCCAACCTCTGGAGCTCGCCTTGTTCCTGCGCAACCCCGCCGACGAGGACGATCGGCGCCTGATGGAACGTCATGGCTGGCGCATTCGCCATTCCCCCGAGGTGGCTGGCACGCCGGACGCCTACCGGACCTACATCCGGCGATCGCGGGGCGAATTCAGCTGCGCGAAACGCTCCTGCATGGAGTTTCAAAACGCCTGGGTGAGCGACCGCACCCTCTGTTACCTCGCCAGCGGAAAGCCCGTGGTCGTCCAACACACCGGTGCGAGCCGCTATCTCCCGAACGGCGCGGGGATGTTTCGCTTCACCACGATCGAGGAGGCAGCCGAGGCGTTCGAGGCGATCAACGCCGACTACGAGCGTCATTGCCGGGCGGCGCGCGCAATCGCCGAATCCCTATTCGATGCCAAGCAGGTGACCGGGCGCATCTTGGAGGTGGCGCTGGGATGAAGCTACGAACGATGGTTTCGGCGGTGAGCATCTGCCGGCGCTCATGGATCATGGTCTGGGTGGCGATCCTGCTACCGATCGCGACGGTCGCGCTGGGTCAGGCGGAGGCTCGATCGGCGACCGCGGCCGAGGGCACGGCCGTCGATTCGCTCAGGGCCGGTGGGCCCACGCTACCGGCGCCCGGAGACAGCACGGCCGTCGATTCGCTCAGAGCGCACGCGCACGAGCACCCCGCCGCCCCCGCGCGCCTGGTGCTCCGCGCGCTCCGCGCC
>VBOY01000046.1:10505-13419 GCA_005893295.1 Candidatus Eiseniibacteriota bacterium | reverse complement strand
CGCGAGGGGGCCCCCGCCACGCTGCGTACCGAGGTACGCGTGATCTACGACGACGATGCGCTCTACGTGGGCGCTCGCATGTTCGACCCGGCGCCCGACTCGATCGCGGCACGGCTGTCGCGACGCGACGTTTCGATTGCCGCCGATCGATTCGCGGTCTACCTGGATCCCTACCACGATCATCGCACGGGTTACTACTTCATGGTGAACGCGGCCGGGACGTTGTTCGACGGCACGCTCTCGAACGACGTGAGCGACGACAAGGCGTGGGACGGCGTTTGGGAGGGTCGTGCGCGCGTCGACGGCCAGGGCTGGTCCGCCGAGATGAGGATCCCGTACAACCAGCTGCGCTTCGACCACGCGGCGCGCTCCGTTTGGGGCGTCAACTTCGGCCGCAGCATCCCGCGCCGGCGAGAGGAAGACCTCCTCGTCTACCGGCCGCGCAAGGCGAGTGGGTTCGTGTCTCGCTTCCCCGACCTCGTGGGCATCGACGAGATCGCGCCCGGCGCTGGGGTCGAGCTGTGGCCCTACGTCACGACCAAGGGCGAGTATCTGCAGCACGACGTCGGCGATCCGTTCAACGACGGCTCACGGCTGCGTCTCAACAACGGCGGCGATCTCCGCATGGGAGTGGGCAGCCGCATGACCCTCAACGCCTCGATCAATCCCGATTTTGGCCAGGTCGAGGTCGATCCGGCGGTCGTGAACCTGGCCGACGTCGAGACGTTTCTCGACGAGAAACGGCCGTTCTTCGTCGAAGGGGCGTCCACCTTCGACTTTGGGCGGCAGGGCGCCGGCGACTATTGGGATTACAAGTGGGACGATCCGTTGTTCTTCTACAGCCGCCGCATCGGCCGAGAACCGCAGGGCAAGGCGCCGAAGTCCGACTACGACGATGTTCCGGCCGGCGCTCGCATCCTCGGCGCCCTGAAGCTGATCGGCCGGATCACGCCGAGCTGGAACTTCGGCACCCTGCATGCCGTCACGGGGCGCGAGATGGCCCGCCTAGCGACCGGCGATCGGAGGTGGCGAGCCGAGGTCGAGCCGCTCACCTACTACGGGGTCGCGCGCGGGCAGCGTCAGATCGGGAATCGCCTGGGGATCGGTTTCCTGGGGACGGCCACGGTGCGCTCCCTGGATGACGCGCGGCTGCGCAACCAGCTCAGCCGTTCCGCGTTCCTGGGGGGCATCGACGGGTGGGTGTTCCTCGACCGTGGCCAAACCTGGGTGCTGTCGGGCTGGTCGGCGACCACCCGCGTGGCGGGCAACGCGGCCGAAACCATCCGACTGCAGCGCAGCTCCGCTCACTACTTCCAGCGACCCGACGCCGACTACGTCGAGGTCGACTCGTCCGCCACGTCGCTCTCGGGCTGGGGCAGTCGCTACTGGATCAACAAGCAGAAGGGCGCCACACAGTTCAATGCCGCGATCGGATCGCTCACGCCCGGGTTCGAGGCGAACGATCTGGGCTACCAGAAGCAGGCCGACTTGGTGAACGCCCACGTCGGAGCGGGCTACAAATGGACCCGGCAGGGCCGGGTACGCAGGTACCAGAGCGTGAAGGCGGCGCTGTTCGGCACCTGGGATCACGGTGGGGACGCGCTCACCCACGGCGTCCAGGTTTCGGGGTATACGGAATTCAACAACGCCAACACCTTGAGCTACTACGCGTCGTTTCGCCCGCAGAGCCTCGACAACCGCCTCACCCGCGGCGGCCCGCTCGCCCTCGCCCGACCGACCTGGCTCTTCGGAAACGAATTCCAAAGCGACACTCAGCAGAAGCTCTACACCTATCTCAGCCTGTCGGGCTCGTGGTCCGAATCCGGCTCGTGGGACGTGCAGGCATACCCGTCCATGGCGTGGAATCCGGTCCCGGTCGTGAACCTCAAGATTGGGCCGGGCTGGGAGCGACTTCACGAAGATGCGCAGTACGTCACCTCGGCGTCCGATCGGCTGGCGACCGGAACCTACGGACGCCGCTACGTGTTCGGGACGCTCGACCAGACGACCATCTCTGCTAGCCTGCGGCTCAACTGGACCTTTTCGCCTCGTCTGAGCCTCGAGACCTACGTCCAGCCATACCTGTCCTCGGCCGACTACAGAGACTTTCGATCGCTGGTGCGCGCGCGCAGCTACGATTTCGCTCCGTACGCCTACGCCGGCGATCCGGCCTTCACCGTGCGCTCGCTCAAGGGTGACGCGGTGCTGCGCTGGGAGTATCGGCCCGGCTCGGTCTTGTTCCTGGTGTGGACGCAAAAGCGCTCCGAGCAGGACGCCGCGGGCGAGCTCAACGTCCCGGTCTCCGTCGATCGCCTGGCGCGCCTTCGCCCCAACAACGTCTACCTGGTCAAGCTCTCCTATTACTTCACCCCGTGATCGGGTGCGCATCGGGCCTCGTGCGGTTTCGCCGCACAGGTGCCGATGCCTAGCTAGGGCGTGATAGGAAGGCAGACTCTCTCGGGACGCACAAGCCACGCGATCACGTTGCTGGGTGTAGTGATTGCGGCGGTCGGAACACCGGCTGACCCCAACGTTCCCCCAATGGCTTGCGGCCCTGGCAGTCAAGATCGGTGGCGTAGGTCTTGCAATGTCGGGGGCTCCATCCCAGCGGAGGGGCGAGCGCGTGACAGGGAGATCGCAGCCTGAATCGATGGTGGGAGTCCACCGAACCACCGAATGCCGCGCGCCCCACACGCTCGATTCGCAGCGGCCCGAATGCAGAATGCGCGAAGCGGAGGTACGTGGCACGTGTCGACGCTCATGGCTCGCAGGCGAATTCGAGCTCCGATCGTGGTCGCCCTCCTTGCACTCGCGACCGGGCTTGACCGGTGCATCTCCCCCACGGCGGCACCCGCCCCGCCGGGCGGTGGACAACAGCTGGTCCTCAGCTTCGACCAGTTCCGGCAAGACGTAA
>VBOY01000046.1:0-10491 GCA_005893295.1 Candidatus Eiseniibacteriota bacterium | reverse complement strand
TTCGCGCTCTCCGCCCCTGGAGCTACGCGTTCGATCGCAAGTCCGACTCGCTCGTGCTCGGAGGGCGTGTCGGCCACTACGTCTTCGACCGCGTCCACGTGGAAGGCGGCGTGGGTTGGACGCACGCGAAGCGTCCCCAGGAGATCGTGGAATCGCTGTTCGGCCTGTCGCTCGAGGCCGAAGACTTGAACATGCTCTGGTTCCGCTCCGTCTCGGACGATTCCCGCGTCGAGAACAACAACATCGAGTTCACCCTCGGCACCGCGGCGCTGTTCTAGGAGGGCCACCATGCAAGGATGCGCACGAACCCCCGCCCGACAGCCCCTCGCTCTTCGTCGACTTCGACGCGCCGGGGTGACCGCATTCGCCTCTGCGCTCCTGTTCGTCCCCCCCACCCTGGCCGGCGAACCGGCTCCGTTCGGGGCGCGGGCGGGCCTCGACATCGCCGCGGTCTCGGCGCTCGCGTGGGCGCCGGACGCGAGGCTGGTCTACATCGAGAACGACGAGGCCCTCGACGGACAGGGCGCGGCCGCCCGCTGGGGCTACCTCTTCTTCTCTCCCCACCTCGACAAGGCGCGCGCCTACTCGGTGCGCGACGGAAAGATCGCCGTCGCTGACACCCTCGACATGAAGCTCGAGACACGCCCGCTGGCGAGCGACTGGATCGACAGCGGTGTGGCGCTGGCGGCGGCGGAGCGTGTCGGGCGATCGTTCTGCCAGCAGCACGGGGGTCGCCTGAGCACGATGTTCCTCATGCGCGGCCCCTTCCAGGATGGAGACCCGGACGAGACCACCTGGACTTTCGTCTACGCCTCGGCGAACGCGCCGTCGCTCTTCGTGGTCGTGGACGCGGCGCAGGGCAAGGTGCGGCGTACCTCGAGGGGGTGACGGCATGCGAACCGGATTCCTTCAGCGTCGCTGGTTCCACGTCCTCCCTGGGGGCGGATGCGCCGCCGTGCTCATCCTGGCGGCGCTGGTCCTCGCCGGGGCAGCCGCCCCCGAGCCGGCGCCGGAGGGCACCGAGATCAAGGTCGAGCGGGTCCCCCCGGTGCGGGAGAAGCTCTCCACGCTGCGGTTCCTGAGGGAGAACCGCGATTTCATCCGCGCGCGTCTCGACCGCCTGCGGGAGAAGCCCGTGGGAGGTGACGCGAGCGCGCCGGCGATCGATCCACGGTTCCTCGCCTACCAGGGACTGCTGGCCGAGGTCCGCGTGGCGCAGGACACGGTCGCCGCGGTCGAGGACGCCCGCGCGCGCCAGCACCTGCTCGAGAGCATCACCGAGCTCGGCGACCTCGAGGCACGGCTCGGATGGATGGAGCGCTTGGTGGTCGAGCAACGGAACCGCCTCATGTCGCTCGAAAGCGATTTCACGGGCGACCAGCGCACCACGCTCATGATCGTCGTGAGCGGCTACCCGAGCGACGCGGCGGTGGAGGAACTTGCGATCACCATCGCCGACGGCGACACGCTTCACGTGCCGCTGTCGGCGGAGCAGCGGGAATCCTTGAAGCGGGGCGGCATCCTCGAAGCCTTCCACGGATTCGTGGAGCCTCGCGAGCAGGTCGTCCAGGTCACGATCACGGGGAACTCGTGGCCCGCCGGCGACTCGGGCTTCATCACGCTCGGCCCGGCGCGCGACCGGCTCACCTTCCTCAAGCTCGATCTCTCCACGATTCGACCCGCTCGCGGAGCGGCGAGCATCCGGGCCACCACCTGGCTGCACGAGGGCGAGAGCCACTCGGCCGGCGGGTGAGGCTCCACGTCGTGAGACCGCACCCGATGGATCGCAGATGGACGCACCTGGCCTTGGCCGTCGTGTTGGCCGCCGCGAGCGGCACCCGCGCCGCCGCGGAGCCGGCGTCGCCGAGCCCGCCACGTCCGATGCGGGCGTCGTATGACGGGCTCGAGTGGGGCCCCTTCATGCTCCGTCGCGCCGCGATGGAGCATCGCCTCGGCAACGTCCAGGGTGTCATCGACGCCTTGGAGACGGTCGACTTCTCGGCCAGGCCCTCGTTTTCGAACGCCGATCGCGCGGCGTTCCTCCTGGGACAGGCCTATCTCGAGGCCGGCAGCACGGAGCGGTTCGCGAGCCTGGCGCGCGCGGTCTCCGTTTGGAAGCGCCAGAGCGTGTACACACGATGGCTCGGCTACCAGCTCTTGCTCGCGCGCGTCGAAGGAACCGCCGCCTTGGACTCCGGCGCCTCGGCTCCGGTGAACGGGGCGCGGCAAGATTCTCTGGCGGCCCTCGTCGGCCGCGGCACCGCGGACGCGCTGGCAGCCAGCCTGCTGCTTGCCGAGGGGGACTCCACGGGGGCGCTCCGCTTGCTGAACCGCGGCGCCCCGTCGGATTCGGCATGGGCGCCGTACGTGAAGTCCGTCGCCCGCGGGGCACTCCGGGCGGATGGGGAGTCCGCGCGCGGCAGGTTCGCCGCGGGCGACACGACCACCGCGCTGGGAAGGGACCTTTCCGGAGCCGCGATCCTGCGGCAGGCCGTTCAAGGCCTGGCACGCGGCGAGGATGTGCGCGCGCTGCTCGCCACCGTGCCGGCCGGCAGCCGATACGCGTCACGGGCGCGCCACATGTGGGGCGTGGCGGCTCTCGAGCGGGGCGACTCCGCGCAAGGGCGTCAAGCGCTCGAAGCGCAGTGGGCGGAGGACTCGGGCTACGTCGCCCGTCGCGAGGTGGGCCTGGCGCTCGCGGGCCTGGCGCTCGATGCCGGGGATTGGGCGGCGGCTCACCGCCGCTACCAGGAGATCGACCAGGACTGGAACGAGCAGCGGCAGATGTTGCAGCGCGTCCTAGCGGGGGGCGATTTCGCAGGGCTCTGGTCGTCGTGGGAAACGAGTGGCTCGCTCTCCGACGCTCTGGTGCTCGAGGGCTGGCCGACGTCGATGTGGGCCGATCGGCTGGCCTCGGCCTCCGCCGACCTAAACTCGCTGCCGTCGCTGGATCCGCCCTCCCTCACCACGCCACCGTCATCGATCCAGTCGCGATGGCCCATCCCCGGACCGAACGCCCAGGCCTGGAGAGCGGTGGCCGCATCGGCCAGCCGAGCCAACGGTGCGGCCTTCGAGCTCGAGCGATCGAAGCTGGCGAGAGCCCGAGAGCGAGAGAACCTTCGAGATCGTCAAGCCTATCTTCGGGGCGGCCTGGCGCGTGCCCAAGCCGAGGTGGATACGCTGCGGAGCCGCGTTGCCTCGTTGGACTCGCTCGCCCGCACACTCGCCCACGTCGACGGGCGCCTCATGTTCGCGCGAGACGAAGCGAAGCGTCGCGTGGCACGGCGTTGTGCCGAGGTCCTCGCGATCGCCGAAAGGCAGCTCCTGTGGGTGCGCGCGATGCGGCACCTCTACTTCGAAGGGCCGAACCGCGAGCGAACGATGGTTGCGCCGTCAGGCTTCCCGAGTCCCGACAGCCTGACGCGCGAGGAGGAGGCTCTCGCTCGCGCCATCCAGGGCTACGTCCAGCATCTCGCCGCGGGTGCGCCCGACCTCATCGACCGTTCCTACCAGCACCGCTGGCGCCCCGCTCTGATCGATTTGGCGACGTCGCTCGATGCCGAGGCACATCGCTCGGTGGCGTTTCGCCAGACCATCGGCCCTGCGATCACCGCGAGCATCGCGGCCTCGTCGACCAGCGAAGCAGCGCGTGCGCTCGACGCCCGGGTCGCTCTTCTCGGGCGCCAGTCGGACTCCCTGCGCAGCGCGCATCAGGCGCAGCGCGCTCGGGTGGCGCGCGAGACGGTCGAGCGCGCGCTCGCGGCCATGGACCGCGAGCGGGAAGGCATCGACTACGGCCTCGCCGCATCCGCCTACGCCTTGAGCGTCCGCCTGGTGGCCATCCAGGCCTCGGACACGTCGAGGGCGGACTCGGAATTCGCCATCGCGCGGGGCGCGCTCGGGGCCGGGGCCGATTCATCCGAGCGGGGAAGGGACCCGGCCGACGATCCGGAGGCGACGGTGTGGCGCGGGCAGGCGATCGCGTCGCTGAAGGCCTTCCTCGAGCAACACCCTCGCTCGTCTGCGCGCGGCGAGATGCGGTTCCGGCTCGCCGATCTCTTGCTCGTCGACGCACGCCAGACGTTCCGCGACCGGATGGCGCGGTTCGTTCGCGCTCAGGCCGAGGGCCGCGCCTCCGGAAAGGCGGTTCCGGTGCTGAGCCAGGCGCCCGCCTTGCAGCTCTATCGAGACATCCTGCGCGAGGACCGCGACTTCCCACATCTCGATGCGGTGCTCTTCAACGCCGGAATGCTGCGGGCCGACGAGGGCGACCGCGAGGCGAGGCGTTTCTTCGAAGAACTCGTGACACGCCACCCCCGCTCGCGTTACTGCCAGGAGGCCTACCTCCGAACCGGAGATCTCCCCTTCAACGAGCAGCGCTTCGCCGACTGCATCCCTCTGTACCGGCGCGCCGCGGAGGGCCCCGACGCGACGCTGCGAGCGATCGCGCTCTACAAGATGGGCTGGGCTCAATTCAATGGCGACCATCTGCTCGAGGCGGCCGATGCGTTTCGCTCGGTCCTCGATCTCTACGGATCGCAGCGTCCGGGAACGATTCACGTGGACGTCGAGGGTGAGGCCGAGGCGTACCTGGTCCAATCGCTCGCGCGCGCCGGTGGAGCCAAGGCGTTCGCCAGCTACTTCGACCGGATCGGCCCCCGTCCCTACGAGCGTCGCATCCTGCGTGGCCTGGGACACCATTTCCGCCGCTACAGCCTGTTCGCCGAGGCGGCCGCCGCGGAGGAGCTCTACCTCACCCGGTATCCGGGGGATGCCGACGCGCTGACCAGCGCGCAGCGACTCGCCGAGACGTACCAGCGGTGGGATCGGCCGGCGCAGGCGCGCAAGGCGCGCCTCGACTATGCGCCTCGCTTCGTTCCGGGTGGCGCCTGGTTCCAGGCGCAGACATCGGACTCGCTTCGTGCCGCGGGCGTGGAGTTCGCCCGGCAATCGTGGAAGAACGTCGCGATGGAGCATCATCGGGATGCGCGCGAGCACGGCTCGCGCGAGGACTGGCGTGAGGCGCTGCGCCTGTATGGGGTCCTGCTCTCGCGCTGGCCCGACGATCCCGAAGCTCCCTCATACGAATTGTTCGCCGGCGAAGCGAGTGCCCGCCTTGGAGACTACTCGAGCGCGTTGGGGCACTACGACGCGGCGGCACGGACCGGCCGCGATTCGGTCGCCTCCCAGGCGATGTTCCAGCGGGTGGCGGTCGCCGATGCGTGGTACGAGAGCACGCGTGGGTCTGCGAGCGCGAACCGGGCGCTGGGCCGCGACTCGCTGGCCCGCGCCGTCCTCGAGGCCGGCGATCAGATGCTGGCACGCTTCCCGTCGGATCCCGGCAGTGCCGGTATCGAGTGGCGTCAGGGGAACCTGGCCTTTGCCCACGGGTGGTTCGACCGCGCCGCCCAGGATTTCGGCCGTTTGACCAAGGACCATCCCGACGACGATCGCGTGCCGCTGGCCGCGAGCCTCAAGGCGGATGCACTCTTCCGCACCGCGCACTTCGAGGAAGCGGGGGCGGCTTTCGAGGCTGCTCTCGCGGCGGCCCGGCGCGCCGGGCGCGACTCGCTCGCGCGTCGCGCCGCCGAGGCGATCCCGCTCTGCGCCTACCGCCGCGCCGAATCCATGGCGACCACGGATTCCACGAACCATGCCGGCACCGCCGCCCTGTTCGACCGGGTCGCGAGCCAATGGCCGGGGTACGAGCACGCGCATGTGGCGCGGTACCGAGCGGGCCTCGCCTACATCCAGGCCGGAGAGCCTGGCGAGGGCGTGCGTTCCATGGAATCGCTGATCCGGGAGCATCCGAAGAGCGAGTACGTGAAGGACGCCTATCTCCAGATCGCCAAGACCTGGGAGGCGACGGGCGAGAAGGAAAAGGCCGCCAGTGCTTACGCCGCGTTCGCCGATCGCTATCCAGAGGACGAGAGCGCCGGCCAGGCATGGCTCAAGGCCGTCGATCTGTACGACGCGGTCGGGCGGACCGATCGAGCCGACGCGCTGCGGCTCGGCTACATCCGCAAGTTCCCGGCCGACGTGGAGGCGGCGATGGAGATCCTGGAGGGCTTGGCCCGTCGCGAGCTCAAAGCCGTCGGCCCCGAGCACCCGATCTCGAGCCTTCTTCCCCCGCCCGCTCCTGCCGGGAAGAAGCGGAAGCCCGCGGTCGCCGCGAAGGCCCCCTCCCACGTGGCCGAGTACCTGGGGCGCGCCGAGAAGCGGCCCGATCTCGCATCGAAGGATCTGCTGGCTCAGGTGCGGTTCCTCGAAGGTGAGGAGACGCGGTCTGCCTACGACAAGGCGCGTCTCTCGCAGCCCCTGGACGCCTCGATCCCCGCCAAGCAGAAGCTGCTCGATGCCGTGATCACCCGGTACCGGGCCAGTGCGGGGCTGGGTGTGCCGCAGTGGGCCAACGCCTCGGCCTACCGGATCGGGCAGGCCTTGGTGGCGTTCGGCGAAGCGCTGGAGCAGAGCGAGCGCCCGGCCGATCTACACGGGGACGACCTGCGCGCGTACGAGGACGTGCTGCACACTCAGGCCCAGGCGTTTTTCGTTCGCGGCGAAGACGTCTGGGCCGAGCTGCTGCGGCAGAAGGCGCCCTCCACGGACGATCCGTGGATCCCGCAAGCACGGGCGTCCCTGTGGCGGCGGTTGGCGGGCCGCTTCTTCTTCCGGCCGGAAGTGGAGTATCCGCTGGTCCAGGCGGAACCGCGGGACAAGGACGGGCGCGCGAGTCGGCCGTCGGGCGGCGACTCACAAGACGTGAGAGCACAGACACAGCGAGAGGGCACCGGGCCATGACCTTACCGAGCGTGACGCCAGCAGTGGTCGGGACGCGAGGACTCGGTGCGCGTGGGATCGCGCTCGCGAGCCTCTTCGGCGTGGCGATCGCGCTCGGCGGCTGCGGCCTTTCCATCATCGGACACCGTACCGATCCGGTCGCACCGGTCGCGACGTCGCCCGAGCCGAGCCCGCGCGATCGGATGGGCGAGATCCGGGCACTCGCCGCCCAGTCGCCGGACGATCCCTACTGGCCGTACGCTCTGGCCCAGACCTACGTCTCCAAGGACTCGATCGCGACCGCCAAGGCCGCGCTGGACACCTCGCTCACGCGCGATCACTCCTACGCGCCCGCTCTCTCGCTGCTCTCCAAGCTCTACTACCGCGAGGGGCGCCATCAGGAAGCGGTCCAGATGCTCGAAGCAGCTCGTGACGCCGGGGGCTCCGAGAGCCTTCCGCCGGCCCTGCTGGCCGGATTGGCTCTGCATTACGAAGCGCTCCAGAAGCCCGATCTGGCCCGCGACGCGATCGCCGCCGTGCCCAGTCGTGACCTTAGCCAGGTGGCTTCGGCCGTGGTTTACCTGACGCTGCGGGGAAACGCTCCGGATTCGGCTGCCGATCTGGCGCGCAGCACGATGCACGACGATCCCAAGAGTGCGGTGAACCAGAACAATTTCGGGATCGCGCAACTGCGGGCGGGCGACCCGGCGGCGGCACGCCGCGCGTTTCTGGCGGCGATCCAGATCGACCCGAGCCTCCCAGGCCCCTTCTACAACCTGACGATTCTCGACAAGTTCTATGTCTTCGACGACGAGGCCGCGGCGCACTGGTTCAAGCTCTATCGCGAACGATCGAGCGACGATCCGGACAGCCTGGCGGCCGCGTTGCGCATGCCGGGCACGCAACCGCCCGCCGCAAGAGGAGAGTGAGGGGATGACCGCACGTCTTGCCGTCGTCGTCGGGATGCTGGTCTTGTGGCTCGCCGTGCCGGCGAGCGCCGCGCCCGGCGCACGATCCGTGGCGCGGGCGAGAGCCCGGCCCACCGGAGTCCCCCGCACCGTAGAGGCAACTCACATCGAAGGGGAGATCCCGGTTCCCCAGGTACTGTTCATCACGGCGCGCGATCAACGGCGTTTCGTGGATTTCCAGCATCACCGCTATCTCAACACGTGTCTCGAACTCGGTGAGCAGACTGCTTTCCCTTCGCGGATCGCCGTGGTCGGGAACCGTCCCGTCGAAGCACGAAAGGAGATCGACCGATGAATTTCCTCTCGGCCGCCGCCACCTTCTACAAGGAAGGCGGCATCTTCATGAATGCCGTCCTGGTGATCGCCGTCCTGATCGTGGCCATGGTCGTGGAACGGATGATCGTCATCGGACGCGCGACCGGCATCAACGGCGGCAAGCTGACGGACGACCTGGTCCGCCGCGTCACGGGGGGCGACCTGGCCGGGGCGCGCGACATCAGCTCGCAGTCGGACGTCCCGCTGGCTCGCGTCGCCCAGGCGATGCTCGAGGTCGGGGCCGCGGATGAAGAGACCTTGCAATCCGCTGCCGACGACGCGGGCACGCTGGCCCTGCCCCAGCTCACGCGGCGGCTGCCCCACTTGGGAGTGCTCGCCAACTCGGCCACGCTGATCGGGCTGCTGGGGACGATCACGGGGTTGATCACGGCGATCTCGGGCGTCGGCGTCGCCGACGCCGCGCAGCGTTCGGCCTATCTCTCGGCGGGAATCTCCGAGGCCCTTCATACCACGGCCTTCGGGCTCATGATCGCGATCCCGACCCTCTTGATTCAGGGTTGGTTGAATGGACGGGTGGAAGCGATCGCGCAAGACATCGACCAGCTCAGCATTCGCCTGAGCAAGGCCTTGGCCCATGCGGGCCACGGCGGCGGGCTCGCCCCGCACGTGGTGGCGAGGCCCGTGCCGGCGGCGCTGCCGGTTTCGCTGGCCGAGGCGGCTGCGCACCCCGGGAATCGCTAGACCATGCAACGGCGCCTGCGCAAGAAGAAACGTCATCGCCAGCAGGTGGCGTCCGAGCTCGAGCTGATGCCGATGTTGAACGTGTTCATCACCATCATCCCTCTGCTCCTGTTGTCGGCGGCCTTCGTGCCGGTGACGGTGATTCAAGCGTCGCTGCCGGCGGCCGCCCTCACCGCCGCCACACCACCCGCCGATGCGCCCTTGGAGCTGACGATCTTCATTCGCCGAGAGGCGTTCGTCGTCGAGGGGAACGGCGTCGAGTCTCGAACGGTTCCACGCCCCGGGCCGGGCGAGGGTTCGGATGTGGCGCGGAGATCGTTGTCCGAAGCCTTGCGGCAGATCGTGGCGATCCACCCCGAGAACCGAGAGGTGCGCATCGTGGCCGAGGCGACCACTCGGTACGAGGAAATCGTCGACGTGATGGACGTCGCGCGCGCCGCGGGCCTGCCCGAGGTGTCCTTGGCCGAAGCCGGAACCGGGGCCTCGTGACATGAGACGGCGCCAGGACCGTCGCCAGCGTTGGAGAGCGGCGCTCCCCTCGAACGGGAGTGTCAACCTGATCTCCATGATGGACATTCTCACCGTGCTGCTGCTGTTCCTCTTGAAGAGCTACGTCGCCGGTGGCGAGGTCATGGTGCCCCCGGCGGGGATCCGGCTCCCGGCCTCCACGGCGAAAGACCTGCCGCAAACGTCGCTGGTGATCGCCATCGACGACGACGAGATCCTGGTCGGCAACGAGAGGGCCGCCACCGTCGCCGAGGCGTTGGGAACCGAGGGGTTGGAAGTCGCCCCGCTCGCGGCGCGTCTCGAGCAGGTGCGAGACCAGCAAGACGAGATCGCCCGGCGGCGCGGCGACCCGCACGCCACGACGCGCTCGGCCACGATTCAAGGAGATCGGAACATCGAGTTCCGAGTCCTGCAGAAGGTGATGTTCACGCTGAATCAAAGCGGCTACGACGCGATCGCTCTGGCCGTCCTCCAGAAATCCTAGGGATCGACCCTCATGGCCTCGGTCACGTCCGACGCATATCGCAGCGGCCCGTTCGACGCCAGCGACGTCCTGTTCCGCCGCTGTCTCATTGGCTCGTCGCTGTGCGGACTCCTGTTCCTGGTGGCGGTTCTCCTGGCGCCGATCCAGAAGCAGGTGATTACACGGCTCGAGCAGCTGCCGCCGCGATTCGCTCGCCTGATCCTCGACAAGCCGGTGCCGAAGGCGCTGCCCGCGGCGGACATCGTGAAGCCGCCGGGCGGCTCCCCCGGCGAACCGGGAGCACCCGGCCCCAAGGAACTGGAACCGGCCGCCCCGAAGCCGGCGACACCGGAGCCGGCACCGCTCGCCGGTCGACCTGACGCCGCCCCCGGGCCTGGGCCCGGCAGCGGGAGCGCGGGGCGAGAGCGTGCCCAGCAGGTGGTTGCGGCGCGCCTCGCAAGCACGACGGCCTCGCTCCAGCGATCCCTCGCGGGCCTGTCGTCCTCGCTCCAAACCACCACGGCCGGGTCGGCGCCAGGACGCCGTTCGTACGTCAGGACCGTGCGCTCCGGACGCTCCGACCACCAGCTGACTGCGTTTTCGACCGATCTGGCGGGCGCGACCCCGTCGGCCGATCTGGGCGGCTCGACCGTGGGGGGCTCTTGGGTTGCGATCGGATCGCTGTCCCGCGCGGGAGGCACGGGCGGCGGCGATGGCGGTGGCGGAGCTGGAGGCGGGCGTGGCGGTGGCGGCGGC
>VBOY01000045.1:24101-27470 GCA_005893295.1 Candidatus Eiseniibacteriota bacterium | reverse complement strand
TCGGTGAGGGCCCTCTCGTGATGGGAGTGCCACGGCTCGGCGCCCGCGGGTGCCGCGCACAAGGATCCGGCGAGCAGCGCCAGGGTCAGTAACAGCATTCGCATGGTGGAGCCAGGGTAGCCCCCGCCTTGCACCGCCCGCCACCAGAAAGCACTCGGGGCCGAGACGTGCCGGGCACGGCGATCGGGTGTATGGTGCCGCCGACGCCACCGTGGGCGCGGTGCCCCCGTATGAACGTGTGTCCGTCAGGGAGGTGGTGGACCATGACACTTCGATGCTTGATCGTCGCCGCGCTGCTCGTGCCGCTGGCGGCCGGGAACGCCTGGGCGATTCCGCCCTCCACGGCGGCCCACGTCGATCCTAAGGCGCCCTGCTTCCGCTGGCCGGCGGTCGACATGGACGGCGACGGGGTGTTCGACCGGATCGATCGCTGCGTGGACACGCCCAAGGGGTGCGCGGTCGACCGCTACGGATGCACCTTGGACAGCGATGGCGACGGCGTCTGCGACGGCCTCGACAAGTGTCCGAACACGCCCGCCGGAATGAAGGTCGACTCCCACGGCTGCCAGGCCGGCGTCGCGACGCTCAAGGAGACCCACGCCGAGCCCGAGCCGCCGCGTGAAGTCGCCAAGGAGCAGCCCTCCGCCCCGCGGCCCTCGGCGCCGGTGAGCGAGAGCGAGCGACAGTTGATCGCGAGCGGTCGCATCCGGCTCGAAAACGTCTACTTCGAAACCGGCAGCGCGCGCCTGCTTGCCGAATCGGAAGCCTCGCTCGACGAGGCGGCCGCGGCGCTCGAGAAGTTTCGCGATTTGAGGGTCGAGGTGGAAGGCCACACCGACACGCGTGGCTCGGCGAAGTACAACCGCAGCCTGAGCCAGGCCCGCGCGGAAGCGGTGCGGGACTTCCTGTTGGCCCATTCGAAGCTGCGTCCGGAGAACTTCACCGCGCGCGGCTATGGTGAAACGCGGCCCGAGACCAAGGAACGGAACGAGGAAGAACTGCTGCGCAACCGCCGAGTCGAGCTGCGCGTGCTGAACCCCGAGGCGCTGCCGCGGGGCGTGCAGGTGGAGCAGAAACGGTAACGGAACCAGCGGGCCGCTGGTACAGGGAGGATCGCAGGGCACGGACGCCGAGACCAGTGCGGGTGGCCGGAGGGCCGCCCCTAGGGAATCCAAGGAGAGTCACGATGGCTCAGAAGACCGCAACCGAGAAAGACATGTTCCTTCAGACCTTCGAGCGCGAGACCGCGATCACGACCAAGCTCCTCAAGGCTTACCCGGTCGCCCAGGGTGACTTCCGGCCCCACGAGAAGTCGCGCTCGGCCAAGGAGCTGGCCTGGACGTTCGTCGCCGAGCAGAGCGTGGCGGACATGGCGCTCAAGGGGAAGGTCGATTTCTCGAAGCAAATGCCGACGCCGCCGGCGGCCTACGCCGAGGCCGTCGCTGCGTTCGAGAAGGCGTGTCGCGAGACCGCGTCCAAGGTGGAGAACGCCAGCGAAGAACAGCTGCAAAAGATCGTGCAGTTCCCGATCGGCCCCGGCAAGCTGGGGGACTTCCGCTGCATCGACGTGCTGTGGACGACGCTTCAGGATCAAGTCCACCACCGCGGCCAGTTCTCGGTGTACCTGCGCATGGCCGGAGCCAAGGTGCCCTCGATCTACGGCCCGTCTCTCGACGAGCCCTGGACGTAGATCGCGCGTTCGCCCGCGAATCGAATGGGTTTCAGCAGGGAGCCTGCCCCGATCGGGGCGGGCTCTCTTCGCCTTGGGTCAGGGCGCGGTCGCGCGTCCGGGCATGCCGCTCCTGGCGACGATCGTCTCCGCGACCAACGACGCGAGTGCCAAGGCGGCGAACCACGCCCACAGCTCGCGTCCGTAGCGTGCTTCGCGAACCCGGCGGGCGAGATCGCGCCCGGAGGCCAGCACCAGCGCCCGACCCGGGGGGAACGCGCGCAGCACGGCATCGGTCGGGGCGGTCGCGAGGTCCGATTCGCGCGGGTCGGGGTTGACGGCAAAGCTGGCGCGCACCGCACCCGCCTGGAGCACCCGGTAGAGCCCAGGGCGCTCGAGCGGCGCCGAGACCAGACGCGTGGCTCCTTCGCTTGCCACCAGCTCCGAGGGAACGTCGCGCCCCGTGGCGTCCTCGATCCGCCACGGGCCGGTCGAGGCCGGCGCGGTGTAGCGCTGACCCGGAATCAGGGATGCCGCCGCGGTCCCGCGCCCCAGTACCTTGACCGCCTGGTGGAGGAGCGGAAGGAACGCTCCGCTCACCGCGAAATCCGACGACTCGGGGTCGAGAGGCGCGGCCAACACGAGCCCGTGGGGAACCTCGACCAGCGCGGCATGCGCGCGGTCGAATTCGAGCAGCACGCGCGATCGCGAACCGGGCGAGAGCGGGCGGATCGCCCGAAACTGGGCGGTCGAGAGCGGTTCTCCCGGCCGCGCCGGGAAACCGGCCAGCGCCGGATGTCCGGCGACCGCGCGACGCATGCGCCATGCCGCGTTCGCGGGAGCCACGGCGAGCGGGCCGAGCTCGCCGGCACCGATCTCCCTAAGGAGCGAGGTGTTCCAGAATGCCGGATCGGCGCGGCGCGAAAGCGCGATCAAGAGCGCGCCCCCGCCGCGATAGAAGTCCAACGCCGCCTGCAGCTCGACGGGTCCCAGGCGTTCGAGGTCGTTGAGCACCAGCACGTCGGTCTCGGCGATCCGCGATGGCAGATCGCTCGCCGCCACGGTTTCGACCGCGAGCCCCGAGACTGGCGTACCCGCCTCGAGGGCAAGCCGCAGCGCCGAGGGCGGGCCGTCCTCACGCAGCAACACATGCAGCATCCCGGCACGTCCGGCCGCGAACCAGCGGCGGTTGTCGAGCGCGAGCGCGTCGTCGCCGATCGTGACGACCCCGCCCTGTTCAGGGAGCTGCTTCAGGGGCACCAGGGTCGAGACTTCTCCTTGCTCCGGCATGGCGAGAAACCCGCGACCCAGCACCTGGTCGCTTCCGGCGCCGCGCACCTCGACCGCGAGATCGCCCGCATGGGCGGAAAAGCCTTGCGCCGTCACCGCGAGCGCCGCGCCATCCTCGGACGGGGCCAACGACGCCTCGGAGAGGGCGACGTTGCTACGTCGCGCGGGGGCGACCGGCACGAGGTAGACCCGCGCGTGCTCCCAGGGCCCTGGGAACCGGGTGAGCGTGCGCGCGAACCCGGCCGCCTGGAAGTCCGAGATCCAGAACAGCTCGCGGTTCAGGGCG
The DNA here is from genome assembly GCA_005893295.1 of Candidatus Eiseniibacteriota bacterium. Taxonomy (GTDB): domain Bacteria; phylum Eisenbacteria; class RBG-16-71-46; order RBG-16-71-46; family RBG-16-71-46; genus WS-8. Next base: position 24,225 of record VBOY01000045.1, on the reverse strand, counting down.
TGGCTCTCGGCAAGCACGCGCGCCGCGAACCCGAGCGCGCGCGCGTGGTCGGTGGCGCGCGCCCCGGGCTCGATCAGGTGGATCGCGGCGCGCAGGCGCGGCACGTCGGCGCTCGGGCGCTGGG
>VBOY01000045.1:3503-24082 GCA_005893295.1 Candidatus Eiseniibacteriota bacterium | reverse complement strand
GCCAAGAGACCGATGGTTCCTTCGGGTGCGGCGGCTCCCATGCTGCCGCTCTGATCCACCAGCGCCACCACCGTGGTGGCCGCCCCGCTTCGGGTCGGAGTGAGGGTTCGCACCGCCGGGCGACTCATCGCCAGCGCCAGGGCCGCCACCGCGAGGGTGCGCAGCAGCAGCAGGATCCACTGCTTGAGCTTGAGCCTGCGGATCTCGCTGCGGTTGACCTCGGAAAGGAATTCGATCGACGGGAATGGGATGTCCCGCGGGCGTTTGCGGGTGAACAGGTGGATCAAGATCGGCACACCGGCGGCGAGCAGCCCGAACAGGAACAGCGGGTTCAGGAAGCTCATCGGGCGAGCTCGGCGAAGGTCCCGGTCGAATCGTCCCACACCTCGATCGCCGTCACCGGATGAATCTCCCACTGGGTGCGGCGCGCCGGCCCGACTCGCGGTGTGACTCCTTCGTACTCGAAGTCATAGAGCAGCCAGCCCGAGATCCGCACGCGTCGCGGAGGATCTTCAAAATGGCCGCGACCTCCTTCCAGGGGGCGGAAGGTGGCGACCAGGCGCTCGTATTCCCAAGCGCGCGAGCCGTGGCGCCACTGTGGTGTGACCTCGGCCGAGACGCCGCCGACCAGTCGACCATCGGGGCCCGGGTTACGCGGCACCAGCTCGACGTGGAAATCCCCGTCGGGGGAGCGGAACATGCTCTGGACGTAGCCACCCAGGACGACGCCGCGCCGCTCGATTGCGGCGTACTCGTCGAGAGGGCGCCGGCGCGGCAGCGCGATCATTCCGTCGAAGCCGATGGGGGCGAACGAGTCGGGTGCAGCCACGCGGTCCTTCATGGCGCGCAGGTGACGTTCGGCGGGCGTGGCGAACGGGCCCTTGCCGACGACCCTAAGGTAGCCCAACAGGCCGACCGCGCCCACGGCCAGCGCGAGCGCGCCCGCCAACCGCAGCATCAATGGAGCCTCGCCCGCTTCTCGAGATAGGCCAGCAACGCTTCGTCGAACGGCGTCATGGTCTCGAGCCTCACGTAGTCGATGCGGTTCTCGCGACAGGCCAGCGCGTAGCGGTCGCTCCACTCTTGGAGGCGGTCGCGGTAGCGGCGTGCGATCTCCCACGGCTCGGTGGTGATGCGATCGCCGGTCTCGAGGTCGACGAAGGTCGCGGTGTCGGTGTAGGGGAACTCCACCTCGTCGGGGTCCAGGATGTGGAACACCACCACCTCGTGATGGCGATGGCGGAAATGCTGCAGGCCGAGCAGCACCTCGGCCGGCGAATCCATGAGATCCGAGCACAGGATCACCAGCCCACGGCGCTTGATCCGCTCCGCCAGCTCGTGGAGCGCGGGCCCGAGCCGGGTGCGACCCTGGGGCTCGAGCGCCCCCAGCGTCTTCAAGATCACGTCCAGGTGGGAGCGGACCGCCCGCGGCGGGACGTAGCGCAGCGCGCGATCCGCGAACAGCAACGCGCCGACCGCGTCCTGCTGCTGGAGCATCAGGTAGGCGAGCGCGGCCGCGAGTGATCGCGCGTACTCGAGCTTGCTCATCGCGGCGCGCGGTGAGCGGAACCCCATCGAGCCCGACAGGTCGACCAGCAGGTGACAGCGCAGGTTGGTCTCTTCGGTGAACTGCTTGACCAGGAGCCGATCGCTGCGCGCCCACACCTTCCAGTCGAGGTTCTTGAGCGGATCGCCGGGCATGTAGGGGCGATGCTCGGCGAACTCGACGCTGAATCCATGGAAGGGACTGCGGTGCATGCCGGCGATGAAGCCCTCGACGACCAACCGCGCACGCACGTCGAGGTGGGACAGCTTGGCGACCACCGCGGGGTCGAGGAAGCGACGATCGGCTCGGCCGCCCCCGCCACCGCGGGCAGCGGACGCGCCGCCATCGGGCTGGGCGCCCGTGGCGGGGCGAGGGGGAGAGGGGCCCGCCACGTCTCAGTCCCTCCAGGCGAACGCCAGCAACGTGTCGGTGTCGCGCTCGAGGGGCCGGCGATCGAAGCCCCCCAGGATTTCACAGCGCGCGAAGCCCGCCTGGCGGAGCAAGAGCTCCAGCTCGAAGCGGTACACCCAGCGCTGCGTCATCTCGAAGCGGTGGACGCGCAGCACCTGGCCCGTGCCGTCGAGCTCCTCGATCTCGGTGAGGGAGTGCTGGCGCTGGGCGACGTGATCCATGGCGCGGGTGTCGTACATGCGCACCGGAAACCCGGTTTCGGGGTGCGCGACCTCCAGCTCGAGCACGCGCGTTCCCGGATTCGCCCAGTACGCGCAGGCTGGAAACGACATCGCCAGCACCAGAGACCCACCGGGCTCGACGTGCTCCCGGCAGCACTTGAGACAGCGCAACTGGTCGTCGGTGGTATCGCAATGCGCGAACCCGTTGAACGGGAGGAACACCCGCGCGTAGCGCCGGGGCATGGTGAAGTCCCGCATGTCGGCCTCGGTTACCTCGACCTTGAGCCCCCGGTCACGCGCCTTCACGCGCAGCCGCTCCAGCATGGGCGCTTCGCGATCCAGCCCGTCGGCATCGATGCCGCGCTCGAGTAGCGAGAGCAGCACCCGCCCGGTCCCGCACGCCACGTCGAGCACCGGACCGCGACCGCGGCGCGCCTCGTCGAGCCAGAACTCCAGATCCTCATCATAGCTCTCGAGCACCAGATCGTAGAGATCGGGAGCCTGGTATACCGAGGACAGCGTTGCCCGCGAATCCGTCATGCGCGCCTTCCGCCGCGGCCCTTCCAGAACAGATAGACCGGGAAGCCGAGGGCGGCGATTCCCACGCCCGCCCACGCCTTCCATCCGCTGTCGTGCAGATCGCTGCCGATGATGAGAGCGGTCGCCACGATGAACAGCCACGCCGGCAACGGATAGAGGGGGGTGCGATATTCGTGCGTGGCGATTCGATCCGAGCGCTCGCGGCGACGCTGCACGAACAGCGACGCCGTGGTCAGGGCGTAGAACAACCACGAGGTGGTGACGAACCAGCCCGAGACGTCTTCGAAGCCGTTTGCGCACCACAGCCACACGCACGAGAGCACGGCCTGGACCCACAGCGCGAGCGCCGGTGTCCCGCGCCGCGGGTGGAGCGCGGCGAGCGGTCTCCACAGCAAGCCATCGGCTGCCATTGCCTGGGTCACGCGCGGGCCGGTGAGGATCGCTCCGTTGATCGTGCCGAACGTCGAGACCGCGACCAGCACGGCCAGGGCGCGTGCTCCCCAATCCCCCAGCAGCCGCCGGATGGTCTCGGAGCCGACCGCCGGGTAGCGAGCGACGCCATCGGCGCCTAGCACGTGGAAGTAGGCGATGTTGGTGAGCAGGTATACCGCGATCACCAACCAGGTGCCCCAAACGATGGCGATCGGCAGCGTGCGTTTGGGCTCGAGGATTTCACCCGCCACGTAGGTCGAGTCGGTCCAGCCGTCGTACGCGAACAGGATCGAGATCATGGCGAGCGCGAAGGCGGAAAGCAGCGAATGCGACTGAGCCGTGGGAAGCGCTTCCATCGGCCCGGCGCCGTGGCTGGACCGCAGCGTGAAGGCCGCCACGCACAGGCCCAAGATGCCGACGACCTTCGCGGTCGTGAACAGCGACTGCGTGCCCGCCCCCTGCTTCACCCCCAGCCAGTTGATGAAGGTGAGCAGCAGGATCGCCGCGCTCCCGACCTCGAACTGGGCCATCGCGACGCGCGCCTTCTCCACTTCGGTCGCGCCCGAAAAGGCCGTGATCCCGATCGAGTTGCAGAAGTAGAGGGCGAACACGCTGGTGATCGAGGCGATGACCGTCGGCTTGATCACCCACAGATTCGCCCAGCCGAACACGAAGGCCCAGCCGTCGCCGAAGCCCTCGCGGATGAACACGTACAGCCCGCCGGTCTTCGGGTGGGTCACCGCCAGCTCGGCGAGGGCGAGCGAGCCGCAAATCGACAGGATGCCGCCGATCACCCAGGCGACCAGGACCAGCCAGAAGCCGGTTAAGTGTTGGGCGACCGAATGCGGGGAGCGAAAGATGCCGGAGCCGATGATGTTGCCGACCGTGATCGCGGTCGCGGCGTAGAGTCCAATCTGACGCTTGAGCTCGACCTCGTGGCGGGACGGAACGGCCTCGGCTTGCGCCATGCTCTTTCTCCCCGCGACATCCGGCCGCGGTGCTCCGTTCGACCCTCGAGCCCCGAGCGGGCTTACGTGGTTGCGGACGAAGGCTACTCGACCGGAACGTCGCGCAGCAGGTCCGTGATGATGCGCTCCGGCCGCACGCCCTCGGCCTCGGCGGCGAAATTCGTCACGATGCGGTGACGCAGCACCGACGGGGCGACGGCCCGGACATCCTCGATTCCTGGCGCGAAGCGGCCCAGCAACACCGCTCGGGTCTTGGCGCCCAGGATCAGGTACTGCGACGCGCGTGGGCCGGCGCCCCATGAGACCCATTGCCGCACGAACTCGGGCGCATGCTCGCCGGAGCGCGTTGCGCGCGCGAGGCGAACCGCATAGCGCACCACGTGGTCGGCCGCCGGCACGCGGCGAATCAGCGTTTGCAGCTCGAGGATGTCGGCGGCTCCCAGCACCCGCTCGAGCTTCGCCTCGTAGGCCGAGGTCGTGGTGGCGACGATCTTCTCCTCTTCGGCTTGCGACGGGTAGTCCACGAACACGTTGAACATGAAGCGATCGAGCTGGGCCTCGGGCAGGGGATAGGTCCCTTCGAGCTCGATCGGGTTCTGGGTCGCCAGCACGAAGAATGGCAGCGCCAGGCTGAACGTCTGACCGCCGGCGGTGACCTGTTTCTCCTGCATGGCCTGGAGCAGCGCCGCCTGGGTCTTGGGTGGCGTCCGGTTGATTTCGTCGGCCAGCACGATGTGGGCGAACACCGGCCCCTGGATGAACCGGATCAGGCGCTTGCCGCTGCTGGCGTCCTCTTCGATGACGTCCGTGCCGGTGATGTCGCTCGGCATGAGGTCGGGGGTGAACTGGATGCGGTTGAACTTGAGGTCCAACACCCGGGCGAGGCTCGAGATCAGCAGCGTCTTGGCGAGTCCCGGCACCCCGACCAGCAACACGTGTCCGTTCGCGAACAGCGCGGTGAGAAGCTGGTCCACCACCGCATCCTGCCCCACGATCACCTTGCGCAGCTCCCCGAGGATGCGCTCACGAGCTTGTTGAAGGGACTCGACCGCCTTGAGATCGGCGGTACCTGCCTGCTGGGTCACGCGAACCTCGTCCAGAGTGGGGGGAGAAAGCCGCAGGAGCGCCGCGGCGAGCCTCGGCCGCCAGAAGATGCGCGCGAGACTAGCATGCGTTACCCGCGGCGTGGAGCCCATTTGCAGCGCCGCGTGCGGGCCCGGCCGCGAGTGGCTGGCGTAGTCCTGAGGAATGCAGTATCCTAAATGTTCTTGCCCTACCCCTCGCAGATACCTCACGGAAGGCCCTGTTGAGCCCGGCACCGGATTTGCTCTAAGCACAAAGAATTGGCTTCGTCAGCTGTCGAACCACTCGAGTGAACCGTCCCCGCGTCATTTCCGAGAACATCGAAGGCGAGCTCATCATCCTCAACCTGGAACGGGGCTGCTATTTCAGCACCGACCGAGTAGGGGCCGACGTCTGGGCGTTGATCGAGTCGGGACACACGGGGTCAGGCATCCTCGAGGCGCTGCGTTTCCGGTATGACGGGGATCCGGGCGAAATGGCGTGGGCGGTGAATCGGTTCGTGGAATTGCTCGAGCTCGAGGGACTCGTCACCGTGGACCACGAATCGCGGGCGAACGGCACCAGTAGCCCCGGGCCCGAGAGCCGCAAAGCTCCGTTCCAGGCCCCCGACCTCCAGAAGTACACCGACATGCGAGACATGCTGTTGCTCGATCCGGTGCACGACGTCGAGGCGTCAGGATGGCCGGTTCCCAAGGTCGAGGAATCTTGGCCTTCGGCCGAGTCCGGAGCCTGAGCCGGACCGGAAAATGACCCAACCGATGGGCAAGCCGACCCACCCGGGGGTGAGCACGATCATCCCCTGCCTGAACGGCGAGCGGTACCTGGCCGAGACCATCGGCAGCGTTCTCGCACAGAGTTACCGCCCCCTCGAGATCGTGGTCGTCGACGATGGCTCCACCGACCGCAGTGTCGAGATCGCCCGGAGCTTCGGCGACCCCGTGCGCGTCCTCACCCAGCCTCGCAGCGGCGCCTCCGCCGCCCGCAACCGCGGAGTCGAGAGCGCAAACGGGGTTCTGCTGGCGTTCCTCGACGCCGATGATCTCTGGACCGAGGGTGGCCTGAACCGACTGGTGGCGGCCCTGGTGCGAGACCCCAATCTCGACATGGTTCTCGGGCACACCGAACAGTTCTTGAGCCCCGATGTCCCGCCCGCCGCCCGCGTTCGCATCCGATTCGACCATGCACCGACGCCGGCCCGCCTCTCGGGGGCGTTGCTGGTGCGCCGGTCGGCCTTCGACCGCGTGGGCGGATTCTCGCCGCGGTGGCAAACCGGAGAGTTCATCGACTGGTACCTGCGCGCCGAGGAGCTGGGGTTGCGGTCGGTGGTCCTTCCCGAGACCGTGTTGCGCCGAAGGCTACACCTGTCGAATCACGGCGTCGTGAGGCACGAGGCGCGCCGCGACTATGCCTTCCTGATCAAGGCGGCGCTCGATCGCCGCCGGCTGGCGGGTGGCGCCTTGTGAGCCACGGCAGCATCCTCTCGCGTTCGCAGCGTGCGCCCGAGTCCGGGGCGCTGTGGCCCTCGCCGGACCAAGAGCTGCTGCTGCGCGCCGCGACCCTGCGTGGCGAGCCGGCGCTGGCAGCCTGGCGGGCGTGGACCTCCCGCCACGACCTGATCGAATCCCACCTCGACCGGGGCTCGTTTCGATTGCTGCCGCTGGTGTACAAGAACCTCGTCGCTCACGGGATCGACGAACCCCACTTGCCGCGGCTCAAAGGGATCTATCGCTACTGGTGGTGCTCGAACCAAGATCTGCTCTATCAAGCCGCGGGGCTGGTCGAGCACTTGGAGGCGACCGGGATCCGCACCCTGGTGCTCAAGGGGGCGGCACTCTCGGCGGTCCACTACCGGGACATGGGCGTGCGGCCCATGGCGGACGTCGACGTGTTGGTGCCTTTCGAGCAGGCCCACGCCGCGAGCGCGTCCCTGGCCCGGATCGGATGGCGACCGGTCAAGCCGTGGCTCGAAGACGAGATCCGCTACCGGCACTCGACCCCGATCGTCAGCCGGGCGGGCAAGGAGTTCGATCTTCACTGGCACTCGCTGCGCGAAGGCATGCGTGTCGATTCGGACGACCGCTTCTGGCAGCGCTCAGTGCCGCTCCCGATCCTCCACGCTCGCTCTCGCTGTCTCGGCGCGACCGACGCCCTCCTGCACGCGGTGGTCCACGGCATGCGGTGGAACGAGGAGCCCGCGATCCGTTGGATCGCCGACGCCATGGCGATCCTCCACTCCGGCCATCCGATCGACTGGGAGGCGCTGCGCGAAGAAGCCCAGGCGCGGCGCGTGCAGCTTCGCCTGGCGCGCGGCCTGGAATACCTACGCCGGGCCTTCGATGCACCGCTGCCCTCCACCGCGGGGCGGTTGGTCGGCGCGGTGCGGCCTTCCCCGATCGAACGCCTCGAGTTCCGCTATCTGGGAGCGCGCTCGAACCCCGAGAACCGCAAACGGGCGCTCCAAATGGGCCCGATGATCGCCCTCGAGTACCTGCGAGTCTCGTCGGGCAGGAATCTTCCGCGCAAGATCACCGGGTTGCCCGGGTTCTTGCGCTACCGCCTGCGCGGCCGCCACGAGCCGGCGGTGGTCGTGGTACGGAAGGTCGCGCACTTGCTGGGGCTCGTGCCGCGCCGCCGCGGGCCGCAACGGCCGCCCATCGGCCCCCCGGCGCTTTCCTCGCGATGAGCGGCCCGGCCGAGCGCGGTCCGGTTCGGTCGTTCGTCGACGTTCCGGCCTGGCGTTACTTCGAAGCGTTCCTGCCAGGGCGGCTCGGCATCCTGGTCTGCTATGGCGCGATCGCCGCGGCGCAATCGCTGCTCCTGCTGCCGATTCTGTTGCTGGTCCGGCACGCGGTCGACCAGGCGATCCCGCACCGGCAGATCGGGCTGCTGGTGGCGATCGGCGCCGGCATCTTCGCGCTGCGGGCGGTGAACGGCCTGGTCACGCTGTGGCTCAGGGCCCGCTACATCTACGAGATCAAGAACGGCATCCTGCGCCTGCGCGAGGACCTGCTGCGCCGGCTCTACTCCCTATCGCGCGCGGCCTACACGCAGCTCGATCTCGACACGACCCACGCGCGGATCGTGCTCGACACGGACCGACTCGACAACACGAGCCACACCGTGGTGGCCCGCCTGGTGCCCGCGTTCTTCTCGGCTGCCGCATTGATCTTCCTGCTCGCATTCCTGAACTGGCGGCTGTTGCTCGCCGCGATCGTCTTGGCCCCGCTCCTGGTCCTGGCGGCGCGCCTCACCGGGAAGCGGGTGAAGGCCCGGATCTTCCTCTTCCAGCGCGCGTTCGAGACCTTCAGCAACGGGATGCTGTTCGTCCTTCAGCACCTGGACCTCACGCACGTCCAGTCGTCCGAGACCTGGGAGACCGCCCGGCGAACCCAGGACATGCGGCAGCTCAAGGAAGCGAGCGAGAGGATGGCGTTCGTCTATGCCGTGCACAGCCAACTCCAGGGAATCGTCGTGACGCTGTGCGGCGTCGCGATCCTGGTGCTCGGCGGAGCGGCCGTGGCGACCCACTCGATGACGATCGGCCAGTTCCTGTCGTTCTGGGTGGCGGCAGGCCTGCTCAATGGCCACGTGACCACGATCATGACGGCGATCCCGGAATGGATCACCGCGAACGAGTCGATGATCACACTGCACCGCTTCGCGCAGAGCGAGTCCCCTCGCCCGTATCGGGGAGGCTCGCGGATCGCGTTCCGCGGCGGCGTCGAGCTCCGCGAGGTCGCCTTCGGCTACGGCGCCGCGCCGGTGCTCCAGGACGTCAACCTCGAGATTCGGCCCGGCGAGACCTGCGCCTTGATCGGAGCCAATGGCGCGGGCAAGAGCACCGTGCTCTATCTGATCTTGGGTTTCTACCGGCCGTCGCGGGGCGAACTGCGCGCCGACGGACTCCCCTACGACCGCATCGATCTGGTGGAGCTGCGGCGCGGCATCGGCGCGGTGATGCAGCACCCCACGTTCTTCGCCGGTTCGATCCGCGAGAACATCACCTACGGGCGTCCCGAGGCGACCACGGACGAGATGTTGCGCGCCGCGCGGCTTGCGCTCGCCGACGACTTCATCCGGGCGCTCCCGGCCGGGTACGACACGCCGATCGGCGAGGAGGGCGTGCTGTTGTCCGGCGGGGAGAACCAGCGCATCGCGGTCGCCCGCGCCCTGTTGGGGCGCCCGAGGCTGTTGATCCTGGACGAGCCCACGAACCACCTGGAAAGCGGGCTGATCCATCGGCTGATCGAGAACCTGCGGTCGCTGGAGGAGCAGCCGGCGATCCTCCTCATCAGCCATGATCGGGAAGTCCTGCGACATGCCGCCATCCTCCATCGGGTCGAGGATGGCACGGTGACGCGGTGGAACCCGACTCCGCGCCCGAGCGAAGCGCCGCTTCGAGCAGGCGGCCAGCGGTCGGGAGAAGCTCGACCACGACTTCCGGATCGCCGACACGGTGGTACGCCTGTCGTTCGCCGGCGGTGCCCTGGTGCCATTCTTCACCCGCGCGCTCGCCCATCTGAGCATCGACCCGGTGGACGAGCCCGACGCGACGATCTGCTTGTGGGACAGCAAGTCGACCGGCGTGCGAATGTTGCCGCCGCCGTGCGAACGCGAGCGCTTCAGCGATCGAGGCGACCTGTGGGGGTTTCAGAGCCACCGCGTCAAGACCGCCTTCCACTATCACGACTTCTCGGTGAACGTGTTCGACCGCGATCGCAGGACCGGCATCTGCTGGATGCAGAACGGCGACCGGCTCCCCTACTGGACACTCGCCTCACCGCTGCGCACCCTGATCCACTGGTGGATGGAGCAGAACGGAGCCCAGCTGGTCCACGCCGGCGCGGTCGGCGTCGGCGATCGGGCCCTGCTGTTGGTGGGCAAGGGCGGCCTCGGCAAGTCCTCCACGGTGCTCGCGTGCCTCGAGCAGGGTATGACGTTCCTCGGTGACGACTACGTGATCGTGAGAGATGGCCCGGTCCCCACGGTGCACACTCTGTACGCCACCGCCAAGCTCAATCCCTGGGACCTCGAGCGCTTTCCGGGATTGCGTCCGTATCTCGGCAAACCGCAGATCGAAGACGGCGAGAAGGCCGTCATGTTCCTCGATCCCCAATTCCGCGCGCAGATCCAGCCGACCGTCCCGATCGAAGCGATCGCGATCCCGCGGGTCGTGGACCACGAGGAGACGGGGTTCGAAGCCGAGACGCTGTCGATCCTCCAACAAGCGGCGACGTTCACCACCATGTCCCAGCTGCCTTACGCGGGTGGCCACACGTATCAGTTCCTGCGTGGCCTTTGTGCCGGATTGCCCGGGTTCCGCATGGAGATCGGGCGCGACAAGCCCGGCATCGCACGCGCGGTGTCGGGATTCCTTCGCGAGCGCACGTCCCGGCCCCCGAAGCGTCCCACGGTCGCGAACCCGGGATCGAGCCCACTGCTCAGCGTGATCATCCCGGTGTTCAACGGCGGGCCTTTTCTCGCCGAGGCGGTGGGGAATGTCTTGGCGCAAGAGTATCCGGCGCTCGAGATCATCATCGTCGACGACGGATCCACCGATGGAACCGAGGCGGCGGTGCGCGCCCTGCCCTGCGAAGTGCACTACTTCAGGCAGGAGAACCTGGGCCCCGCGGCGGCGCGCAACCGCGGCATCCGCTACGCCTCGGGCGACTACGTGGCGTTTCTCGACGTCGATGATCTGTGGGCCGAGAACACGCTGACCACGCTGATGGACGAGCTCATGCGCCATCCGGAGTTGGACGTGGTGCAGGGCTATTCGCAGGTCACCGAGTACGTTCCGGAGACCGGCGCGTACGAGTACCGCGGCAATCCGATGGAATCGTTCCCGTACAGCGTGGCGACGGGGGTCTACCGCAAGCGAGTCTTCGATCGCGTCGGGCTGTTCGACAAGACCCTGATCTTCGGGGAGGACACCGACTGGTTCACGCGCGCCCAGGAGCAAGGGGTGACGATGAGGCGCCTCGACATGGTGGCGCTCATCGTACGCCGACACGGGCGCAACATGACGCACGAGAAGAGTCCGGTCGAGCTCAACACCCTACGTGTCTTCAAGAGAGCGCTCGACCGCAAGCGTCGCCTGCGGGAGATCGCTTGACGTGACCGCCGACCAGCACTCACCGGCGTCCGAGCCACCACGCGTGGAGGGCGCGACGCGGCGGATGGCGGTGACGATCGACGACCTGCCGGTGGTCTCGGTGGCCCGCAGCGACCTCGAGGCGGGTTGGTCGACGACGCGCGGCCTCGTGGATGCCCTGGCGGCGCATCACATTCCGGCGGTGGGCTTCGTCAACGACTCCAAGTTGATGCGCGACGGCGAGCGTTGCGAGGAGCAGATCGGCCTGCTCCGGGCGTGGCTTTCGGCCGGCCTCGAGCTGGGAAACCACACCTTCTCCCACCTCGACCTCCACCGGGTCTCGGTCGAGGCGTACCAGCGCGACATCCTGCTGGGCGACCCGCTGACGCGGGAGCTGCTCGAGCGGCATGGCCGCACACTCACCTACTTCCGGCATCCTTACTTGAATACGGGACGCAGTGTCGAGGTGAGGCTTGGGGTGGATGGCTTCCTGTCTCGGCACGGCTATCGCGTCGCCCCGGTGACGATCTATCTCGAGGACTACGTGTTCGCGGCCGCCTACGACTGGGCGCTCATGCTCGGCAACGGGCCGCGGGCCGAGCGCGTGAAGCGCACCTACCTCGCGTACGTCGAGGCAAACCTCGCCTATTACGAGACGCTGTCCAGCAGACTCTTCGGTCGGGAGATCGATCAGATCCTGCTGCTCCACGCGAACGCGCTCAACGCAGGTCTGCTCCCGGAGCTGGCATCCATGATCGAGCGGCGTGGGTATGCCTACGTGACGCTCGATGAGGCGTTGCGCGACCCAGCATATGGCTCCGACGATTCCTACACGGAAGCCGGCATCAGCTGGCTGCAGCGCTGGGCGCTCACGCGCGGGCTTCCCGCAAGCTTCCTCGATGGTGAGCCGGAGACGCCACGGTTCGTGCGCCGCCATGCCCGCTCGCCGTTGCGTCTGGCGCTCCTACGGCGCGTGGTGCGCTTCCGCGAAGCGCTTCGCCTCAGGGTGAAACGGCCGCTGGCTCGCCGGCTTCGCCGGCTCCTTTCGCGAGCCGCCTCCGGGGCTACATCGAGAGCAAGAAGCGGATAGATTCGGAGCCCCGCCCAAGGCACCATGATTCCCGGAAGGAGGGAGTCATGAGCATCTCGGTGTCGGAGCCGGAACACGCGCAAGCCCTCGACGATCGGCGATCGTGGCGGGCGGTCTGCGAGCGCGACCGTTCGCAGGACGGCCGGTTCGTCTATGCGGTCGCCTCGACGCGGGTCTACTGTCGACCCTCGTGTGCGGCACGGCGGCCACGCCGTGGACAGGTGACCTTCTACACCCGCCCCGAAGAGGCCGAGCGCGCGGGATACCGGGCGTGCCGGCGTTGCGATCCCCGCGGGACGAGCCCCGAAGAGTTCCAATCCGAGCTGATTCGGGCGGCGTGCCGCGAGCTCGAGCTGGACCCGACGCGGCGCGTGACGCTCGACGCGCTCAGCCGCCGCATCGGCCTGAGTCCCTGGCACCTCCATCGCACCTTCACGCGCGTGGTCGGAGTGACGCCGCGGCGCTACGCGGAAGCGCTTCGGGTCGAGCGGCTCAAGGGGAGCCTTAGGAATGGCGAGCGCGTCACCGGGGCGCTCTACGAGGCGGGCTACGGCTCGAGCAGCCGTCTCTATCATGGGGCGGGTGCGAGGCTCGGGATGACGCCCGCGACCTACGGGCGACGGGGCGCGGGCGAGCGGATCCGCTACGCGGTCGCCAGGACCCGGCTCGGATCGCTGCTGGTGGCGCGCACGGCCACCGGGGTCTGTGCGGTCGCGCTCGGCGGCTCGGCGCGAGCGCTCGAGGCCGCGCTCGAAGCCGAATTCCCCGCGGCCACCATGGTCCGCGACCAGACGAGGCTCGCACGTCTGGTGCGCGCCGTGGTCGGCGCGATCGAGGGGAGGCGACAGCGTCTCGATCTGCCTCTCGACGTCCGGGCGAGCGCATTCCGCCTCAAGGTGTGGGACGCGGTGCGCGCGATTCCCTACGGCGAAGTGCGCACCTACGGAGAGCTGGCGCGCGCCGTGGGACGGCCGGCCGCGGTCCGCGCCGTGGCCCGCGCCTGTGCCGCGAACCCGGTAGCGCTCGCCATTCCATGCCATCGCGTGGTCCCTGCCGCCGGTGGACCGGGGAGCTACCGCTTTGGAGTGACGCGCAAGCGTCGGTTGCTGGCGATGGAGAGGGAACGGTCGAAGCCGGCTCGCTAATTTAGCGGGTCACGACCTTGGGAAAGTCCTGTCGCGCCGCGCTCGAGATGCGCAGCTCGTCGATGAGACCGTCGTACGAAGCGTCCACCCCCGAGTCCCCCAGCGGGTCGAGGTGCAGGGTGCCCTGGAAACCGGTGAGATAGCGCGTGTCGAACGCGTTCCCGATCAGGAGTGCGGCGCCGCTCGGACGGATGCGGCCCGAGGTCGCGTACTGGGCGTCCAGCACCCCGTCGAGGTAGAAGCGCACCGCTTCGCCGTCGAAGGTCACCGCGACGTGGGTCCAACGTCCGGTCTCGAGCAGACCGGCCGAAGCGAAAGTCAACGGGGCGCCCGCACCTTCGGGCAAGTACGTGAAAAGCAGGCGGCCCGTGTTCCGGGTGGCGGCGAGCATCCAGCTCTGCCGGGTCACGTCATCGCTCCAGCGCGACGCGATCGACGCCTCGCCCATCTGAGCGGACGCGCGTGGGTTGAGCCACGCCTCGATCGTGAGAGCGACGGGGGACTCGATCGCCAGCTGGTAGGGCACGTAGACGAACGAGTCGAGCGAGCGAACGAACTCGCGCGCGTTGCCGAAGCGACCGAAGCGCGGGTGGACGTCCGTACCGCAGGTGCCATCGAGGCGCGAGGGCCCGGCATCGGCGACGCGCGTGCCGACGCTCTCGTCCATGTGCCAGAGTCCCACCGTGATCGAGTCGGGCTGCGGTGGCTCGACGGCGGACGTGGGCGCAGCCGGTTGGATTGGGCGCACGCACGAAGCGCACGCCAGCGCGAGCACCAGGAGCCGCGCGCTCGAGGCGCGCGCGATCATGAGCGCCTCCGCGCGCGCGCCAGCGCGGCGCGCGCCTCGGCCTCCGCCACCGGGTCCCCGAGGCTCTTGTAGAGCTCGGCCATCCGCTCGAGGGTCTTCTGATCGCGCGTGAGGCTGACCACCGGGCGCCACCACGCCGCCGCATCTCGCGGGCGACCCATCACCAGGCTCGCCCAGCCTTGTCCTTGGCGAGCCTCCGCGCGGCGTGGATCGAGGCTCGAGGCGCGGGTGAACGAGGCGGAGGCACGCAGTCCGTCGCCGCCCGCCAGGTGCACGTTGCCGAGCAGCAACCACGCGTCCGCGTTCCGAGGCTCGAGGGAGAGGCAGCGCTCCAGCCGCTCGCGGGCAGAATCGAGCCGTCCCCAGCGGTACTCGACGAACCCCGCCGTCAGCAGCGCCAGTTGATCCGCCGGGTTCACGCGCAGGCGTGCGCGGGCTTGGTGCCACAGTGTGCTGTCCGGATCGCGCATCCAGCTCGGGACCGTGCCGAACTGGGGTCCGATCTCGTACAGCACCGCAGGGCGCGGAGTCGAATGACGCACCGTGAGGCCGGGAACCACGGCGGAGGTATCGAGCAGGTACCAGAAGGCGGGCCTCAGTTCGGCCTCGGGCCAGGAGAAAAACAGCCAGCGTGTCCGGTTCTCTCGGGCGTACGCGGCGAGCGGGGGCAGGCTGTCGGCGAACGGGAACGCGACCGTCGGCAGGCCGGCGTGGAACCCGATGTGCGCCTTGCGCGCGAGAACCCGGTCTCCTGGGCGCGCGAGCGAGCGCAGGGTGCGAGCGCAGGCCAGCACTTCGCGCGGCAGCTGATCGGCGAGCCGGGCGGTGGCCCTGGCGGTGGTGAACGTGGCCAGCGTGAGCGGCACGACGGCGAGAAGGGGCTTGAGCCAGACGCGGCGGTGCGCGCCGACGACGCAGGCGAAACGTGACGACGAAAACGCGGCCGCCGCGAGCGTCAGCCACGCGGGCAGCAGCACCAGCGAATAGCGATCGGAATGGAACACCGGCACGAGAGCAAGGAACGAGAGGGCGGCCGTGAGACACACCGGCCACAGGCGGGTGAGCGTGCCGTCGCGCCACGCCAGCACGCTCCCGAACGCCGCGGCCGTCGCCGCCGGCATCCCGACGACTTGTCTCGCGTCCAAGCGCAGATGGTCCCAGAGATTGAACAGCTCGCGGCGCGCCACCGCCCCGGGGTCGCGGGCGATCACGTCGGCCAGGCTGTGGAACCGGGGCTGGAGCAGCTTCTGGTAGTCGTCCCAGGGGATCCCGCGCGAGCGCGCGAAGACGTCGTAGGCGATGTTGTGATGGAACTGGAACGAAAACGTGGCGCCGTGGGTGATCGAGAACAGCGTCCAAGCGCCTACCGGGGCGGCGAAGCTGGCCGCGAAGGCCAACGCGGCGCGGCCGCTCCGTTCCTGCACCGTCCCGCCCGCGAGCAGGCTCACGAGGCCTGCCGGCAGCAGCGCCACCGCGCTGTAACGGGTGAGGAACGCGAGCGCCACCAGCGCGCCCGCGAGCAGGGCCGCTCCCAGACCGCGCCGGGACAACAGGACATAGAGCGCCGCGGTCCCGAGTGCCAGGGCGAGCGCATCGTTGGTGACCGAGTACCCGTAGCGGAACACGGTCGGGTTCACCGCCAGGAAGAGCGTGGTGAGGAGCGCCAGACGGGGGTCCGCGCGCCGCGCGAGCAGGCGCGACCACAGCCACAGCGCCGTCGCGATCGAGACCAGGGACAACAGCTCGGCCGCCGTGAACAGATCGCGAACCACGAATCCCGCCACGGCGAGCGCCGTCTCGTAGCCCGGTCCCACCACGCCGTAGCGGGTCGGATCCACGACGCCGCGCTGGAGCGCCCGGGCGCCGTCGGCGTAGGCACCGTAGAAATCGGTCTCGGCGAAGTAATCACCGACGCGGTGGGGGCCGGCGATCATCACCGCCAGCGCGAGCGCGAGTGCCGCCACGACGAGCCCGGTGGCCCACGCGTAGCGGCGCGCGTGCGCAGGGTCCACGGCCGGCTCGCCATGAATCGACCACGCGGGCGGTCGGCTCGGCCGGCCCTTGCGCGGGCGCCGCGTCATCGCCAGCGTGAAGGCATCTGCGAGAGTGAAGCCATTCCGCCGAGTCTAGCATCGACCCGACTCGACGGTTGCGCGGCGGCGCCCGATCCTTAGACTCGTGGCCCGTGCCGTCTGGAACCGACTCTATTGGGAGGACCGCCATGCGTTTGAAAGTCGTTGGAATCGTGTTCGCGTTAGCCGCGTTCGTCGCCCCCGCTCACGCCGGGAACTGGAGCATCGGCGCCAACCTGGGGGTGAGCTTCGTGAGCCCCGATGGTGGAGACATGGTGACGGTGATCGGCTGGCCCTCGGGTTCCGGTGTGATCCCAATCGCGGCTTCCCCAGGGCTGAGGGTGGGCTTCGTGGGCGCGAATCCCGAGCACGAGTTCTACGTCGACACCGGGCTCCAAATCATCACCGGGAGCGGGTCCACACTGCGCAGCGCCCAAATCACCGGCAACTACCAGTACAACTTCACGTCGAGCGGCTCGACCGCACCCTACCTGACCGGCGGGATCGGCATCCTTTCCTTCGGTGAGAGCGACGGCGCAAGCGAGGGGGCCGTCTCTCCGGTGTTCGGCGGGGGCGTGGGCGTGAGGCACAAGATGGGCAACGGCAACGGGACGCTGCGCGGCGAGGCGCGCTTCGACCACACCAACGAGGGGAAGGACAGCGGCGACGTTCTGTTCCCGGCGCAGAACACGTTCACCATCAAGCTGGGCTTCGACCTGTGGGGGAAATGAACGGCCCTCGCTGACCATCGCGAACCGGTCGGCCGCTCTCGAAAACGAAACGCCGGGCCACGCGGGTGGCCCGGCGCCGTCGTGAAACGGGACTACTTGCTGGACTGCGGGAGGTAGAACGCCAAGCCGAGCCGCCCGGTGAAGCCCGAGTAGTCGGCGTTGGATTTGGGATTCGATTGGTCGACCTCGATGCTCGCCACGCGGTATCCCGCGCTCCCCGTGACCGCGAAGCCCGGGCTCATCGTCCACTCGCCGACACCCGAGAACTGGAAGCCAGGGCCGCTTCCCTCGACCTTGGTGGTCCCGCTTGGATCCGAGAACTCCCCGCCGAGCGAGTAGTAGCCGACTCCGGCGCCGATGCCATACTTGGAGGTCGGTTTCTTGCTCGGGAAGAAGTAGGTTCCGTTCACCGTGAACGCGTTGGCGTCCAGGTTCCACTTCTCGCTGGTGGCGTCGCTCTTGGTCTCGAGGAAGAGCGGCTCCCAGCTCGCCGAGAACATCCAGTTCGAGTTTGCCCACGTGCGCACGCCGAGTCCACCAGAGATCCCGTTCGAGACCTTGTCGAAGTTCGATCCCGCGGTGTTGAGTTGGTCGATGGCGTCGTTGACGTCCTGCATCGAGTAGGAGTTGAAGCTACCGAACACCTCGGCTCCGAAGCTGCCGGCCAAGGCGAGCGTCGGCGCCACCGCGACCAGGACCATGGACAGCGCCACGAGACACGTTCTGGACTTCAGCATGAAACCCCTCCTTGGTTGATCTCCGATCACCGCCCGCGTTCGAGGTCCGAAGCCGAACCGAGGCCCACGCACCCGCCCCGATGCTGCGGGACGGTCACGGCGCGGACGGAGAGCTGCCGAGGAGCATTATCGGTTGGGGTCATCTAGAAGATGAGGGGATTTGGCCTCCCCCGGTCAGGCCTTGGTGAATCCCGCGGTTGGTATCAAGAAGTCGTTTGATGACAGCCACTTGAGCCTTCCATCGGTTCGGCTGGCGCTCTCGGACACGGCGCATCGTAGCCCAGTCGCGGCTCAACTGTCGGGGTGGTCGCGCCGATATCGGGAGCGATGAGTTCCCTCGAGCTGCCACCGCGTCCGGAGCGGGCCGAGCCCGCGCGCGCCGACTCGGCCGCCACCCCCTCGATCCGCGTCTCCGAGGTGCTGGGGGCGCTCTCGTTCGCTCTCGACCTCACCGAGGGGCAGCCATTCGGCCATGCGCTGCGCACCTGCCTGATCGGGATGCGGATCGCAGAACGGCTCGACTTGCCGGTCCTCGACCGGCGCGATCTCTACTACGCGTCGCTGCTCAAGGACGTGGGCTGCTCGAGCAATGCCGCGCGCGTCTACGAGCTGTTCGGCGGGGACGATCGGGCCGTCAAGCAGGCGCTGCGGCGCCTCGACTGGAGCCACTTTTTCATCGCCGCGCGCCACGCCATGGCTCACGCGGCCCCGGGTTCCTCGTGGTTCGACCGGGCCCGTCGCGTGGCCATGCTGGCCGGGGCGGGCACCAAAGTGGCCCACGAGATTGTCGAGACGCGCTGCCAGCGGGGCTCGGAGGTGATTCGCAACCTGGGCTTCGGTTCACGCGTCGAGGAGATCGTCGTCTCGCTCGACGAGCACTGGGACGGGCGTGGCCGGCCACGCGGGCTCCAGGGCAACGAGATCCCGCTGCTGACGCGCATCCTGAGCCTCGCCCAGACGGTCGAGGTATTCGCCGCGGTCGACGGGCCATGGGAAGCGTTGTCGGCGGCTCGCTCACGCCGCGGAACGTGGTTCGATCCCATGCTGGTCACCACCTGCGACGGCCTCGAGACGCAGATCCACGAGTGGTGCGAGATGGACGACTGGGGCCTGCAAAAGGCGGTGCGCGAGGTCGAGCCCGGCGACGCCGCGTTGCTCGCCGGCTCGGGCACGTTGGACCGCCTGGCGCGCGGGTTCGCCAAGGTGGTCGACGCCAAGTCGCCGTTCACGGCGCGCCATTCGGAGCGCGTGACGGAATTCGCCTTGCTGATCGCGGCCGAGCTGGGGCTGCCGGCCGCGGACAACCCAGGCCTCGAGCGGGCCGGCCTGCTCCACGACCTGGGCAAGCTGTCGGTGTCGAATTCGATCCTCGACAAGGCCGGCAAGCTCTCCGCCCAGGAATGGGAGGTGATGCGCCTCCACCCCTACTACACCCAGCGCATCCTGGACCGTGTCCGCGGGTTCGAAGACCTGGCGTTCGTCGCCTCGTCGCACCACGAGCGGCTCGACGGCCGCGGCTATTTTCGCGGGCTCAAGGGGGACCAGATCCCGCTCGGGGCCCAAATCCTCGCGGTTGCGGACATCTACGAGGCGCTGACGGCCGAGCGTCCCTACCGCCCGGCGCTCGCTCCGGAGCAGGCCCTGGGGATCATGGAGCGCGACCGCGGCGTGGGGCTCAATGCCGAGTGCCTGGACGCCCTCAAGAGCTCGCTCGAGCGCGGGGAACAGTCCCGGCACGCCGCGTAGACCGGGCCTTCGCCCTTAGGTCCGACAGCGACCGATCAGCCGGCGTCCTTGTCGCTGGTTCCGGTCAGGGCCCGCCAGAT
Source organism: Candidatus Eiseniibacteriota bacterium (assembly GCA_005893295.1). GTDB lineage: Bacteria > Eisenbacteria > RBG-16-71-46 > RBG-16-71-46 > RBG-16-71-46 > WS-8. The sequence goes on along the minus strand of VBOY01000045.1, from coordinate 4,378 downwards.
CGTCTGCAGCGGATCGTAAAAGCGATCCACCACCCGCTCCTTGAGCGGGATGATCGCGTTGTCGGTGATCGTGATGCTCTCCGGACAGACTTCGGTGCAACACTTGGTGATGTTGCACAAACCGATCCCGGCCTGCTCTTTCAGGAACCGCGACCGATCCACGCCGTCCATCGGATGCATCTCGAGCCCCGCGATGCGGACCAGGAAGCGCGGCCCCGCGAATTGGTGCTTGAGCTCGTGCGTGCGCAGCACGTGGCACACGTTCTGGCACAGGAAACACTCGATGCACTTGCGAAACTCTTGCACCCGGTCGACGTCGGACTGCTGCCAGCGCCAGTCGGCGTTCGGCTTGGGCGGTTGATCTCGTAGTTCCACGAAACGTCGGTCACCAGGTCCTTCACGATCGGGAAGCTCTTCATCGGATGCACCGTGATTGGCTGGCCTTTGGGGAAGTGCTCCATCCGGCTCTTGCACATCAGCGCGGGCTTGCCGTTCACCTCGGCGCCGCACGAGCCGCACTTGGCGGCCTTGCAGTTCCAACGCACCGCCAGGTCGGGGGCGTGATGCGCCTGGATCCAATGGATGGCGTCCAGCACTACCATTCCCGTCTCGAGCGGGACTCGGTACTCCACCTCTTGGCCGCCGGAAGAGTCGCCGCGATAGACGCGAAGCACCGCCTCGGATGCGTGGCCTTCTCCGCTCATCCGACCTTCTCCTTCTGAGGTTCGAACATCGCCGCGAGATCGGCCGGTATCGCGGCAAGCGGCGTAGGGGAGACGCGCATCCCGTCCTCGGTCTTGACCGCGCACATGTTCACCCGTCCGAGCGCCGGATCCATTCCCGGATGGTCGATCCTCGAGTGGGCGCCGCGACTC
>VBOY01000045.1:2942-3424 GCA_005893295.1 Candidatus Eiseniibacteriota bacterium | reverse complement strand
CGCACCGAGGCGGCACGCGTGCGGAGCGATCGCAGCTCGACCAGCGCCCGCTCGAGATCCTCGCGCGTGCGGAAGATGCCGACGTAGCGGTCCATGCAGTCTTGAAGGGCGCGAAGGACGTCGTAGGGGTTCTCGCCCTCCTGGCGCTCGAAGGGAGCCAGCATGGCACGGATCTCGGCTTCCATTTCCGCCTCGGCGATCGGGCCCAAGGCTGCTCGCTTCTTCGAGTACTCCGCGCCTCCGGCTCCGGCCCGCCGCCCGAACACCACCAGATCGGACAACGAGTTTCCGCCCAATCGGTTGGCGCCATGCATTGCCGCCGCTGCCTCCCCGGCCGCGAACAATCCCGGCACGGTGGCGGCCCCGGTATCCGGGTCGACGCGCACGCCGCCCATCATGTAGTGCGTGGTGGGCCCCACCTCCATCGGCTGCTTCGTGATGTCGACGTCGGCGAGCTCGAGGAACTGGTGGTACATCGAGGG
>VBOY01000045.1:0-2909 GCA_005893295.1 Candidatus Eiseniibacteriota bacterium | reverse complement strand
AAATCGCGCGCGACACGTTGTCGCGGGTCGACAGCTCGGGCGGGCGGCGGGCGTCCGTCGGTTTGCCGGCCAACGCGGCTTCGACCCAGCGCCGCGCCTCCTCTTCGGTCTCCGCGTACTCGTGGCGCCGGGCCTCGGGGAGGTACTTCCACATGAAGCGCTCGCCTGCGTTGTTGCGTAGGACGCCCCCCTCGCCCCGCACGCCCTCGGTGACCAGGAGTCCCATCACCCCCGGTGGCCATACCATTCCGGTGGGGTGAAACTGGACGAACTCCATGTCGATCAGCTCGGCGCCCGCATCGTAGGCGAGCGCCTGTCCGTCGCCCGTGTACTCCCATGAGTTCGAGGTGATTTTGTAGGCCTTGCCCACGCCACCGGTCGCCAGCACCACCGCCTTGGTGCGGAACAGCACGAAGCGCCCGCTGTCGCGGCGGTAGGCGAGCGCGCCGGCGATCGCGCCGCCGCTCAGGACCAGCTTGATGACCGTGCACTCCATGTAGACGTCGAGCCCCATGTGCACGCCGCGGTCCTGGAGCGTGCGGATCATCTCGAGCCCGGTGCGGTCGCCGACGTGCGCGAGTCGTTTCCAGGTGTGGCCGCCGAAGGCGCGCTGGAGGATGCGGCCGTCGGTCGTGCGGTCGAACAGGGCGCCCCACTGCTCCAGCTCGCGCACCCGGTCCGGCGCCTCTTGGGCATGGATCTGGGCCATCCGCCAGTGATTCAGGAACGAGCCGCCCTTCATCGTGTCCTTGAAATGTGTCTCCCAGCCGTCCTGCGGGTCCATGTGGGCGAGTGCGGCCGCGATGCCGCCTTCGGCCATCACGGTGTGGGCCTTGCCGAGCAGCGACTTGCACACCAGACCGACCGAGACCCCCTCGGCCGACGCTTCGATGGCGGCCCGAAGCCCGGCGCCCCCGGCGCCGATCACCAGCACATCGTGGTCGTGGACCTCGCGGGCGCCCATGGGATCCCGGCCGTCGAGAGGCGTTCCGCTCACGGTCCCCACAGCTTCTCCGGCACGTCGAACAGCGAGGCGAACGTCAGCAGTGTCGGATCGTGAAGGGCGCCCATCGAGCACAAGCGCACGTAGGCGTCGGCCAGGCACACCGCGAGCAGACTCCACCAGGCCCACGCCATGTGGTGCTCGTTGAGCAGGCTCACCACCGTCCATGCGTTGCGCCTTGGGGCCCCGGCGGCGGCACACGAGAAGCAGTCGAGCTTGCCGCCGATCAGGTGGCGCAGGGAGTGGCACGAGAAGGTGTAGAGGGTGAGCGTACCGGTGCTGAACAAGATGGCGAGCGAGCCGCCGGCGACGCCGAGATGACCGGAAATCCAGAACGCGCGGAAGACGTCCTTCCACAGGATGACGAGAAACACCAGCGCCGCGTAGAGGAAGTAGCGGTGGAGATTCTGGATCACGAACGGAAACCGCGCCTCGCCGCAGTAGCCCTTGGAGCGCGCTTCACCGACCGCGCAGGCGAACGGATCGCCGAAGAACGACCGGTAGTACGCCTTACGGTAGTAGTAGCAGGTGGCGCGGAAGCCGAGCGGGAAGACCAACACCAGCAAGGCCGGCGAGAGCCAGGCCGGCAGCCACGCCGGGTGCAGGTACGGCGAGTAGAACGGGGACAAGTAGTGGCGCCCGTTCTCTTCGTAATGGTAGTGGCCGGCCCCGAGGAAGGCGGCCCAGTTGGCGTAGCCGATCAGAACGATCAGCCCCAGGGCCTGGATCGCGGGCTTGAACCACCACGCGTCGCTGCGCTCGGTGGCGCCGAGCCTCTCGCCGAAGCCGCGACCCCGATGGGCCCCGGGCGCCGTGCCGGTGGCGGGAAGGCCAGCCGGTGCGACGGCGGCGCCGCTCGGGTGGGAATCCATCCTATAAATCTCCAAGAGTGATCGCGAGGCAAAGCGAGCCGCCGAAATCTAGCATCTCGCGCGCGGCCCGCAAAGACGCGGAACCTTCAGCGGCAGAGCCAAGCCGCGAGCGAGTAGGAAGTCACCCCCAGCACGAGCCACTGGAACGTCGCCGCGGCGATCGGTCGCAGTCCGGCGGCCCGCAGGTCGGCGAGCCCGGTTTGCAATCCCACTCCCGCCATGCCGACGCACAGCAGCCACAGATCGACGCGACGGATCAGGTCGAGCGCCGGCTTGGCGAGCCAACCGGTCGAGTTCCACGCCGCGCACAGTACGAACAGCACCAGGAACCACGGCACCGGCGACATCCGGGCACGACCCGCGGCCTGATGGTGGCGACGTAGCGTCCAGCCCAAGTACAACACCACCGGGGCCAGCAGGCAGATGCGGGCCAGCTTGACGACGGTGGCCACGCGTGCCGCTTCTTCGCTCACGCCAAAGCCTGCCGCGACGACCTGTGCCATTTCGTGGAGGCTCGCTCCGTCCCAAACGCCGTAGACGAAATCGCTCATCCGGGTGGCGCGCTCGAGCGCCGGGTAGAGCACGATCCCGATGGTGCCGAGGAGCGTGATCACGCCGAGGGCGAGCGGGGCGTCGCGCCGTTCGCCCTGCACCACGCTGTCGGCCGCGACCACGGCCGACGCGCCGCAGATCGCTCCCCCCACGCCGAGCAGCAGGCCGAGCTTCTCGGGAACGCCGAGGCGCCGCGCGATCCACCAGCCGAACAGCAGGGCCACCAGCGTGGACGCGGACACCACGAGCAGCGCCGGGGCGCCGATCGACCACAGCTCGGGTAGGCTCAGGCGGAATCCCAACCCGGCCACGGCCCAGCGCAGAATCGGCCGATGGGCGAGCCGGACCCCGGGGAGCGTAGCGTCCGGAATCGGGGCGAGCGACTTCAAGGCCATGCCAATCAGGATGACGAGGAGCAACGCGCTCCAGTGGAGCCGGTCGCGCACCCAGGGCAGCTCAGCCAGCCAAAAGGCCGCGGCTCC
>VBOY01000044.1 GCA_005893295.1 Candidatus Eiseniibacteriota bacterium | reverse complement strand
CCCGCCCTCGTCGTGCCCGAGCGGCGGTGAGCCGCCGGCGTGACCCGCCGGAATTCTGCTATAGTGCGGCTCGTTCGCGGCCGCCGGGCGGCCCGAGCGCCGCACGCGGCGGATCCAGTGAGACCGCCGGGCGGCTCGTCCCTCCCTCACTCGATGGGATGACCGAACCCTCGTTTCTCGAAAAGACCGTCCGGCTCTCGTTGACCGAGTTCGCACAACTCACCCCCGAGCACCGCGCGAGCATCGTTCGACCGGCGTTTCCGGACCTGAACGTCTTCTTCGACGAGGGCCGCTCCTTCGCCGAGCGCCGTGCCGCGCGCCGTTCGACCGAGTTGGCCCAGTCGCTCTGGAACGCCCTGACGGCCGGCCCGGGCGACGCGGCCCCCGGCGCCCCGCCTCCGCGAGGCCTCGCCGAGCGGATCGTCACCGACGACTTCCTGCGCGCCGAAGCAGATCGCGACCAGAACGTCTATCTGGGACGCTTCTTCACTCGAACGCTCACGCGCGCCGTGCCCGACCTGATCTTCCAGCCTGAGACCGCCTCCGAGGCCGCCACCGCCTTGCGCTGGGCGCGCGACAGTCGCGTGCCGGTCACGTTGCGGGGCGCCGCCTCGACCGCGATGGGCGGGAGCGTTCCCAACGACGGCGGCCTGACGCTGGATCTGTCGCGGCTCGATCACGTGGAGGTGGACGCGGCTGCCCGGGTGTGCGTGGTGGGCGCGGGAGCGAGGCTCAGGACCGTGCATGCCCGGCTCGCGGCGCGCGGGCTGGCGCTCGAGGTCTATCCGTCCAACCTGGGAGGCACGCTCGCGGGCTGGTTCCTGACCGGCGGGATCGGACTCAACGCCTATTCCCATGGTCGTGCTCTGGACAGCGTCAAGACCGCCGATCTGCTGCTGCCGTCCGGAGAGCACGTGCGCTTGCACGACGACGGCCGGCTCGACGTGCTCGATGGCGGTCCACGGCGCAAGGCCTTGTCCAGCGAAGAGCGCGTGGCGTGGTTCCGCGGGCGAGGCTATGAGCCGTTGGCCCTCGCCGATCTCGCCGGCAGCGAAGGAGTCCTGGGGCTCCTGCTTCAGCTCACGGTGGCGGTCGAGCCGCGGCGCGAGATCGGCGCATTCCTGCTCGCGTTCGAGACCCGCGACCAGGCGCTCGAGGCCGTGGCCTGGATCGGGCGGGCAGCCGACGACCGTTTCGCCGCGCCGGCCAACCTGAAGCTCTTCTCGGCATCGCACCTCCACCACATTCGCGCGGTGTGGCGCGACGAGGACGCGCGCGCATGGCACGAGCGTCCGGGCGCGTTGTCGTCGCAGACCGAGCTTCCGTGGAGCCGCATCGCGGGCCCGGCCGAGCTGGGAGCCGTCACGGCGGCCGACTTCGACCACGCCGGCGCCTATCTGCTCGTGGACTTCCTGGACCTGGCCGAAGCGCGAGCCTTCGCCTTGGCGCTTCCGGACTGCCCCGGCGCTCCCCGGGTGCTCGCGGAAGAGAGTGTCCGCGTGGCCGCCGAGCGTTTCAAGCCGCAGCAGACCAAGCGCCTCGGGCCGGGCCTCGTCGCCGCCGAGATCGTCTTGCCGGCGGCCGAAGTGCCGCGCTTCCTGCCCGAGGCCGAGGCGCTGGTGCGCGCGGCCGGCAACCAGCTCGACGCCGAGGTCTACTACTTGGGCGATGGCACCGCGCTCGCGATCGGAGCCTACCTCGCAGACCACCGTTGCGCGGTTTTCGCGATCGATCTGATGATCGCACCCGCCCTGCTCGACCTGGCGATGCGTCGCCATCGCGGCACGCCCTACGTTCTCGGGCGCTGGCAGTCGGCCTATTTCAGCCGCAAGTTCGGCGGCGACGCGGGCCGCCGCCTCGCCGCCATCAAACGCCGGCTCGATCCCACGTCGGTGGTGAGCCGCGGCGTACTGTTCGGCCTCGAGCTCCGTGGCGTGCCGGGAGCGCTCATCCGGGCCACGTTCGTTCCCGGCGTCGCCATGCTGCGGGCCATGCTCGGCTCCCCCTTGGCGGGGCTGGTGCGAGCCGCGCGCAGACCCCTCGCCTCCTTCCGGGGCCCGGCGTTCGGGCGCGGCGAGCCGGCCGCGGTCGGCGCGACCTTCGCCGCCTCGCGACCGGGGGCGGCGGTGGGGCCGCCGAGCGTCAACGGCCCGCGCCGCGAGACGGGGCCGCAGACCGCGGCGGCACGGGCGCTCAACTGTGTCAACTGCGGCGAATGCAACAGCGTCTGCCCGGTGTTCCACGAGTCGGCGATCCGGCTTCCGCAGATGCTCACGCACTTGGGAGAACTCGTGTACGCGGGACAGAGCATCGGAGAGACCGGCAGCACGCTGCTCGACTTGTGCATGCGCTGCGGCAAGTGCGAGGAGGTCTGCCAGGCGGGGATCCCGCACCTGCCGCTCTACGAAGAGATGCAGCAGGCGTCGGATCGCGAGCGGCCGCCCGACCGCGGTCGTCACATGGCGATCCTGGCGGCATTGCGCGGATCGCCGCGGTACACGCGTGAGTTCCTCGACATCCGCCCGGGGGGCTACCTCAAGCGCACCCCGGCCTCACTGCCCGGCATGGCGCGCTACTTGGTGCTGCGCTCCGAGAACGACGCCGGTCCGGCGGCCACCTGCATCCACTGCGGAGCCTGCGTCGCCGTGTGCCCCACTCTCGCGAACCGCGAGTTCGAAGGCTCGGACGCTCGCTGGATCACCACCCTGCAGGAGCGTTGCATCGGCTGCGGCACCTGCGTGGAGGTCTGCCCGGCGAACCACAGGAACGGGGGACAGACGTTGCGGGTGATGGAAGCGCCGACGCGCGACTGGTTCGTCGCGCTCGACGAGTTCGAGCGGCAGGAGCCGCGATGAGCATCGGGATCGAACGGCTGGCGGGCGAGCTTGCGGACCTGGCGCCCCCGGCGCCGGGGATCGGGACGCCCGCGCTCATGCGCGACGCATCGCCACCCGCGCAGGGCCCCGACGGAGCAGGCTTGACGCAGGGCGACCGCGAGGGTGCTCCGCTCGAGGCCGACCGCTTCGTCGGCCGGCTCGAGCTGTGGGAGGACCTGCTCCAGCTGATCGTCGACCCGGGCGCTGGGGCACTCGCCGAGCGAGCGCGCGCGCAGCGTCTGTTGTCGTTCCTGCTCGCCCGCGCGCGGATCGACGAAGCCGGCTTCTGGAGCCTCGGGCGCGCTCAGCGGGGGCGCCTGTTCCTCGCCCATTACTCGCGTGTCTCGCGCGAGATTCCGCAGCTCGAGATCACGTCGTTCGACATCGACAAGGTCCTCAAGGAGCGCTTCCGCCAGGAGCCGCTGACGCTGGGCGCGGCCTGGCACTATGGATTCTGGCGCTCCTACTTTTCGCACGCGGCGATCACGCATCCCGCCAACGACGGGTTGCGCGAGGAATTCTCGACCGCCTGGGACCTGGCGCGCAAGCAGCCGGCGGTGCTGTTCCAAAGCGGCGAGGGGCAGACGCTGACGCCCATCCGGACGGTGCGGCTCGACCTGCCGATGCTGGTGGGGCCGCTCCCCTTCACCGATGGCGAGACGATGGAGCGCGCCTACCTCGAGGCGATCGCGGCGGCCGATCCCGGCCGCGACCTCCATACCGGCTCGCTGGTGGTGATGGAGGCCGACTCCTACCTCGCGCACGCGGCGGCGCTGCGCCCGCACGCACGCAACCTGGTGCTACGGCTGGGTCCCCAGCACGTGGCGGCGCTCGCCATCGCGGAGGGCGCTGCCCTCAAGGACGCCCTCGGCGCCTGCCGCGTGGCCGAGCTGGAGTGGAGCCCGACGCTGGCCGACCACGCACGCGATGTGCTCGCGGTCCATCACGAGCTGCTGCTCTCGATCCATCTGAGATACGGCGCACTTGGCGAGGAGGCCTTCTGGCCCGCGCTCGAGAGCGCCGTCGGTCTCGAGGGGGTCGCGCTGGTCCACCTCCATTGCGGGCCCGAGAAGTCCTATCGCCTGATCCCCCGCGTCGACGCGTTCCTCAAGTCACGTCTCTTGAGGGCGCGCGTCCAGCTGGTGTCGGCGGGCGGGGATACGGACACCATGGCCTCGGCCGCATGCGTCTACGAGGCGGTGTTGTTGGGGGCCAACGGCGGCGCGATGACGCACCTGGCGGGGCTGGCGCTGCTTCCCGAGCTGCTCGACGCATACCACGGTGCACCCGCGGCGGCGGCGCTCGCGTTGCTGGCGCGCCGCGACCGCGGCGCGTTGCGCGAGCAGGCTCTGAACACGCTGACCTGCTGGCAGCACAGCATCCTCGATTTTCTCTCGTGCATGGGGATCGACGACATCCAGAAGACCTCGGGCAACACCATGGCGATCACGATGACCGAGGACTGGATCCGCGAGGTGGACTCGCTCGCCACCCCCGAGTTCGCGGCGCTCAATTTCGAGCTGAACCAGAGGCGCGTCGACGCCGAGGCCGTTCCGCCGGAGGTGCGCGCCAAGTTCCGCGTGTCGGCCCTGCTGGCCGAGCGCAAGGCCGAGCTGCCGCTGGTCCACGCGGCTCGCATCCTGGCGCACCAGAATGCCAACTACCATCTCATGAACTCGAATCGCAACCTCAACGCCGACTTTCTCGAGGTGGTGTACCGCATGGCGGCGGGAGAGATGCCGCGCGCCGAGGACTTTTTCATCGCCGGCGACATGGGACCATTGTCGCTCGACGGGATCCAGCTGCGCCTGTCGCGCGCCTCGCTGGAGTGGTCGCTCGAGCGCCTCGGCCGCGATCCCGCGCTGCTCGACTACATCTCGCTCGCCGTGCCGCGCGGGTTCCAGCGACCGGGCGCGGTCGCGCCCGGCGCCACGGTGCGGCTCGAGGCCGGCCCCGGAGGCCCGGCGCTCGCTTCGTTCCGGGCCGATCCCAGGGGGGGATTCGAGGAGCGGTTCGAGGAAGAGGGCGCATTGGCCGCCGCGCTCGCGGGGAGCGACTCGCTCTGGCTGGTGACGCGCGACTGGGCGCCCGGCGAAGCCGGGGAGCGCGCCTGGCGTCGGCTCGAGCTCAAAGCCTTGGGCCACGGCGGCCACGGCCACACCGTGGTGCGCGCCACCTCGGATGGTGCGGCGACCCTGCGCCGCGATCCGCGCGGCGGCCTCGTGCTCGCGGGGTTCGGCTTCCGCGAGCCGGTGTGGCAAGGGCCCGTCAATCACGCCAGCATCTCGCTCGGCGCTGCCTCCGAGGATTTCCTGATGGCGCGCATCGAGGGGAACGCCGGCCTCTCGATGACCTCCTCGGGCGAGGGTGGCCCCATCCGGGTCAGCAGCGAAGACATGGCGTGGGAGAGCCTGCAGGCGGCGAGCGGTCACTTCGGCATACGCGCCGCCGACTTGAGACGGGTGCGCGACGTCGAGATCAAGATCAACCAGGGCGCCAAGCCCGGCAAGGGTGGCCGCCTCTCGGGAGCCAAGGTCACGACCACGGTGAGCAAGGCCCGCAACATCCCGGTCGGCACCGACGCGCTGTCTCCCGATCCCAAGCACGACATCTATTCGATCGAGGACATGCCGGCCGAGGTGTGGCTGTGGCTCCTGTATCACAACCATTGCGGCATCAAGATCACGGGCTCCAACTACACCAAGTACGTGGCGGCCGGGATGTGGTCCAACTTCGTCGTCGACTACCTGCTCGTGGATTCGGGCCTCGGCGGATCCGGCAACTACCACGCCGACTCCTCGCACGTCGGCTGGCCCGACATCTTCCGCACCATCCTGCACACCCACCACGCGCTGGTGGGCGAGCGCGTGGATCTGAAGCGCACCGGTACGCTGCAGCCGATCCGCGATCTCAATGGCGCACCGTTCGGGGCCGGCGGCGGCACGCGGCTGTTCGCCTCGGGGGGGCTGCGCGGCGAGCTCAACATGATCAAGGTGTTGATCGCGGGGGCGGACGGCCTGGTGGAGGCGAGCATCGGCAAGGCCGTCGCCTTCGGTTGCAACCAGTGCGGCAACTGCCACCTCGACTGCCCTCGCGGTGGCATCACCACGAAGCACGAGCTGACGGTGCAGAACGACCGCAGCCTGATGCGGCAGCGCTTCCGGAACTGGACCGTCCTCAACATGACCAAGCTCGCGGTTCTGATCGACGCCCTGAATCGCGAGTCCGGAGCGCTCGATGCGAGCGGTCACGTCGTCGGGCCGGAGAGCCTGATCGACGACATCCGCAGGCTGCGGGGTCGCACGGACTTGCTCGCCATGCCCAAACACGCGAAAACGCCACCCCCCGTTCGGCAGCCTGCGGCGCCGGAGCACGATTCGTGTCGCGTCGGCTCGCTCGCGGTCTCCGAACCGGTCACGGTGCACGCGATCTGGGAGGCGGCGGCGCGCTCGGTCAACGGCGGCAACAACCGGGGCGGCGGCATCGACTTCGCCGGCTTCGCCCCGCGGCCGGTGGCCGGAAGGACCTGCGTCATCCTGAACACGATCGGGGCGGATCGGGCGGACACGGTGCGCCAGATGCTCGGGCACCTCGGGGGCTGCCGCTTCTTCGACGACGCGGGAGTCGAGCACTCGCTGGACGGGGTGTTGCGGCGGCTGGGCGAGTTCAAGATTCCGGTGCGCGAGGTCTACGCCTCGGAGGACGGCTGGCGTCGCGCCGATCTACGCGAGAACCCAGGCGATTTCCACCTGTTCTTCGTCGAGCTCAAGCCCGAGGTGGTCAAGCGCTACGGGCTCGCGCTGGTTGAGAGTCCCTACTGGCTCCAGCGCCACACCAAGTATGGGGACATCGCGGACGCGGTGCTCTCGCGTTCGCTCGACAGCCTCGAGGCGGCGCTCGAACAGGGCGTGGAGCAGGCGGTCTCGCTCGCGGGTGGCGCCGCCCTGAGCGAGCGGCTGACCGACTTCCTCGCCGACGTGCGGGAGGAGTATTTCACCGCGCTCGCCCACCTGCTGGACTCGCGCTACTACCGCACCCACGCCGCGGCCTCCGATGGGAGCCGCTCCGCGACCGCCGCCGACAAGTACGCCGCCAAGCGCCGCGGCTACGTCGTCTCGATCGGCGAGGATCTGGGGGCGATCAAGATCTCGGGCTGGACCCATACGATTCCCGAGTACTTCGATTTCGACCAGTTCTGGGCGGGCTATCCGGGGGCGCGCGAGCTGGGAGGGGTGGAGATAACCGTCCGCGAAAACACATTCCGCACCTCCGGGCTCCACGCCCGAGTCTGGGGCATGCACCATCGCTACCCCACGAACTCGCCCGCGATCGACGCCGAGGGCCGAGGGAATCCCGCGGGAGCGCACCCATTCAAGGCCTACAACCTGCTCTTGATGCACAACGGCGAGCAGGTGGGCGTGGACTCGACCTCGCCGTTCCTGAACGAATTCGGCTACGTGCACGCGGATCCATCGATGGGTGAGGGAGCGGAGAGCTACCACGGCGACTCGGTGTACGAGCGCAAGGCGCTCACCGACACCGAGTACGCCGCGTACCTGGCGGACTTCACCAGGCGCGTGCTCGGCCTCACCACCGAAGAGGCTTCGCAGATCATCTCGCCGATCACCGGGCTCGATCTCGAAGCCATGGACGGATCGCGCCGCGAGAAGCTGAAGCTCCTCATGACCAACTACATACAGCTCACGCCCACCGGACCCTACAAGTTCACGATCGTCGAGTCGCGACGCCGGGGCGAGGGTCGGGTGGTCGGCTTCCGCGAGAACATGGACATCAAGTTCTTGCGGCCGCACGAGATCATCGCCTCGGTCGACACCGCGGCGGGCGGTGTGCACGTGGTGGCGAACGGCAGCGAGGCCAAGATCGCGGACAGCATGCTGCGGGTGCTGCACGAGCAGGGCGTGTTGGGCGACGGGGCAGCCGACCTGCGGTTCAACATGCGCCCGGGAGGCAACCCGGAGCGCCGCGAGCACGGCGGCGTGGTCGAGGTCTTCACGTCACCCACGGCACGCCGGCTCGAGATCTCGAACCGGTTCGGCGAGACGGTGCCGGTGGATCGCGCCGGCCGCAAGGTGGACCTGACGATCCCGCTCGTGACGGCCGTGGAGAGCGCGAGCACGGACTGGAGGAATCACGTGGCGGAGCGGCTCGAGCAGCTCGGCCGCAGCTTCGCGGGTAAGGCTGCACCAGGCGAAGGCCGGCGGTTCGGCCCCGACGACGCCCTGCCGGCGCCGGCCAACGAGCTGATCGAGGAGACGCTGGAGCGCGCGGCGGGCCTGAGCTTCGAGGACTGTCGCTTCTTGGCCGAGCACGCGCTGCCCGCGTTCGCGGCCTTGGGCACCACGGCGCGCGCCGCCGCGCTCAGGATCCTGACCGAGCTGCGCAAGCGGCTCGCCTTCTGCGACCTCGGCGGCAAGGCTCTCTCCAGCATGGAGTACTTGACCGACGGCGGCCGCGCCGCCGGGGAGGGTGACTCACGCGGACCCGCCCAAGGAGGGATCTATCGGATCCTCGACCAGGTGCCGCTGCTCCACGAGGCCCATGGCCATCCCGCCGCGGGACCCGGGCGCTACGCCCGCCTGACGCTCGAGACCCGCGACGACCTGGCACCGCCATCCGATCCCGCGCGCGACGTGCTGGTGATCGATTTCGCCGGCTTCGTCGGCGAGTCGTTCCGGCTGGACTCGGCGTCTCGCATCGTCAGCGAGGCGGTGCGCCACGGTTGGCGGAACCTGATCGGCTACGACTTCCTGGGTGGCCCGCGCTACGTCGGGACCAACCTGGCGGCGAGCGACGGCGCTTCTGCGGCAGGCGTGGTGATCGAGCTCTACGGTCGCGAGTTCGGGGACTTCGCCGGCGCCCTGCTCGAGGGCGCCGAGCTGTGGGTCTATGGCCAGGGGCAGAGCCACTGGGGCCTCAAGGCCGACTCGGGCTACCTGTTCGTCCTTCAGGACACGCTCAACACCTGCATGTACGCCGCGCACGGCGGCACGGTGACGGTGTGGGACTCGGGGTCGCGCTTCGCGGTAGCGGGGCAAAACAAGGTGTTCCTCGCGGACGGGAAAACCGGCGCGCCGGGCTTCAAGTCGATCCACTTCGGCTCGCCCAACGAATACGCGTTCGAGTACCTGATGTCGGGCGGCGAAAACTCGCTTCACGTCGTGATGGGCTTTCGCAAGCCCGACGCGCGCGGCCAGATTGCGCTGCGCTACAAGCCCTATTCGGGCAAGTTCTTCATGTCCGGCGCCGCGGCGGGGCGCGTGTTCGTGTTCGATCCCCTGGTTCGACTCGATCCGGCCCAGTACCGCGGCAACGTGCTGTCGGCGATCACACCCGAAGAATGGTCGGGGGAACTGGCTCCGTTCGTGGCGCGCGAGGCCCGACGCCGCGGCGTGCCGATCCGGATCGAGGGCGAGCACATCACGGTGCGACTCGAGGGAGAGTGGCGCCGCTGGCGTTACGACGAGGCATTTGCCAAGCTGATCCCGATCAAGGTCGCCAAGGCGATGCAGGAAAAGGGCGTGGTCGCGCCCCAGTTGGCGCAGATCGTGGGAGAGTGACCGTGGAACCAACCGACAAGCCCCGCTGCGGCTGGATCACGGATCCCCTCATGCAGCGCTACCACGACGAAGAGTGGGGCGTGCCGGTGCACGACGATCGCAAGCACTTCGAATTCCTGTTGCTGGACGGAGCGCAGGCCGGACTTTCGTGGCGCACCATCTTGCACAAGCGCGAGGGCTATCGTCGGGTGTTCGCCCACTTCGATCCCGCCAAAGTCGCGCGCTTCGACGCGCGCAAGGTACGCGCGCTGCTCGCCGACCCGGCGATCGTGCGCAACCGGCTCAAGATCGAAGGCGCGATCGCGAGCGCGCGAGCGTTCCTCGAAGTGCAGAACGAGCTCGGTAGCTTCGACGACTACATCTGGAGCTTCGTGGATGGCCGCACCATCCAAAACGCCCGCAAGACGCTGCGTGGCATCCCGCCGCGGACCCGCGAGTCGGACGCAATGAGCAAGGATCTCAAGCAACGTGGCGGTGGGATGCGTCCGCCACCGCGAGCTGCGACGCTCGTAGCCTCGCGGCACGATCGGTTCCGGCGGCGCGGGTCGCGATCACCCCGGGCAAACGGATGAACCCCAACGCCCCCATCTGGCTGGATCACGTGCTGGTGGTGCTGCTCGCGGTGGTGTTTCCGATCCGCGCCAGCACCTTCGGCTTCCGACGCCTGGTGATGGCGCCGGAAGTCCTCGTCCCCACGGTGCGGCTTTCTCTCTACCGACAGGCGATCGCCCTTCAGTGGTCGTTGGCGCTGGCCACGGTCGTGCTGTGGGCGTGGCGCGGCCGGACGTGGCACGACCTCGGCCTGGCGCTGCGCCCTTCGGTCGGGTTCTGGATCTCGCTGCTGCCGATCGCCGCCCTCGTGGCGGTGATCGCTGCGCGACGCCGTGGCGCGTTGAACGACCACGAGGCGGTGGCGAGCGTGCGCCGTCGGCTGCGACACGTCGAGCGCATGCTGCCCCACGACCGTCGCGAGCTTTGGTGGTTCCTTCGTCTGTCGGTGACCGCCGGGGTGTGCGAAGAGCTGCTCTATCGGGGCTACCTGATCTGGTACCTCGCTCATTGGCTGGGCGTGGCGGGCGGCGCAGCGCTGGCCACGGTGGTGTTCGGCGTCGGTCACCTCTACCAGGGCCCACGCGGCGTCGTCACCACCGCCCTGGCCGGAGGATTGATGGCGGTGCTCTACCTGGCCTCGGGGTCGCTCTATTTGGGGATGGTCGCGCACGCCCTCGCCGACGTGCATTCGGGTTCGCTGGCTCAGGCCGCGTTCGCGATGCGCGACCCTGCGCCGGACGAACCCGTCGTGTAAGCCG
>VBOY01000169.1 GCA_005893295.1 Candidatus Eiseniibacteriota bacterium | reverse complement strand
CGTCGGCCGACGATCTCCTGGCCTCGATCGGGTACGGCAAGTCCTCCGTCCAGCAGGTGCTGGGCAGGCTGGCCCCGACCACGGTCCACGACCAGGAAGCCACCCCCGAGGCCAAGGTCCAGAAGCTCTCACGGAAGACCGAAGGAGCGGTCCGCATCCGCGGAGTGGATGACCTCCTGGTCCGGTTCGGCAAGTGCTGCTCGCCGGTGCCCGGCGACGGCATCGTGGGCTTCATCACCCGCGGCCGCGGCCTCACGGTCCACGCGCGCGACTGCCTGACCGTGGTCAAGAACGTCCTGGACAAGGAGCGGTTGCTGTCCGTCGAGTGGGAGGATGGGGAGCCGACGAAGCGGCCGGTCAAGATCGCGGTCTACATCGGCCAGGATCGGCCGGGCCTCCTGGCCGAGATCACCGGCGCCATCTCCTCACGCCAGGGGAACATCACCAGGGCCGACGTCACCGTCACCGAGGACCGGCGCGGCCTGAACCACTTCGTCGTCGAGGTGGATGACCTCCGCCAGCTCCAGGACATCATGCAGGCGATCCGCGACGTCAAGGATGTGATCAATGTGGAGCGCCTCCGCGGCGCCTAGGTCGTCACCTCGTTCGCATGACCCGCACCGAATTCGAAGACCTGGTCGAGTCGGCCCTCAAGAAGCTCCCGCGCCCCTTCCGGGAGAAGCTGAAGAATATCGCCGTGGTCGTGGAGGACTGGGCCGACGAGGAGACGCTGGAGGACATGGGGATCGAGCCGCCGGATACTCTGTACGGGCTCTACCGGGGCGTCGACCTGACGCGGCGCGACTCCTCCTACGGCAATGTCCTGCCGGACACGATCCACATCTACCAGAGCCCCATCGAGGAAGACTGCGCGGATCCCGAGGAGATGGCCGAGCTGGTGCGGGACGTCGTCGTGCACGAGGTGGGCCACTACTTCGGGCTCGACGACGAGACCATGGAAGACATCGAGCAGGGGAAGTAACCTCGCGGAGGCGAGCTTCGCCCTTCCGGAGCTTTCTCCCGTGAGAGAAATCGGAGATTGGCCTGGACGGGCCCCCTCCGAGGCCTCCCCCCGAATCGATAGCGCCGGCGATGAGCCTGTCGGAGAAAAAGCTCTGGCTAGAGCGATGAGAAGGGTCCAGCTGCAAGGCGGCGCCAGAGGGCCGCACGCGAGGCGTACTCTCTGTACGTTGAGCGTGCGGCCGAGGGCGCCAACGAAGCAGATGGGCCCTTCTCATCGCTCTAGTCGGCGCTGGAGAGTGGTGGCCGCCCCCCTCCCAGACCGACGCGCAAAGCTCTCTCCCGTGACCTGCAGGGCTGTCCGTCCTACCGGTAGGTTCACCGCCCCCCTCCCAACAGACGCCACGGTGTTCTGGCCCACCGAGTAGGGCCCGTGGTCGCGTAACCTTTTTGCTTGACAAGAGTTTCAATTGTCCCTATTGTTTCAGCGTACGCTGAAAAATATGGTTCAAGTGAAACGATGTCTAAGTTCACGGAGATCAGACGCTCGGCAGTCCAGGAGCTGCGGGCGCTGTTTTCACGGGCGACCGCCTGGGAGGAGTCTCCCGATTTCAAGGCAGGGACACAAACCACGGATCTGATGGTGAAATTCAAGCTTGGCACGAGTGAGCACAAGCTAGCTCTCAAGATCACTTCCCTCGGTCAGCCCAGGGAGATCAGGGAGGCGATGACAAGGCTGGGTGAAATCGGCCGGGACCTCCCCGAGGTGTACCCCCTGGCGGTTTCCCAGTACATCAGCCCCCAGAGCGCCGCTCTGCTCAAGCGCAACAACTTCGGCTATCTGGATCTCTCGGGGAACTGTTATCTGTCGTTCGGGAACGTGCTCATCGAAAAGGAAGGTAAGCCGAACGCTCGTCCGTCGACCCGCCCCCTGAAATCGCTCTTCGCGCCCAGAGCCACGCGCGTCGTGCGGGCCCTTCTGGTGGACCCCCAGCATGCGTGGCGGCTCGAGGAGCTGGCCAAGACTGCTGACGTGAGCCTCGGCCATGCCCATAACGTCGTGAAGCGGCTCGAGGAACTGTCGTGGGTCGACCGCGGCGACCACCAGCGGATCCAGCTCACCCGACCCGGCGAGCTGCTCGACGGTTGGGTCGATGCTTATTCGTACCGGCTCAACCGCATGGGAACCTACTTCTCGCCCGAGCGCATCACGCGCCGGCTCGTCGGAGACATTGCCCGCGCCGCCCACGCCGAGAGCCGCCGTTATGCCTTCACGCTTCATTCGGGGGCGGCCCTCGTGGCCCCGAATGTGCGCCTTCCGGCGATCCACTGTTACCTGGAGGGCAATCCCGAGCCCATCGCGCGGGCGCTGGGGCTCCGCCCAGGTGAAGGTGAGGGCAACGTGTATCTCATGACGCCCTACGACGAGGGCGTGTTCCACGCGCCGATCGAGAAGGGAGGGCTGCCCGTGGTGTCCCTCCCCCAGCTCTACGCCGATCTCTATCACTACGAGCGCCGCGGGCGAGAGCAGGCGGCTTACCTCCGTCGCGAGGCGATGGGGTACTGAGGGGGGCGCTGAAAGGCGTCCGCGAGAGGAGGTGAGTCCGACGATGGCGGCCAGGAAGAAAGTGGTGAAGAAGGGCGGGAAGAAGAAGGCGGCGAAGAAGAAATGAGGTGATTCGCCGGGGCCGCGTCACCGCGGTC
>VBOY01000082.1 GCA_005893295.1 Candidatus Eiseniibacteriota bacterium | reverse complement strand
CCTCGCGGGCAGGGCCGATGCCCTCGTTCTCCCGGGACCCGCGGGCGGAGCCGCCAGCCTGGTGCGGCACCATCGGGTCTATGGTCATCTCTCGGCGCACCTGGATCCGCTCTCCGGTCCACCATCGCTCCACCCGCTGCTCGAGCCCGCGAGCCTGGGTCTGAGCGCGCAGGACCTGGATGCGCCGGTGGACCCGAGTCCGTTCCGCGGCGAGGTGCGGGGCAGCCTGCGCGATCTCGTGGCGGCCCTACGCGCGACCTACTGCGGTCCGCTCGGCGTCGAATACATGCAGATCGCCGACGAACAGCGCCGCGCATGGCTGGAAGAACGCATGGAGCCGGTCCGCAACCGGCCGCAACTCGATCCGGAAGAACGGATCCGGATCCTCAAGCAGGTCATGGCGGCCGATGCCTTCGAGGAGTTCCTGCACGTGCGCTACGTGGGCCAGAAGCGATTCTCGCTGGAGGGCGCGACGAGCCTGATCCCGATGCTCGACTGTCTGATCGAGACCGCGGCCGCCATGGGGGTGGAGCAGGTCGTGATCGGCATGCCGCACCGCGGGCGGCTCAACGTGCTCGCCCACGTCCTGCACAAGCCGCTCGAGATGATCTTCCAGGAGTTCGAGTCCACGTTCGCCCCCGAAGAGGTGCAGGGCCACGGGGACGTGAAGTACCACATGGGCTACTCGTCGCTGCGCAAGACCCGGAACGGAAGGACAGTTCACCTCGACCTCAACTTCAATCCGAGCCACCTCGAATTCGTGAATCCGGTCGTGCTCGGGGCGGTGCGGGCGCGGCAGGATTCGATGCGCGACGAGGGCCGGGACCGTGGCATCCCGGTGCTGTTGCATGGCGATGCGGCGTTTTCGGGCGAGGGGATCGTGCCCGAGACGCTGGCGCTGGCTGGCCTACCCCCGTATCACACCGGGGGCACGATCCACGTGGTGATCAACAATCAGATCGGATTCACGACCTCCCCCGAGGACGTGCGGATCAGCCGCTACGCGACCGATGTGGCTCGCGTGGAGGACGCTCCGGTGTTCCACGTGAACGGCGACGACCCCGAGGCCGCGGTGCACGCGATCCGGCTGGCGGCGGAATACCGGGCCGCATTCCGACGCGACGTGTTCGTGGATCTGATCTGCTACCGGAAGCACGGCCACAACGAGTTGGACGACCCGACCTTCACGCAGCCGGTGATGTACCGCGCGATCGCGTCGCACGCGCCGGCCGCCCGGCGTTACGCGGCGCACCTCATCGGGGAGGGCGTGCTGGACGCCCTAGAGCACGAGCGGATCGGGCGCGAGATCGCCGCGACCCTCAAGGCGTCGCATCAGCGCGTGCGCAGCGGAAGCACCGCCGAGCCCAGAGCCGTGCTCGGCGGCATGTGGACGGGGCTCGATTGGGCGGGCGACGACTGGAGCGCGGCCACGGCGGTGTCGCCCGAGATGCTGGCCCGGATCGCGCGCGACGCCGCACGACTACCCGATGGATTCCATCCGCATCGCAAGGTTCAGGCGCTGCTGGAGGCGCGGATCGAGATGGTGGGGGAGGACCGAATCGACTGGGGAACGGGGGAGGTGCTGGCGTTCGGTTCGCTCCTGCTCGAAGGCAAGCACGTGCGGCTGTCGGGGCAGGACACGAGCAGAGGCACGTTCAGCCATCGCCACGCGGTGCTGCGCGACGTCGAGGACGGACGGAGCTATGTACCGCTCCAGCATCTGAGAGAGCAGCAGGGGCGATTCGACGTCTTCGACACTCCGCTCAACGAGGCCACCTGCCTCGGTTTCGAGTACGGCTACAGCACCGCCGACCCGCACACCCTGGTGGTCTGGGAGGCGCAGTTCGGCGACTTCGCCAACGTGGCACAGGTGTATATCGACCAGTTCCTGGCGAGCGCCGAATCGAAGTGGCAGCGCATGTCGGGGCTGGTGCTCTTGCTGCCGCACGGCTACGAGGGGCAGGGGCCGGAGCACTCGAGCGGCAGGCTCGAGCGCTTCCTCGAGCTGTGCGCGAACGGCAACATGCAGGTGTGCAACCTGACGACGCCGGGCCAGCTGTTTCATGCGCTGCGCCGCCAGCTCCACCGGTCGTTCCGTAAACCGCTGGTCATCCTGAGCCCGAAGAGCCTGCTGCGACTTAGGCGGGCGGTGTCGGCGCGGGCGGAGCTCACCGCCGGCGGGTTCCGCAACGTGATCGACGACGAGAGGGTGCGCGAGCCGCGCGCCGTGCGCCGCGTGCTGCTGACCTCGGGCCGCTGAGTCGCGCGGCGCCGAGGACGTGGCCCTGGTGCGGATCGAGCAGCTCTATCCCTTCCCGCGTGCCGAGCTGGCCGCCGTGTTCGAGCGCTATCCAAGCGCCCGGGACATTCGCTGGGTGCAGGAGGAACCCGCCAACATGGGGGCATGGCGCAACACACGGCACCGTCTCGAAGACGTGCTCCCCGAAGGGGCCGCCCTGAGCCTGGCGGCGCGCGAGACTTCGCCGACCCCGGCCACCGGCTACTACACGAAGCACGTCGAGCAGGAGAACGCGGTGCTCGACCGCGCCCTGGCCGAGGTCGGAGTGCTGCCCGCACGGACCACGGGGGCGTCGCGGCCGCGCAGGGGAAGCTGAGCGTGGCGATCGAGATCCGGGTGCCACGACTGGCCGAGTCGATCTCCGAAGCGGTGCTGGTGGCTTGGCTCAAGCCAGACGGAGAGTCGGTCCGGGCGGATGAGCCGATTGCCACGCTCGAGACCGACAAGGCGGCGGTCGAGATCGCCGCGGAAGCCCCCGGAGTGCTGCGGCACGCGCGCGCGCTGGGGGACACGGTCCAGGTGGGGGATGTCCTCGCTCGCCTGGAGCAAGGGGCCGGCGCCGCCGCAACCCCCTCTTCCCCGCAGGCCGGCGCGTCCGAGCCGGCACCCGCGGGATCGGCCGGCTCCCCGGCGGGCTTGGCTGGCCGCTCCGCCCGTGCCGTGCCCGGTCCCGCCGCGAGACCCGCCGCATCCGGAGGTGGAGACGAGCCGCGCATCGGCCCCGCGGTGCGCCGCATGGCCGAGGAATACAATCTCGACCTCGGGGCCATCGAGGGCAGTGGACCGGGTGGGCGCCTTCTCAAGGAAGACGTGCAACGCCACGTGGAGAGCCGCCCGGCGAACCCGTCGTCCGGTTCCGCCGGCGCCGCCGAAGCGCCGCCCAAGCCGACGGCTTCCCCGAGCCCCGCCCCTCCGCCGAGTGTCACCGGGACCTCGCCAAAGCCTGCATTCGTTCCAGGGGCCCAGGCGCCGGCAGGCGGTGCATGGCCCGGCGCTGCCACGCCTGCCCGCGACCGGATACGGCTCAAGATCGCCGAGCGCATGGTGCAGGCGCAGCGCACGGCCGCGATCCTGACGACCTTCAACGAGGTGGACATGACGGCGGTGATGGATCTGCGCGCTCGCCATCGCGACGACTTCGAGCGCCGCCACCGCGTGCGTCTCTCCTATATGAGCTTCTTCGTCCGCGCCTGCGTCTTGGCGCTGGATCAGATCCCGGAGCTCAACGCCGAGATCCGCGAGGGGGCGATCGTCTACCGGCGACCTGTCCACATGGGGATCGCCGTGGGGACGGAACGCGGCCTGGTCGTGCCGGTGGTGCGCGCGGCGGGCCGGCGCTCGTTTCCCGATCTGGAGCGCGAGATCGCGCGGCTCGCCTCTGCGGCACGCGACAACAAGCTGACGCTCGACGAGCTGTCGGGGGGCACCTTCAGCGTCTCCAACGGGGGCGTCTACGGCAGCCTGCTCTCGACCCCGATCCTCAACCCGCCACAGAGCGGCATCCTCGGCATGCACAAGATCGAGAAGCGCCCGGTGGTCGTGGATGACGCCATCGTGATCCGCCCGATGATGTACCTGGCGCTCTCTTACGACCACCGCATCGTGGACGGCGAGCAGGCGGTCACGTTCCTGGTGAGCGTCAAGCAGCGCCTCGAGGATCCCGAGCGCATGCTGATCGAGATCTAGCTGGTGCCCGAGCCGCCCTACGACCTGGTCGTGATCGGCTCCGGACCGGGTGGCTACGTGGCCGCGATCCGGGCCGCCCAGCTCGGCCTGAAGACCGCGTGCGTCGAGAAGTATCCGAGCCTCGGTGGCACGTGCCTGAACGTGGGATGCATTCCCAGCAAGGCCCTTCTCGATTCGAGCGAGCACTTCTGGAACGTCCGCCACGACCTCGAGGCACACGGCATCCGAGCGTCGGCCGAGCTGGACTTGGCCACGATGCTGGCCCGCAAGGATCGGGTGGTGAACGACCTGACGCGAGGCGTCGAAGGCCTGTTCCGCAAGAATCGAGTGGAGCGCGTCACCGGCACCGGCCGGATCGCCTCTCCCGGGGTGGTCGAGGTGCGCGGCGCCGAAGGCCGCCGCATGCTGTCCACGACCCGAATTCTGATCGCCACCGGGAGCAAGCCGGTCGCCCTGCCGGGAATTGCGATCGACGATCGACGCATCGTCCACTCCACCCACGCGCTCAACCTGCCCGAGGTGCCCAAGCGCATGCAGGTGATCGGGGCGGGGGCGATCGGGCTCGAGCTGGGTTCGGTGTGGATGCGATTGGGCTCGGAGGTCACGGTGCTCGAGCAGATGGATCGCGTCGTGCCTGGCATGGACCGCGGCAGCGGGGCCCTGCTCCAGCGGTCGCTCGAGACGCAGGGAATGAAATTTCGGCTCGGCGTCACGGTCCGAGCCGCGCGGCGCGTCGGAGAGGAAGTCCTGGTCGAGGTGGCCGAGGCGGGAGCCACGCGCGAAGAGGTCTGCGACGTGCTGCTGGTCGCGGTGGGCCGGCGCCCGTACACGGATGAGCTGGGCGCCCGCGAGGCGGGCGTCGAGCTGGACGCCCACGGGCGCATCCAGGTGGACGAGCGCTACCAGACCCGCGTCCCGGGAATCTTCGCCATCGGCGACGTCATCGCGGGACCGATGCTCGCTCACAAGGCCGAAGAGGAGGGGATCGCCGCCGTCGAGCGCATGGCGGGTCACGCCGGGCACGTGGCCTACGAGTGCGTGCCCAACGTCGTCTACACCTGGCCCGAGCTGGCGAGCGTCGGCCTCACCGAAGAACAGGCGGCCGAGCGCGGCCTCGCGGTGTCGATCGGAACGTTTCCGTTCCTGGCGAACGGCAGGGCCAGGGCGATGGGCGAGCGCGAGGGACAGGTCAAGATCTTGGCCGACGCCCGCACCGATCGGATCCTGGGCGCGCACATCCTCGGGCCGCGCGCGAGCGACCTGATCGCCGAGCTCGCGACCGCGATGGAGATGGGGGCGAGCGCGGAAGACGTCGCACGGTCGGTGCACGCCCATCCCACGCTGCCCGAAGCGGTCAAGGAAGCTGCGCTCGCGGTGGCGAAGCGCGCCTTGCACATCTGAGGAGTCGCGCGTCGCCGGCGCCGCGAGGAACGGGCGCGCCGCGCCGCGCGGGCTAGGGGATGACGACCAGTTTCCGCGTCACGCTCTCGCCGCCGACGCGCAGGTGGACCGAGTTGCACGACGCGATGCGAGACGCTCGCCCGAAGGCCGCGGGATTTGACCGGCGGGACACCCTGGCCCATCCTGCCGCCATGCTGACGAGGATTGGCCCTTGGCGCATCGACCTGCTCGAAGCCGGAACGTTGTGGCTCGACGGAGGCGCGATGTTCGGGTCGGTTCCCAAGCCGTTGTGGGCCAAGCTCCAGCCGCCCGACGAGCGCAACCGGATCCGCCTCGCGATGCGGTGTCTGCTGCTGCAAGGCGAGGGCCGTCGCATCCTGGTGGACGACGGCGCCGGAGAGAAGCTCGGCGAGAAGCTGCGCGACATCTACCGCATCGAGTATCAGGAGCACACCCTCGAACGGTCGCTCGCGGCGATCGAGCTCACGGTCGAGGAGGTCACGGACGTGGTCCTCACCCACCTCCATTTCGACCACGCGGGAGGCTCGACCCGGCGCTCCCAAGAGCGATTGGTCCCGCGCCTACCCCGGGCGCGCTACTATGTGCAGCGGCGCAACTGGTACAACGCGCTCGAGCCCAACCCGCGCGAGCGCGCTTCCTACATGCGCGAGAACTTCGAGCCGCTCGCCGAAGCGGGGGTTCTCGAGCTCTGGGAAGGGCCGCAGCGGCCGTGGCCCGGGATCGAGATCTTCACCGCCGAGGGGCACACGCGCGGCCAGCAGCTGGTGCGCGTGGCGGGTCCCGAAGCGGTGCTCTACTACGTGGCCGACCTGATCCCCACCGGCAGCCACGTGCGGATTCCCTTCGTCATGGGGTATGACGTCGCGGCGATCGAGACCATGGCCGAGAAGCGCATGGTATTGGAGCGCGCGGCGGCCGAGGGCGCGTGGGTGTGCCTCGAGCACGACCCGGTGCTTGCGCTGGGGCGCCCGCGGGCAGAGGGCGACGATTTCGGCTGGGCCGAGACGGTGCCCGCGCAGGCGTTGTCTGCCCGGTGACCCGGAGCCGTTCGGGAGGCAGAGCCGGGAACCCAAGGACGCTGGTGTCCCTGGGCCTCCTGGCCGTGCTCGCCGCCGGCTGTGGGGGGCCACAGTCCGCGACGATCGGCCGGCCGGTGACCCTGGAAGGCGAGGTCGTCGATCCGCAGTGCTATTTCACCCACGGCGGTCGGGGGCCGGCGCATCGGGCGTGTGCGCTGCTCTGCGCGCGCGGCGGTCAGGACCTGGCCTTCCTCAACCGAGCCGGAGGCCGTGTCTATCCGATCATCGCCGCGCGCCACGGAGAGAATCCCAACGACAGCCTCTACGCGGTGGTGGGCTACCCGGTGGTGGTGGTGGGCGCTCTCTACGAGAAGGGCGGACAGAAGGTGCTGCGGGTGGACGGCGTGAAGCGATTGGACCGCGGGAGCTGACGTGTTTCACTCGCTCTTCGCGCTCTGGTTCCGGCTCACGCTCGAGTGGGGCTACTGGGGCGTCTTCACCCTGATGGCGATCGAGTCCACGGTCTTCCCAATCCCGAGCGAGCTCGTGGTGCCCCCGGCCGCCTACTGGGCCGAGCAGGGCCGGTTCCATTTTTGGGGCGTCGTGGCCGCGGCCACGCTGGGCTCGTGGGCGGGCTCTGCGGTCTCGTACTGGGTGGCGCGCCGCGTCGGACGCCCGCTCTTGCTTCGCTACGGAAAGTTCGTGTTCGTGCCGGAGTCGAAGTGGCTGCTCGCCGAGCGCTGGATCAACCGCTACTCGGCGACCGGAATCTTCTTCGCTCGGCTGCTGCCCGTGGTGCGCCACCTGGTCTCGCTGCCGGCCGGAGCGGCGCGCATGCCGTTTCCGCGCTTCACCGTCATGACGCTGCTCGGGTCGTGCGTGTGGTGCACGGTGCTGGCCTGGTTCGGGGCGAAGGTGCTCGCCGACCAGCCGCGGCTGCTCGAGGACCCCGAAGCGCTCGCCCGGGTGGTGCGCGCCAAGCTGCTGTGGTTCGTGGCCGCGGCGACGGTGCTGCTCGCGCTCACCGTGCTCGTGGAGGCGATCGGTCGCCGCCTCAAGCGCAAGCACGCCGAGACCGAGCCGTCCCGGTGAGCGACTGAGGACACTAGCTGGGTCGGCCGGGCTCCGCTGCCGCCCCCGGGAGAGCTTCGGCCACGTGCGATTCCTTGGCGCGAGCCGGGGCGAAGCGCGCCAACAGGGTGTAGACCACCGGCACCATCACCAGGGTCAGCACCATCGAGAACAACAGCCCGCCCACCACGGCGACCCCGAGCGGCTTGCGGGACTCCGCGCCGGCTCCCAGCCCGAGGGCGATCGGCATCACTCCGAGGATGGTGGTCAGCGTCGTCATCAAGATCGGCCGCAGTCGGATGCGCGACGCCCGCACGACCGCCTCGAGCAGGGGCTCACCACGCGCCCGCCGCTGGTTCGAGTACTCCACGATCAGGATCGCGTTCTTGGTCACCAGCCCGATCAGCATGATGAGCCCGATCTGGGAATAGATGTTGATCGACATGCGCAGCGCGAACAACGTGAGCAGCGCGCCGAACACCGCGAGCGGAACCGAGATCAGGATCGTGAGTGGGTGGATGAAGCTCTCGAATTGGCCCGCCAACACCAGGAAGATGAACACCAGGGCGATCACGAACAGCAAGTTCAGCCCGCCGCTGGACTCGGCGAACTCGCGCGATTCTCCTGCCAGATCGGTACGAACCCCGGCCGGCAGGGCGCTGCGCGCGATCGTCCTCAGATCGCCCAGGGCTCGCCCGATCGTCACGCCGGGGGCCAGGTTCGCGGTCAGGGTCGCCGAGCGCACCCGGTTGAAGTGGTTGAGCTCCTTGGGTGCCACCTCCTCGCGGACCTGGACCACGCTCGCCGTCTGGACCAAGCCTTCTCGTCCGCGCACGTAGAGGCCGTCGATCATGTTGGGCGCCGAGCGATCACGCGGCTCGACCTGGAGCATCACCTCGTACTGCTTGTTGCCGCGCCGGAATCGGGTCACCTCGCGGCCGCCCAGCAGGGTCTGGAGCGTGTTGCCGACGTCGCTCACCGAGACCCCGAGCGCGGATGCGCGGTCTCGGTCGATGTCGATCTCGAGCTGTGGCTTGTTGAGTTTGAGATCCGTGTCCATGTTGAGGAGATAACCGAGCTTCTGCGCCTCTTGCATCATCACGCCCATGGCCGCCTGGAGCTGGTCATAGGTCTCGGCTTGCAGCACGAATTGCACCGGGCTCCCGAACCCACCGCCCAGGCTCGGTGGATTGATCGGAATCGCGAGCACGCCGGGAATGCCGAGCATGCGAGGGAACACCGCCTGGACGATCTGCTGCTGTGAGCGCCGGCGCTGGTCGTAGGGCTTGAGCCGCACGAACATGAAGCCGTCGGTCACGCGACCCGGGCCGCCGAAGCCCAGTCCGACCGCGGAGAAAAACGCCGCGACCTCGGGCGTCCGCGCGTAGATCGCCTCGGCCTGGCGCATGTAGCGGTCCGTGTAGTCGAGCGTGGAGCCTTCGGGCGCCAGCACGATGTTGAACACCATGCCGCGGTCCTCGACCGGAACCAGCTCGTGCGGCAGCAGCCGGAACAGCACCGCGATCGCCGCCACCAGCGCCAACGCGCCGATCAGCACGCCGCGGCGATGCGCCAGCGCGCCGCGCAGCAACCGTTCGTAATTCGCGTGCAACGCGTGAAAGGCCCGGGTGAAGCCCCTGCGCCACGCGCTCGCCTCCTCGGCTCCGCCCGCCGACTCCTCGGCCGCGGCGGCCGCTTCGGCGGTGGGCGCCAGCCCCTGCTCTTCCTCGTCGCCGATCGCCCCGGTCGAAACGCGGCGCAACAGGCGCGAGCACAGCATCGGGGTGAGCGTGAGCGCGACGAAGCCGGAGATCAATACGGACACGGCGACCGCGATCCCAAACTCGTTGAAGAGTCGTCCGATCCGCCCGGTCAGGAACGCCACCGGCACGAACACCGCCACGAGCGCGATCGTGGTGGCGAGAATCGCGAAGCCGATCTCTTGCGCGCCGTCCAAGGCCGCCCGCATGCGGCTCTTGCCCATCTCCATGTGCCGGTAGACGTTCTCGAGCATGATGATCGCGTCGTCCACCACCAGGCCGATGGCGAGCACCATGGCGAGCAGGGTGAGGATGTTGATCGTGAAGCCGAGGAAGTAGACCACCGTGAAGGCGCCGATCAGCGAGACGGGGATCGCCACGGTGGGGATCAGGGTCGCCCGCAGGCTACCGAGGAACAGCAGGATCACGAGGATCACGAGCACGAAGGCCACGCCGAGCGACACCAGCACCTCGTGGATCGAGTCGTCGATGAAGGTCGACGAGTCGTAGGCCGTCTCGAGCCTCATCCCCGGCGGCAACAACGCCCGCAACTCCGGCAACGCGCGTTTCACGACGCGTGCCACGTCCACGGTGCTCGCCTTCTGCTGCTTGACGATGCCGAGCCCTACCGACGGCACGCCGTTGTACCGGGCGACCGTGCGGTCGTCCTCGGCGCCGACCTTGACGTTGGCCACGTCGGCGAGACGCACCGGGCGATCACCCTGCTGCGCGACCACGATCGCGGCGAACTCTTCGGCCTTGTTGAGATCCCCTCGCGTGCGCACCGAGAACTCGCGTCCCCGGCCCTCGACGCGTCCCGACGGGATCTCGGCGTTTCCTTCGCGCAGCGCCCGCTCGACGTCACCCACCGTGAGCCCGTACGCCGCGAGACGTTGCGGGTCGAGCCACACGCGCATCGCGTACTTGCGGTCCGCCCCGACGAACACCGATCCCACCCCTTCGAGCCGCTGGAGGCGCTCCGACAGGATGTTCGAGGCCACGTCCGAGAGCTCGAGCAAGTTGTAGCCTTGGCCGTTGAGCGACAGCCAGATGATGGGCTGCGCGTTCACGTCCTGCTTGGCCACGATCGGCTCGTCGGCGGTGTTGGGAAGGTTGCCGCGAATTCGAGAGATGCGGTCACGCACGTCGTTGGCCGCTTCATCGACGTTGCGCTTCAGGTTGAACTCCACCGTGATCCGAGACACCTGCTCCTGGGAGGAGGAGGTGATGAGCTTGACCCCCTCGATCGTGGAAATCTGCTCCTCGAGCACGTCGGTGATCTCGGTTTCCACCGTCTGCGGGCTGGCGCCGCGATAGACGGTGAGAATGCTCACCACCGGCGACTCGACGTCCGGGTATTCCCGCACCGGGAGCCGGCCGAGCGAGAGCACGCCGAACAGCAAGATGGCCAGGCTCAGCACCGTGGCCAGCACCGGGCGCTGGATCGAGATTTCGCTCAGCTTCATCGTGAGCCTCCCGAGGCCCCCGCCCCCAAGCCGGCAGGAACCGGCACGACGTGGGCACCGTCGAACAACTTCTGATATCCGGCCCGCACCACCCGCTGTCCGGCCGCCAGCCCCCCCATCACCTCGACGCGCGACGAATCGCGGCTGCCGATCGAGATCGGCTGTCGCGCCACCGTGCTGTCGGGCTTGACGACGTACACGAAGCTCTGGTCGCCCTGCGCGAACACTGCCTCGTCCGGGACGGTGAGGGAATGGGCGCGCTCGGCGAGCGTCGCCGAGACGTCCGCGGACATGCCGGGCCTCAGCCACCGCTTCGGGTTGGGCACCCGGGCCACCACCTGGAAGGTGCGTGTCGCGGGATCCAGGATCGGATCCACCACGTCGATGCGTCCGAGGAAGACCTCGCTCGGGAAGGCGGTGGTCGTGACAACGACCGTCGCGCCGGACCTCAACCGGCCGAGATAGCGCTCCGGCGCGGCGAAGGACACCTTCATCACGTCCACCGAAGCGACCTCGGTCACGGCGTCGCCGACGCCGAGGTAGGCGCCGGGGGAGACCAGCCGGCGACCCACCACGCCCGAGAGCGGCGAGACGAGCCGGGTCTTGTCGTGGCGCGCTTGGGCCAGGGCGTAGTTGGCCTCGGCTACCTTGAGGGCCGACGATGCATCGTCCATTTCCTGCTGGGACGCCGCCTGGGAGTCGAAGAGCTGCTTCACGCGCTCGTACTGGGTGTGTGCCTGATCGCGCAGGGCTTCGGCGCGCCGGGCTTCGGCGCCGATCTCGCGGTCATCGAGGCGCGCGAGCAACTGCCCCCTTACCACCGGGTGGCCTTCGGCGAACGGTAGGGCGCGAACCACCCCGGCCACTTCGTTCACCACCTTGACGGTCTCGCGGGCCTCGACCGTGCCGAGCGCCTTGAATTCGTCCCGCACCGTCTCGGATCGCACCTCGGCCACCTCGACCGGAACCGGCGGCATCTGGAACCCGCCGCTGTGGCTGCGCGCGCACGAGGCGACGGCCCAGAGGAGGAGCGGGGCGAAGCGCCGGATCGAGGGCGGACGAGAGTTCATGGGGTTCTCCGGAACACGGGTGTCGTGAGCCTCCGGAGCTCGGTGGCGGCGCGGGCCGCGCGCACGAGCGCCTGGGACTCGCGGAACTGAGCTTCCCTGAGCTCGGCCTCGACGACGACGACATCGTACGCCGTCGAGCGACCGGCCCGGTATTCGAGGTTCGCGATGCGAGCTTGTTCGCGCGCCGCCTCCACCAGGTCGCGCATCGCCTGAAGCTGCCGTTCCGACAGCTCGGCCTCGAGATGTGCCTGGCGCACCGCCGATAGGAGCGCCAAGCGCCTTGCGTCACGCGTCGCGAGGGCGCCCTCGAGGATGCCGAGCTGGCGCTGGCGCTCGCCGCGGTCGGCACGCCACCCGAGCGGCATGTTCACGCGCAGGCCCAAGTTCCAATCCGGGAAGTCGTCACCCCACACCTGGTCCCAGGCATGCCCGAAGCCGGTGTCGAAGTCGGAGCCGACCGTCTGGCCCGAGAACGTGATCTGGCGACCGACCCCGGCGAGCCCCGAGCCGCCATACCCGCCGAACGCCTCCACGGTGGGCCAGGCGCGCGAGGCGGCGCCGCGCGCCCGGGCGCGGGTGGCGGCCACGTCCAGCTCGGCCGCACGCAGCGACGGGTTGGCCTCCAGGGCTCGCTTGACCAGTGCGGAGAGCGGCTCGACCGCCTGCGCTTCGGGTGGGTCGTCGAGACAGTGGTAGCGCTGATCGGCCTCCCCGGCCTGCGTGCCGACCACCAAAGCGAGCGCCTCCGAGGCCGTCCCCACGCGCACCCTGGCGTCGAGGAGCTGAGCCTCCTGCGCCGCCATGAACGTGCGCGCGGTGGCCACCGCACCGGGACCCACGACGCCCGCCCGCGCCCGGATCAACTGGTCGCGCAGGAACACCGCGGCGCGCTGGCGCTGCAGGCGTTCTGCGGCCTGGTCGCGCTCCGCGGCGTACAGCTCCCAGTAGGCATTCTCGACCGCGGCACCCAGGTCGAGGCTGGCGGCTTCCGCATTGCGCTGGGCCGCCTCGAGCTCCCGGTCGGCCGCCCGCAGCTCACCGCGCGTCGCCCCGAGCCCGAAGCCCCGCAGCAGCGGCTGCACCACGTCGAGGCGCGCCCGGGCCCGCCGCTCGACCGGGAGGGTCGAGAACTGGGCGTCGGTCTCGGCGCGAACGCGCGCGAGGGAGACGTTCACCGAGGTTCCGATCGGCGAAACCCACGACGCGCCGCCGCTCAGCGATCGAACGCGGGTCTTCGAGGCCTCGAACGGCGAGCTGACCGGCGTGTCGGTGCTCACCCGCTCGTCGGCCCCGAACAGCACCGGATCGAATGCTCCGGCCTCGCGCATGCGCGCTCCGCGCGCCACGCGGAGGGCAGCCAGCGCCGCCCGAGTCGTGGGACTGTGCGCGGCGGCGAGCTTCTGGGCCTGCTCGAGCGTGAGCCCGACTCGTTCGGGCTCGACCGCGCCCGCCAAGTACGACGTGTCGGGCTCGGACGAAACGGGTGACGAGGCGGCCCAGGCGCTCGTGGCGGCGAGGGCCGACGTGAGAGCCGTGAGCACCGCGACGGAGGAGTGGCGGCCGGCGACGGAAGGGGGGCGCGAACGCGAACTCATAGCCGGCCAAGATAACCGGGACGGGTAACCCCGATCACGGACTTTTCCGCGACCCTTGAGCCGTGCTCCCGCCTCCGCATCGCGGGTGCATGCGCTACCCTGGACGACCATGAGCTCCCCTCGGCCACCCGAGCGGTCTCGCCCCGTGCCGCGGCGTGCCTGATCGTCGCCACGTCGTTTCAACTGTTAGACTCCGATGTGTGGCAACACTTAGTTCGGGCCAAGGCCATCCTCGCCCTGAAGACGATGATCCCGGTGCGGCAGATGTGGACCTGGCCGATGTTCGGAGCGCCGGAGAAGGATTCCGCATGGGCCTTCGCGCTCCTGGTGTGGCCGTTCTGGTCGCTGGGCGGCGTGCTGGGCCTGTTCGTGTGGCGCTGGCTGACGACCCTGTTGGCGTTTGGAATCGCCTGGGCGACCGCGCGGAGACTCGGGGCGCGCGGAGTCTCGACCCTGGTCGTCATGGTGGCCTGTGCGATGGTCTACCGCCAGCGCTCCCAGGTGCGCCCGGAAGCCCTCGCGGCGTGCCTGCTCGCGCTCACGATCTGGATCCTCGAGACGCGGCGCCGGGGGGGAAGGGACCATGCCCTGTGGTTGATCCCGATCGCCTGGCTGTGGCCCGCGGTGCACGCCTCGTTTCACTTGGGCTGGCTCGCGATCGCGGCGTTCGCGGTGGACGAGGGGTGGCGTGGTGGTCGAAGGCCGCGGCGCGACCGCCCCTCGGCCGCCGAGGCCGCGAGGGCTCCCGCGCGGCGGGTTCCGCTGCTTTTCGTTCTGTCCGCGGCGATCGCGATCTCGTTCCTGAATCCGCTCGGGGCATCCGCGCTGTCGGGGCCGCTCGACTATTTGCTTCGGCTCAGGCACGAGCCCCTCTATGGGGCGATCGGAGAGCTCAAGCCGATCGATTGGTCGATCCATCGGACCGACGGACTGCCGGCCCTCATGTTGGCCTGGCCCTTGTTCCAGCTGCTGCGTTGGCGGCGCGGCGCGCCCGACCGTGCCGAGGCGCTGTTGTGGGCCCTCTTCACGGCGGCGGCGCTCTCGGCCCAGCGTTTCCTCACGTTCTGGGCGGTGGTGGCCGCGCCCTACCTCGCGCGGGGGCTCGCCGAGCTTCCCCTGCGCCGGGTGGCGCGCTGGATCGAGGCCCCGGCATCCCGTGCCGGGGCCGCAATGCTGAGCTGCGTCCTCCTCACCGCGCTCGACTGTCGCCGCGAGGACCTACCGCTCGGCCTTTCGATCCGATCGTCGTCGGTTCCGCAAGCCGCGTGCGACTTCATCGCCGCGCACGGCATCCGCGGGCGCGCGTTCAACTATTTCGAGCACGGGGGTTACCTGCTGTGGCGGTTCTGGCCGGACCGCACGCGGTTGCCCTTCATGACCACGATTCCCGAGCTCGCCACGCCCGCGATGCGCCTCGACTACCAGCGGGCGATGGTGTTCGCGGACGATTGGCGCCGTATGGCGGCGCGCTATCGCTTCGATTACGTGCTGCTCAAACGGGCGACCCAGCCGGGCGATCGTTACTTGGATTTTCTCGACGCCGATTCCAGCTTCGCCCTGGTGTTCGTCGACGACGTCGCGGCGCTGTACATCGCGCGCCGGCCGCCCTTCCTCGACACGGTCCGGGGCTTCGCTTACCGGCGACTGCCGGGAGGCGACGCGGCGCTCGAAGCGGCTTGGGGGCGCGCCATGCGGGATTCGTCCGAACGTCGTCTCCTTGGTGACGAGCTCGAACGCGCCATCGCGTCTTCCCCCGAACACGTGGTTGCGGCGAGCCTGCGCGACACGTTGGGCGCGTCGCCGCGGGCCGGAGATTAGGAGCGTGCGGCGCGCGAACGCGCGAATCGTCAGGAGGACGGCCTGCGCGCCACCAGCCGCGCCATGAAGGGTCCAGAGGGTGGCGTGGATTCTTGGTAGCGCAGGATCTCGAGATCCGCGAAGGCGCGCGCCAGCTCCCCGGGGTCGAGCAGGAAGCGTGGGTGCGTGGGGCGGCCGAAGCGCTCCTGGCCCTTCAGGTAGGTCTCGTACACGACGCATCCTCCCGGGCGCACGGCCCGCGCGATGTGAGGCAGGAGCGGCCGGTGGAGGAATCGGAACACCGTGACTAGGTCGCGGTCCGAGAGCGGAAGCTCGGGCTTAAGGCGCTCGAGGTTATGCACCGCGGTTGCGATCGTGACCCCGTGCCGCGACGCCATGCGCTCGGCGCGCGCGAGCACGTCGCGGTCGTGGTCCCAGGCTTCGACCTCGAAGCCGTGCAGCGCCAAGTAGACCGCCTCGCGCCCCGCTCCGGCTGCCAGATCGAGGGCCCTTAATGGCGCGCGAGCAGGATCGGGAAGCAGC
The DNA here is from genome assembly GCA_005893295.1 of Candidatus Eiseniibacteriota bacterium. GTDB lineage: Bacteria > Eisenbacteria > RBG-16-71-46 > RBG-16-71-46 > RBG-16-71-46 > WS-8. The sequence goes on along the minus strand of VBOY01000082.1, from coordinate 8,523 downwards.
GGCAGCACCTGCTTTAGGAACGGGGAGGGACGCCACAGGCGGGCGGGCGGCCCACGGTCCAAGAGCCCGGGGGCAATCGAGGCGAGCCGAGCGTCCAGCCACGCGACGCGGGCGTACCCCAAGGCTTCGAGGGCGGCCGCGGCGGCCTGGGCGTCCTCGCCGTCGCTGGCCACGATCAGGACTCGTTCCTGACGCGGTGGCAGCTCGGCGCGGCGCGCGACGAAGTCCGCAGGCGCGAGGTTTCCGCTGCCCTCGAGGTGGCCGCGGCGGAACGAGGCTTCGTCGCGCGCGTCGAGCAGCACGAAATCCGCGCGCCGCTCGCGCAGCTCGGCCGCGCTCAACCGTTCCATGGCACTCAAGAGACGATGGGAAAGTCGCAGCAGTTGCCCTGCGGGATGGGGCGTCCATGAGGACACTGGCGCGGGTGCCCGAGGAACGAGCAAATGCTGTTCGTCACCTCCGGGTTGATGATGTGCTCCATGCGGCAGGCGGTGCGCTCCATCTCGGGCTCGGGCACGTTCATCGCGGAGGAGAGCAGCACTTCCGCGAGCCGACGGCGCCGCACCAGATCGCGCGAGCGGATGCGACCCCGGGGCGTGAACTCGAGCGTCTCGCCGGGCGGGAAGATCAGGCCGCTCTCGGCCATGCCGAGCAGCGTGCGGCGGGTGTCCACCACGTCGGGCACGCGGACGCGGGCCGCCTCGGGCACCTTGCCGTCCTCCTCGAGCGCCCACATCTGGACCAGCACCTCGTCGTAGCGGCGCTCGATCTCCTCGTTGGGGACGGTGAGGTCGGCGAGCCGTCCGTGCGACAGCTCGACGCGCCGGTCGGCCAGGCTCCCGACTCGGGCCGCATGGGTCACCGTGACCACGGTGTGTCCCTCGGCATGCAGCTCTTGGAGCAGCCGCAGCACCTTCTCTTCGTTCTCCTCGTCGAGGTTGCCGGTCGGCTCGTCGGCGAGGATCAGGCGCGGCTGGTTGATGAGCGCCCGCGCCACGCACACGCGCTGCTGCTCGCCTCCCGAGAGCTGGCCGGGCAGATGCCGCGTCCGCTCGGTCATGCCGACGCGCTCGAGTGCCACGAGCGCCTCGCCCTCGTCGGCCATCGAGTGATAATGCTGCGCCACCATCACGTTCTCGAGCGCCGTGAGATAGGGCAGGAGATGGAACTGCTGGAAGATGATGCCCACGTTCTCGCGGCGAAAACGCACGCGTTCCCGCTCGCCCAGCGAGGACAGCTCGATATCGTTCACCCACAGCTTCCCGGCGGTGGGGCGATCGAGCGCCCCCAACAGGTTGATGAGCGTGCTCTTGCCGGATCCCGAGGGTCCCATGACGCACAGCCACTCGCCGGAGCGGATCTCGAGATCCACGCGATCGAGCGCCCGCAACTCCCCGTAGTGGCGGGAGACGCCTTCGAGCCGCGCCAGGACCAGGCTCATCTATTCCCCCTTGAGCACCGCCGCCGGTTCGACGCCGAGGGCGAAACGGATCGGCCCCAGAGCCGCCGCGTTCGCGACCAGCAGCGAGAGCGCCAGCACGAGAGGCAGCGCGCTCCACTGGACCCGCACGCCGGCGTGGAACACCTCGCGTCCGATGAGCTGGGCCAGCACCACGCCCGCGATCCACCCGCTCACGCCGCCCAGCAGGCCGACCGCCGTCGACTCGACGCCGAACATCCGCACCAGGTCCCGCCGCGAAGCGCCGAGCGCCTTGAGCAGCGCCACCTCGCGCCGTCGCTCGAGTGCCAGGTCCGTGAGGGTGCCGAACGCGCACAGCAAGGCGGCGAACAGGACGGCGACCGTGACCATTGCCATCAGGCGGCGGGTGCGGTCGAGCAAGTCGGCCTCGGTCGCCGAAAGAGCATGAAGCACCACCGCCCGCATGTCCCCGCCCCGCTCGAGCGTCCCGACGGCATGCTCGATGGCGCTGGGGACGCCCTCCACGCGTGCCTCGGCGACGCTCGCCCGGCCGGGGAGGTCGGTGAGCGCTTGCAGATCGGCGAGCGGAATCCACCAGGCCTCGTCCGCCGCCCCGCCGGCCTCGACCACGGCGCCGACCGCCACCTTCGCATGGCCGCCGTTCGCGTATTCCAGCGTCAGTGGCTCTCCTGGCTCGACCCCGAGTCGACGCATGAGCCGGATTCCCATCAGCGAGGCGTGCGGCCCCGGCGCGACCTTCCACGACGGGTGGAGGCGACGCAGGTGGTCGAGGTCGGTCCCCGCGACGTTCACCGGATGGCCGCGGACCGTCGCCAGAGCGTAGAGAACCGGTACCCCGTCGACTCCTGCCTCCGCGAGCCGCGCGCGCACCTCGCGCTCGTCCAGGTAGCGTTCGCGCGTCGCGGCGGCACCTGCGTCTCTGGCGTCGCCTCCTTCGCCCCCAGCGAGCGGGCTCGGTCCCATGGGATCCGCCGCGGTGACGATCAGGTTGGGCCCGAGGGCTCGCAGCTCTCCGGTGAGCTGGTAGCCGACGTCGCGCGACACGATCAGGAGGGCCGAAGTCACCGCGGCTCCGATCGCCACCGCGACCACCGCCAGGAGCGCCATGGTGCGCCGCCGCCACAGGGCGGCGAACAGCAGCCGCGATTCCGTTCGTAGCGCGAACCTAACCACGCAGCACCTGAGCGGGTTCGAGCCGCAGCGTGAGGCGGAGCGGACCGAGCGTGCCCGCCAGAGCGAGCACCAGTGAGAGCAGCAGGGCCACCGGCAGGAGCAAGGGCCGCAAGGCTCCCACGTGCCCCCACGCGTGGCCGCGAATCACGTCGGCAGCGAGATTGCCCACCAGCCAGCCGGCAACGCCTCCGGCGAGCGAGACCAGGACGGTCTCGCAGAGCAGCAGGATGCCGAGCTGAGCCCCCGAGGCGCCGAGGGTCGCGAGCAGGGCCAGCTCGACGCGGCGTTCGACCACCGTCGCGGTCGTGGTCGAGATGAGGCCGAGCGCCGAGGCGCCGAGGGCGGCCGCCGCGAGCAAGAGCATGAGCAGATCGAGGCGGCCCACGACGTGGGCTTCGCCCGCCACGACTTCGGCCAACGGGAGCGCCTCGGCCCCCTTCAAGTGGCCCGAGAGCTCGCGAGCGATCACGCCGGGATACGCGGTGCACATGTACCGCTCGTAGCCCTTGGGGTCGCGGGTCTGATCGGGCACCGGGCCGGGGGGCTCGGGCTTGACCAGGGCGCTCACCCACACGCGATCCACCGCGCCGCCGATGCCCGCCACAGCCTGCATGCGTTCGAGCGACATCCATACCTGGTCGTCCTCGGGGCCGCCGACGTCGACGATGCCCGATACCCGAACCCGTTCCGTGCCGCCTCCGATCTCGAGGTCGGCGACGCTTCCGACGCCGAGGGCGCACTGGCTGGCGAGCCGCCGGCCGAGCACCACCTCGGTCGCGCCTTCGGTCGGCCAGCGCCCGTCGATTCTCCAATGGGGTCGCAGGCTCTTGAGCCCGGTGCGCCAGCCGCCTTCGGCGCTCGCCACGTCGTGGTCGAACCACGTCCCGACCGCGGTGGCCGGCACGCCCGCGATTCGTGCCGCGGCCGTCCGCTCGGGCGCCGCGTCCAGCACGTTGTTCTTCCAGAACGAGCGCTTGAGATCGGCGACCACCGAGACCGGAAGCGTGGCCCCGGCCCGCGGCACGCGCACCTCGGCGCCCTCGGGCCCGCCGCCCCATCCGGCCCCGGCCGGCAGCACCACGAAGTTGGGTCCCGCGGCGCGCAGGGTTCGGGCGAAATCGTCTCCCGACTCGAGGGCCAGAGCGGCCAGGGCCACCGCGGCCGCGACCCCCACGGTCACCGCCAGCATGCCCAATCCGAGCCGCACCCGCCGCGCGGCCAGCGACGCCAGCAGCACGCGCGTGAACACGGGCTAACGGCCTTCGAGGGCTGGCAGCCCGGCCTCGAGGTCGTGCTCGAGCACGAGCACCCGGGCCGGGCTCCCGGGAATCTCGCGATGGGGGAGCGGGATCGGATTGCAGCCTCCGTGCTGCCCGAGCGACGCGCGCACGATCGGCGAGGTGCAGTTGCGACACACCACCGAAGCGCCGTCCTCGTAGTACCCCTTGTCTCCGCAGATCACGCACGCGTCGAAGCAGGTCTGAATCGTGTCGCCGACGCGTACCGCGAAGAAGCGGACCGAGCGCTGAGGAAGGGTCACTTCGTAGAAATGCAGGTGCCCGTCGGCGAGCGGTGCGGTGTCGAAGCTGACGGCGCCGGAAGAGAGCCCGAGGGGCACGGCCGGCTCGCGGTCGGGAGCGCGCGAGCGCAAGGCGAAGGCGGTGCTGAGCACCCCGACCACCAAGAGCCCGACGATGCCGGTCCAGCGGCGCCAGGCGCGTTCGTGCTGCTCGGCGGCGCGCGCGAGTCGGGCCGCGGGGCCGGCGGCCGCCGGGTCGGCCGTGGCTGTACGGCTGCCCAACAAGAGCCAGCCGCCGGCCAGGACCACCGTGAGGGTGAAGAGCAGCAGCTCGTTCTTGACCAGAGGGCCGATCAGGGCCATCTCGCGACGGCTCGAGGGCAGCACCTCGGCTTCGGAAAGCTCGTGAAGCCCGCCGACCAACAGCTGGATCGCCACCAGCGTGAGCACCGCCGTCGTGACCGAGAAGAACGGCCGCAGCGGAACACGGAGGCTCCCTCGCACGAACAGCACGCCGAATGTGATCGCGAGCAACAGGCCCACGATCGCGCCCAGGACGAGCTGCAACCCCTCGCTGGTGAAGCGCGCGGCCGAAAGGAAGAGGGTCGTCTCGGCCCCCTCGCGCAGCACCATGCCGAACGCGAACACGAAGACGCCCAAGGAGCCTGCGGCCCCGGCGCGCGCGAGCCCATTCTCGACGTCCTGCTTCATGCGCGGCGCCGCCGCGTGCATCCACCACACCAAGGAGGAGACCAGGGCCGCCCCGACCAGCATGGCGACTCCCCCCGCCACGTCTTCGTCGAACGCCACATGCGACGCCCACACCGCGATGCCCACCGATACCAGGAGCGCCAACCCGGTGCCCACCCAGAGCGCCACGGCACGCCGTTCCTCGCCGCGGCGCTTGAGAAACGCGAGCGCGATTGCCAGGACGAGGGCGGCCTCGACCCCTTCACGCAGGGTGATCACCAGCGATTCGAACATGGGCTTGCTGAGGCCCTCCAGGCTAGCGGGGGCGCGGGCCGGCCGAGGCGATCTCGAGGGCCACTCCGGGGTGCGGCTGACCGGCAGCCGGCACGGGCGCTGGCGCGCCGGCCACGCGGCGCACGAAGCCAGGCGATCGATCCATCCGATTGGGCATCCTGACTTAGGCCATGGGTGCCGTCAAGGAGAGGGCCGACCCGAAGAACCCGCGCCCGTGGCGCGTCGTGCGGGCACGCGGAGCGTGGGCCCGAAGGCACGTGACGCCGCCGTTGACCCCTGCCGAAGGCGAAGACGATACTCGAATCATGCTGGACGAGCGGTGGTGCGCGGGCGCCGGGATGCTCTTCTTGCTGTGCGGTAGCCTGGGTTGGCCGGCTTGGGCGGCGACCCCTTCGCGACCCGACACCGCCTCGCTCTATCGCCGCGCGCTCGCCTACGAGGCGCGGAACACCTTCGAGTCCCGCCGCCGGGCGCGCGAGTGCCTCGAAGAGGCGACCGCCCGTGAGCCGGACAACGTGTCCTGTCAGCTCGAGCTGGGCGGCCTCTACTACCGGATGGGCTTCCTCAAGCTCGCGCGGCAGCGCTTCGAACGCGTCCGGGCCCTGAACCCCAACAATCCCGAAGCGCGCATCGGCCTCGGACAGGTGTGGCTCCGCGATTACCTCAAGTACCTGGACCTGGGGTCGCTGGATCGGTCGATCGCCGAGTTCGACGAGGCGGTGAGGATTCGACCCGGCGACTGCGACGGCTGGCTCGACCTGGTGCCGCTGCTGGTGGAGAAGCACAATCCACGCGCCGCCCTGGCCGCGGCCCGCCGCGCGCGCGACGCGGATCCCGCGCGACCCGAGGCGCTGCTGGCCTTGGGGCACGCGGCCTTCCGCGTCGGCGACGTGTCGACGGCGGACGCCGCATTTCGCGACGCGATCCCACGGCTCCCGCGCGAGGTACGCGCTCGCTTCCAGGACATCGCCCCGGTGGCGAGCGAACGGGACACCGCAGCCTTGCGACGGCTGCCGCCCACCGAGCGCGAAGAGTTCGTGCGCCGATTCTGGAAGGAACACGACCCCGACCTGACCAGCCTCGAGAACGAGGCCCAGCTCGAGTACTGGTCGCGGGTCACGCAAGCATATTTCCTGTTCTTCAACCCACGCCTCAGGGAATGGGACCAGCGCGGCGAGGTCTACGTGCGCTATGGACCACCGTCCGAAGCCGTCTACAACCCGGTCGGCGGTCCCAACCACTTCCAGATCGGCGAGCACGGATCCTATCCGATGAACCTGCTGGTGTGGGCGTATCCGGACCTCGGCATGGTCGTGTCGATGCAGGATCGTCTCCTGTCGGGGCGCTACCTGCGGCCTCTGTCGTTGGAGCAAGACCCCGACCCGGCCCCCGATCCCGACTCGCTCGCCAGGCGGGTCGATCTGCTCGCCACCCGTGGCGGCCGCGGCGTCTTCCCGATGTTTCCGCCGGGGGCCAAGCCGCTCGAGGTGAGCGGTGTGCTCGCCCACTTTCAGGGCAGCAAGGAGCCGCGGCTCACCGGATTGGTCGAGGTCGCGGGCGGACCGTCCGATTCGTTGTGGGCCGAGTGGGTGGTACTCGACTCGACGCGACACGAGGTGGCGCGCGCCCAGCGGACGCTCTCGCCGTCGCGGTGCGATCCGGCCGCGTGGCGAGCGGGGGATTTCGCGGCCGATCTCCCGCCGGGTGAGTACCTGGCCGGGATCTCGGTCCACGGCCGCGACGGGAGTCGCGGAATCTTCCGCGCTCCGGTTCACTTGGGGCCCGCCGCGCCGGCGCTCGAGCTGAGCGACGTCGTGGTGTCGTGCGGGTCGCCCGAGGTCGATCCCGCAACCGGCGATCGCCCGCCCGCGGTGCGGCTGGGCGCCAACCCGGCGGGTCGCGTGTCGGGCGAGGGACCGCTCACCGTGTACTTCGAGATATATCACCTGCTCCCGGACGCCGCCGGCACGTCCCGCGTCGAGTTTCAGTACACGGTTCGCTCCGCCGAGCGCGACCCACGCATCTGGATCCAGCGCTGGCTGGCGCCCCGCCCGTCGCTTCCGGACATCTCGGCGAGCCGCACCGAGGACCAGGCGGGAACCCTGCGACGCCAGTTCGTCACCGTCCCGATCCGAAGCCTGCCGGTGGGGCGCTATCGGCTGGAAGTGCGGGTGCGCGACGTGAACTCGGGTGGTGAAGCAGTGAAGTCGGTCGACTTCGTCAAACAGGCTCCGCACACCGCGGCCGGCTAGGCCCGGTCGGGCGCAAGGCTCGCGGCATGAGCGAGCGTGCTCGAGCCGCGTTCGCCCCGGCTCAAGCCGGATGGCTCGAGAGCCGATACCCCTCGTGTGTACGCGTGCCCCGAGGGTTCCATCGTGCCTGACATCCGTCCCCGCATCCTGGTCGTCGACGACGAAGCGGACCTGATCACGGTCTTGAGGCTCGGGCTCGAGCACGAAGGCTTCGACGTGATCGACGCCGTCGACGGAGAGCTGGGGCTCAAGCGAGCCCGCGAGGAACGGCCGGACTTGGTGATCCTCGACCTCATGCTCCCCAAGCTGGACGGCTACAAGGTCTGTCGATCGCTCAAGTTCGACGACCGGTACAAGAGCCTGCCGATCTTCATCCTCAGCGCGCGCCCAGGCGAGCAGGATCGACGGCTGGCGCTCGAGATGGGGGCGGATCTCTTCATCGCCAAGCCGTACGACATGAGGGACCTGGTGGTGAAGATCCGCGAGCGCTTGTCGCGACGGGGCAAAGCGGCCGCCTAGGTGTGAAGGGACGTCGTTCGCGGCGCGACTCGAACCTGGGTTCGTGGGCCGAAGCAGGTGAGCGCGAGGCGCACGCGCCGCTCGAGTGAGGCATCGGTAGCGTTTTCGCAGCGTGTCGCCGCGCGGCGCCCCTCGCCGGCGCTGAAGCCGAGCGCTCTCAGCCACGGAACGACCTCGTGGGCCGCGGCTCGGCGCTCCTGGGCGGCCGCCCGCGCCGCTTCGCGCTTCTCGCGCATGAACTCGGCTCCAAAGGTGCATTCTGCTCCGTATTGGTTATGAGCCCGGCACCTGAGCCGGACCCCCGCCACGCTGGCCCGGCCGCCGCGCGCGACTTCGTCTACGTGATCGAACTCGAGACGTGTGCGCGCCGGACAACGGCGGCCGGCTTCGCTCACGAACGTGCAGCGGCCTTGATCGCGCTCCCAGACCGCGCGCCTGACGTGGGCCGGGATGTGGCGTGGGTTGTTGCTCGAGCGCTTGCTCGGACGGGGACGCCTGGCCCTGGCGCACTTGCGCTTCTCGAGCTTCTCGATCAGGGCATCCAGGGCCCGGTCGAGTATTTCCGTCACGTCCCCGGAGGGGACCTGGTGGCTCAACAGCTCCTGGGCGTAGCGCAACTTGTCGTGAGTGCTCTG
>VBOY01000081.1 GCA_005893295.1 Candidatus Eiseniibacteriota bacterium | reverse complement strand
ACGCGCCATTTGCCGTAATACCGTACCAGGCCATCCGCCGCCAACGCTCCGTTCGCGGCCACCGGCTGGCTCAACGCGTTCTCTGGTTGGACTTGAGCGTTCCTCCGGACTGCGTGCGAACCACCGCTTGCACCTGATGCTTGAACTCGTAGTGCTTGAGATCGGGATCGCTCTCGAAGCCGTAGCCCGTGAGCACATCGGACCGCCGCTCCACGCGCACGAAACCGTCCGACACGATCCGCTGCGTCTGGTTCAGAAACCGCAGCTCCTCGGTGGACATCCGGGTGCCCTCGGTGGTCTGCAGCACCACGTTGCCCCGGGCGATCATGTCGTGGCGCACCTGGTTCATCTCGCCCTCGCGCGCCGTCAGCGTCGACGTCTGCTTGCCCGCCTCGTCGTAGAAGTCGACCCGCACGCCGTGGGCCACGATCGCGTCCCGGGCGTTGTAGATGGCGGCGTTGCGCGCGTACATCTTCCATTCGAGTCGCCCCTCGTCGGTCTCGGTGACCGAGAAATCGCTGACTTCCTGGTCCGGCAGCTCACCCGTGTCGCCGGCGGGGCTGTCACGCTGGATGCGGTCGCACGCTCCAACCAGGGTCAGGACGACCGCCAGATAGGCGCCAAGCGACCGCGCGCGTCGACCAGCTCGAAGTGGGGGCATCGGTCTCATTGGGGGAGCGTGCGGGGCCCCCGGTTCATGGGATCCGCCGCTCTCCTGAGTCACGCTAACAAACGCCCCGACCTGCCGCAAGCACGGCATGTGCCAAATCGATCCGCTTGGGTTATCGGGCCGTCCGAGCATGGACTTGACCGCGGATCGACGGCGGCACTCGACCGCGCGACGGCCGCGGCCCGGCGTTCATCGCCCACCCGAGACCTCCTTCGGGGCGCGGTTGCGCCACGCGCGCGCCGCGGCGGTATCGCCCGCGGCCTCGAGACACACCGCCACGTTGTGCGCGTAGTCCGGATGATCCGGGGCCTCGCGCGCCAGCTTACGGTACTCGTCGGCAGCGCGCTCCCAATCATCACCGAGCGCGAGCACGTCGGCGAGTCGAGCGTGGTCCTGCTCCCAGCGTGGGTCGATCGCGCGCGCTCGCCGCACGTCCTCGGGGCCGCGGACCACCTCGATCCAGCTGGCGAGGCTGTCGTAGCGAAAGAAGTAATCGGGTCCGGCCGGCTCGTCACGACCACGTTCGCGGTAGTCGGACCAATAGCGGCCCTCGATGGTCGGATCGTGGTACCAGACGCGCAGGGCGGGCGCGTCTCCATGGCCGGTCAGGAACACGACGCCGCGCGGCGCGGCGGTGAAGTAGAGCCGCGCATGAGGCGGCAGGCTCGGGAGGTGATCGCGCAGGAAGCGCTCGGTATGCTGCATGAAGCTCTTGCCGAAGCGTTGCAGGCGCTCGTTCCCCCACTCGCGCGCCGGGGTGTCGGCGCGCGCGCCGCGCAGCAGCGCGATCCCGAAGATCAGGGCGGTGGCGAGCGACCGGCGCCGCGCCAGGAAGCGAGCGAGCGCCAACCACACGCCGAGCGATCCGAACAGGGTGTAGTAGGCCTGCCAGGAGAGCCCGGGCCAGAAGAGCGGCACCCATCCGAACAGCGCCCAGGCGATGCCCAGAACGACCACGCGCCCGGGCGACGGAACGGACGGTGCGCCGTCACCCTGCGGCGGGGTCGAGGCGCGCGCCGAAAGCGCCGCCAGTGAGCCGAGCACCAGAGCGCTGGGAACGGCGGCGCCCAGAGCATGCCGCCAGCCCGAGAGCGGGGCCGGGCGCAAGTCCAGATTGACGAGCGAGAGCAGCGTGCGCGTGAGGGCCGTGAGCGGAGCGGCGGGGGCCGGAGGAAGAGGCGCCACGAGATTGCCCCACAGCCTTCCTCCCAGCAGCGGATGGAGGAGTGCCCAGACCGCCACGAGCGACGCGAGCGGTGCCACCGCGCGCGCCGCTTGCGCGCGGGTTCGCCGGTCGATCGCGAGCGACCACGCCCACGCGATCCCGGGAACGATCGCCGCGCTCTCCTTGCAGAGCAGCGCCGCGCCGAGCGCGAGCGTGGCGAGCAAGATGCGCGCGCGCGCGAACGCGTGGAGCGAGAGCAAGGCGAGGACCATCATCCACAGTTCTTGAGCGCCCGGCCCCCACTCGATCGGAACACCCCACGCCGCGAGTGCCGCGGCCCCGGCGGTCGCCAGCGCCGCCGGCCCCTCGCCCACCAGGCGCCGCGCGAGCGCCGCATAGAGGCCCAGCGTCGAGAGCCAGAGGGCGAAGCAAGCCGCGTGAAACGGCAACGGATCGAGCGGGAAGAGCCGCAGGATCGCCCAGAAGTGGAGCTCGCGACCCAGCGGCCGGTACCACCCGTAGGCGAGCGCGCGCGGGCGGAACAGGTCGAACCAGGGGGCGCCACGCACCTTGTCGATCAGGATGTAGTCGTCGCTGAAGAACGGGGCGGTGAGCGCCGCGCCGTGGGCGAGGGCCAAGAAGAGCGCGAGCGTCGCGACCAGAGCGAGGAGCGGGAATCCGTTCCTCGCAGCCGGCGGCGGGACGAAGCTCTCGCTTCTCGTGGCCCGGGTCATGAAGCGACCGGGCTACACTCCCGCCCGCAGGCAGTCATGCAGGTGGAGCACGCCGATCGGGCGACGCTTGCCGTCGACCACCACCAGCGCGGTGATCGGGCCCCCGGGGCGCTCCTCCATGAGGCGCACGGCGCTCGCCACCAGCGCCTCGCGGTCGATCGTGCTCGGGCTCGCGCTCATCACGGCCGACGCGGTGAGCCTCCAGGGATCGGCGTGCTGAACCAGGATCCGCTTGAAATCGCCGTCGGTCACTACCCCGCGGAGCGCGCCCGCAGCGTTCACCACGGTCGTGATGCCGAGCCGCTTGGCCATGATCTCGAGCATCACCTCGCGCAGCGACGCCGAGAGCGCCACCTTGGGCAGCGCATCGCCGGTGTGCATCAGTTCGGCGACGCGCCGTGCCGCCACGCTGCCGATCACGCCCCCGGGGTGAAGGAAGCGGAAGTCTTCGGGGCTGAAGCCGCGGTGCTCGAGCAGCGCGATCGCCAGGCAGTCGCCGATCACCTGTGCCACGGTGATGCTGGTGGTGGGCGTGAGGTCCATCGGACAGGCCTCCTGGACCGGGCCGGTCACCAGCGCCACCTGGCTGCGACGCGCCAGCATCGAGCGCGGCGTGGCGACGATGCTCACCAGCGGGATGCCGTGCCGCTCGAGATACGGGAGCAGAGCCAGCAGCTCCTGGCTCGCGCCGCTCTTCGAGACGAACAATGCCGCGTCGCCGGCCGTGAACAATCCGGCGTCGCCGTGCAGCGCGTCGCCCGGATGCAGGAACACCGCCGGCGTGCCGGTGCTCGTGAGCGTGGCCGCCAGCTTGTGGGCCAGCAGCCCCGATTTGCCCACTCCCGAGACGATCACCTTGCCCCGGCACGCGGCCAGCATCTCGACCGCGGACGCGAACTCCGGCCCGATCGTGCGCTCGAGCGCCAGGACGGCGGCCGCCTCGGCACGCACCACGGCGCGCGCGCGCCGCAGCAGCTCGCTCGCCGCGGGGGGCACGCGACGCGCTCCCGAGACCGGGAGGGCCGCTGCCGGCTTCGCCGCGCGCCGGAGCCGACGCGCGCTCGCTCTCGCGGCCATCACAGCACCCCGTAGCGCTTGAGTACCTGCTCCCAGGTGCCGTTGTGGCGCAGCACCATTTCCACCACCTCGCGCACCGCGCCATAGCCGGCGCGCGCCCCGGTCACGGTGCGCGCGATCACCTTCACCTCGCGCACCGCGTTGGCCACCGCGATCGGCCAGCCGACGCGCTTGAGCAATGGCACGTCCGGCAGATCGTCACCCACCATCACGCACTGTTCCCAGCGCGCCTTCTCGCGGGCCACGACCTTTTCCGCCACCTCCACCTTGTCCGACACGCCGAAGTAGTGTTCGAGGCTCAAGTCTTCCATGCGCAGCAGGGCCGCCTTCGAGGTGCGACCGGAGATCACCACCGGAAGCACCTGGAGATCCCGCGCCCACTGGAGCGCGAGCCCGTCGCGCACCCAGAAGTTGCGCGCGTCGCCGACGCTGTCGTAGGCGATCACCCCGTCGGAGAGCGTGCCGTCCAGGTCGAGGAACAGAATGCGCGCGGGACCCTGGATCGGCTCCTTGAGGAGCTCGCTCAGCTCGGGCAGCGGCGTCGGGGACTCGGCGGCGCGCCCCGGAGCGCCGGTGGGCCGTGTCGCGGGCACCGGCGAGGGGCTGGGTCGCGCCGGGCCGGCCTTGGGGCCGCGCCGTCCCCGCTCAGGCATGGGCGGCCTCACGCGCCGCGTCGTGGACGCGCCGCGCTTGATCGAGGAACGCTTCGGCCTCGGCGAGCGGCAGCTGGGTGGCCGCGTCCGAGAGGGCGCGCGCGGGATCCGGATGGGTCTCGAAGAACAGGCCGTCGACGCCGCAGGCCACCGCGGCCCGCATCAGCGGTGCGGCATAACGGCGCTCGCCGCCCGACACTTCCCCGCCCGGGCGCTGCAGACTGTGGGTGGCGTCGTAGAGCACCGGCCAACCCAGCGAGCGCATCGCGACCAGCCCGCGCATGTCCACCACCAGATCGTGGTAGCCGAAGGTGGTGCCGCGCTCGGTGAGCAGGATGCGCTCGCACCCCGCAGCCGCGAGCTTTCCCACCACGTGGGCCATGTCGTCGGGCGCCAGAAACTGTCCCTTCTTGACGTTGACGGCCCGGCCGGTGCGTGCCGCGGCCTCGAGCAACGCGGTCTGGCGCGAGAGAAACGCCGGGATCTGGAGCGCGTCCGCCACCTCGGCGGCCGCGGCCACCTCGCGCTCCTCGTGCACGTCGGTCAGCACCGGAACCCCCACGTCGCCGCGCACCTTGGCCAGCGCCGCGAGCGCCTCGTCGACCGGGAGCCCTTCGAACGAGCGCCCGCTCGAGCGGTTGGCCTTGCGATACGAAGCCTTGAAGACGAACGGCAGCTCGCGCGCCGCGCACCAGGCCTTGAGACGCGTCGCCACGCGCAGGCAGAGCTCGGGACTCTCCACCACGCAGGGGCCGGCGATCACCAGCAGCCGTTCGGAACCCACCTCGGCACCGCCGATGGTGAAGCGCTTCATGCGTGCCTGGGCTCCGGCCGGCCGCGGAGCCGCTCGGCCTCTCCGGCCTCGGCGGGCGCCGCCGTCGGCACGTAGTCGTCGTGCCCGAGCCGCGCGATGCGGCGCTCGAGCGCCGCGCGCACGAAGTCGACGAACAGGGGATGCGGTTCGTGCGGGCGCGACTTGAGCTCGGGATGGAACTGGACCGCCAGGAACCACGGATGGTCGGGCATTTCGATGATCTCGACCAGCTCGCGCCCCACGCACTTGCCCGAGAGCACCAAGCCGCGCGACTGGAGGTGGGCGGCGAAGCGGTTGTTGAGCTCGTAGCGGTGGCGATGGCGCTCTTCGATCTCGGGGCGCCCGTAGGCGCGGCGCGCCAGGCTCCCCTCCTTGAGCTCGCAGCGGAAAGAGCCGAGGCGCATCGTGCCGCCTTTGTCGGTGATGCCCGACTGCTCGTTCAAGAGATCGATGACCTTCTGCGGCGCCTGCGGATCGAACTCGCTCGAGTGGGCCTCCTTCCACCCCGCGACGTGGCGGGCGAACTCGATCGTCGCCACCTGCATGCCGAGGCAAAGGCCCAGGAACGGAATGCCGCGCTCGCGCGCGTAGCGCACCGCCTCGATCTTGCCTTCGATCCCGCGCTCGCCGAAGCCTCCCGGGACCAGCACGCCGTCGACCTCGGAGAGAAAGCGCGCCGCTCCATGGCTCTCCACCTCCTCGCCTTCGATCCAGCGCAGCTCGACCTGGGCCCGATTGGCGGCCCCGGCGTGGACGAACGATTCGATGATGCTCTTGTACGCGTCGCGCACGTGGGTGTATTTGCCCACGATGCCGATCACGCAGCGGCGCGTCGGATTGAGCACGCGCGCCACGAACTCGTTCCAGACCTTGAGATCGGGATCCCCGGACTCGAGGCCCAGCTCGCGCACCAGCAGGCCGTCCAGGCCACCTTGGTGGAACACCCGTGGCACCTCGTAGATCGACTTGACGTCGATCGCGGAGATCACCGCTTCGGTCGGCACGTTGCAGAACAGCGCGATCTTCTCGCGCACCTCGTCGTTGAGCGGCACCTCGGTGCGGCACAACAGGACGTCGGGCTGGATGCCGATCTCGCGCAGCTCCTTGACGCTGTGCTGCGTGGGCTTGGTCTTCATCTCGCGCGCCGCCCGGATGAAGGGCACAAGCGTCACGTGCACGAACAGCACGTCGCGCCGGTGCTCGAGCTTGAGCTGGCGCACCGCCTCCAAGAAGGGCAGCGACTCGATGTCGCCCACCGTGCCGCCGATCTCGACGATGTGGACGTCGGCCTGGGTGGCCAGGCTGAGCCCGAAGATGCGGCGCTTGATCTCGTCGGTGACATGAGGAATCACTTGAACCGTGCGGCCCAAGTAGTCGCCCCGCCGTTCCTTGGAAAGGATCGCGTCGTATACCTGACCAGCCGTGACGTTGTGGCTGCGGGTCACCGAGACGCCGGTAAAGCGCTCGTAGTGGCCCAGATCGAGGTCGGTCTCGGCGCCGTCGTCGGTGACGAACACCTCGCCGTGCTGGAACGGGCTCATCGTGCCGGGGTCGATGTTGAGATAGGGGTCGAGCTTCTGGAGCGTGACCCTGAGGCCGCGCGCCTTGAGCAGCAGCCCGAGCGAGGCGGCGGCGATGCCCTTGCCGAGCGACGACACCACGCCCCCGGTCACGACCACGATCTTGGCCATCTACCGTTCCCTCCCCGACCTCGCGCCGTCACCGAGCGACACGCCGCCCTCGACCTCGTTCACGCAGCGGCCCGCGCCGCTCGAGCGCGGCCAGCTGTTCGGGCGTATCCACGCCGGCGCCGGGTTCGGTGCCGACGAGCACCCGGATTCGAATCCCGTGCTCGAGCGCGCGCAGCTGTTCGAGCCGCTCCTCCTGCTCGGCTCGGCCCGGGGGCCACGCCGCGAACGCCAGCAGCACATCGCGCCGAAATCCATAGACGCCGACATGGCGCAATCGTCGCTCTGCGCCCGGACCATCCACGACATCTCGACGTGTAAAGTAGAGGGCGAAGCCGTCGGCGTCCATGCCCACCTTGACGACGTCCGGCGTGCGGAGTACCGCGGCGCCTTCCTCGTGTCCGAGGGTCGCCATGCCGAGCTCGGGAGTCGCGCGCATCTCGGCGATCAACCGTTCCACCGCACCCACGTCCAGCTCGGGCTCGTCGCCCTGGAGATTGATCACCACCGCGGCGTCGGCGTGGCGACGCGCCACCTCGGCGACCCGGTCGGTGCCGCTGGTGCACGCGGGCGACGTCATCTCGACTGCCGCGCCGAACGCCCGCGCGCTGCTCTCGATGCGCGGGTCGTCGGTCGCCACCACCAGCTCGTCCACTCCCTTGAGAGCGCGCGCGCGCTCCCAGACGTGCTGGAGCAAGGGCTTTCCCCACAGAGGAGCGAGCGGCTTGCCGGGAAAGCGCGATGCCGCGTAGCGAGCGGGGATCACGGCGAGCACCCTGCTCATCGAGCTCCACCCCCGCGTCCCGACGCCTGGTCGCTCAAACCCTCGCCCCGCGGCCAAGCAGACACGCCGGCTCGGGTCTTTGGAGACCCTGGCCGGCGCGTCACGCCACCCCGTGTCTCGAGCACGGGACGACAATCTATCACACCGTCCGGCACACCCTCAAACGAGCTTCCAAAGGGATTCGGGTGGCTGCCTCCGCCACTCACGCGGCTGCTGCGGACTGGACGTCGAGCCGCAGGCGGAACTCGCGCCGCAGCAGGAACAAGCTCAGCACCAGCTGGAGCGTCACCGACGCCACCGAGAGGTACCAGATCCAGCGCAGCTCGAAACCCGCCACGTGTGAGAGCAGGATCGCCGGGATCGCCAGCACGAAGATGCGCACGAACGAGCTGATCAACGACGGCACGGTGTTGCCCATCGCCTGGAACATGCTCGAGGCCACGAAAATGATCCCCGAGGCGATGAAGTTCCACGAGATGATGCGCAGGTACTCGACGCCGACCGCGATCACCTGCGGATCGGTCGAGAAGATGTGCATCATCGCCGCCGGCGCGAGGTGGCACAGGGCCGCCAGCACCAGCATCACGCCGACCGCCATCGTCACCGCGTCGCGGAACGTACGCAGCACGCGATCCTTGAGCCGCGCCCCGAAGTTCTGGCCGGCGACCGGCGCCACGGCGAACCCGAGCGCCACCACCGGCATGAAGCCGGCCTGCATGATGCGCATGCCGATCCCGAATCCGGCTTGCGCCGCGGCCCCGAACGGCCGGCTCAACGCGTAGATGATGAAGAGGTAGACCGCCATGAGCCCGAACTCGGCCCCCGCCGGCAGCCCCACCTTGAGGAGCGCGTTCCACAGGTCGGGACGTGGCTTCCAATCCGCCCGAGTGAACTTGAGATAGGCGTCCTTGGGCAGGAAGTACGACAGCAGCCAGAGCGACCCCACCACGATGGAGAGGAAGGTGGCGAGTGCGGCGCCCGCGACGCCAAGCGGATGATGGGTGACCCAACCGAAGATCAGGAACGGCGCCAGCACGATGTTGAGGATCACGGTGGCGGTCTGGACCACCATCCCGGGCTTGAAGTTGCCGGTGCCGCGCAACGCCGCTCCCATCGAGACGATCCCGAACTGCAACGTGGTGGCGGGCACGAACCACGCCAGGTAGGCGAGGGCTTTGCTCGCGGTGGCGGCATCGGCGCTCAGGCCTTTCGCATAGGGAACGCGCAGCGCCATCGCCGCCACGAAGAACACCGCCGCGACCAGCACCGACAGCAGCTGCGATTGGTTGAAGACCAGCAGCGCCCGCGGGTGGTCCTTGCGGCCGCACGCATGCGCCACCAGCACCGTGGTGCCCACGCCCAGCATCTGCGAGATCGCCAGCACGATGAACATCAGGTTGCCGGCGACTCCCACGCCCGCCACCGCCTCCTTGCCGAGGCGCCCGACCCAGTAGAGATCGACCAGATAATAGAGCGTCTGGAAGACCATCGTGACCAGCATGAAGCTGGTGGTCTTGACCAGGTGGCGAGACACGGAGCCGTGGGTCATGTCCTGCATGGTCGAGCTACGGTAGCGGGTTCACTGGTGCGCTCAAGGGCAAAGTGACGGACGCGCGCACCGGTCCGGCGGGCTCGGGTCCGCGCGTGCCGTGCTAGGGTGCGCCTATGAGCGACCTCTCCGAGCAGCTCGCGCTCGACCTCGAGCGCATCGAGGTCGACACCTGGCGCTCCATCACCGAAGCCGCGCCGCCCGAGACCGCGCGTTCCTTGGGAGTCTCGTGGTGCCGCATCGGCCCGGCCCTCGCGGCCGCGGCGAGCCGCCTGGACGTGCTCATGTACAACCTCGTGGTCGGGCTCGGAGTCGGCACCCCCGCCCGCGAGAGCGATGTGGATCAGGCGATCCAGTTCTTCCGCGCCGCGGGCTCACCCCGCTTCATGGTGACCCTCGCTCCACACGCGGCACCCTCCGCCATCGGCTCGTGGCTCACGGCGCGCGGGTTCCGCCTCCACAACCACTGGATCAAGCTCTGGCGCACCGTGTCGGACCCTGTCTCAGGGGTACCGGATCCGCGCGTGCGCGAGATGGGCCCGGCGCACGCCGAGGCCTTCGCCCGTTGCAGCGTGGAAGCCTTCGACCTGCCGGAAGCAGGCGTCCCCTGGCTCGCCGCGACCGTCGGGCGCCCCGGCTTTCGTCACTACGCGGCGTTCGACGGTGACGATGCGGTGGGATTCGGCGCCCTCTACGTGGACGGTGGCGTCGGTTGGCTCGGCATGGCGAGCACCCGACCTTCCCATCGCCGGCAGGGGATCCAGAGCGCCCTCATCGCCACTCGCCTGCGCGAGGCCGTTGCCGGCTCGGGTTGAAGCGATCTCGGCGCCAACGGCGTCTCCGGTCCCCGAGCAACTGGTCCCAGGGCCAGTCGAGGCACCCGCACAACACGCCCCGGGGCGTGTTGAAGCATTCTCACAGCGACCGCGGGTAACTTCGCTGTCCGCAGAGCGCTTCGGCCTCCAGCTCACCATGAGCCAGAGCACCCACGACAAGCTGCGCTACGCCCAGGAGCTGTTGAGCCACCAGATCCCCTCCGGAGATGTGGCGCAAGTATTCGATCGCGCGCTCCCGGCCCACATCAGGCGCGCGGTCTGGGAGCGCGATCAGGGCCGATGCACGTTCGTGAGCGAAGCCGGCCGCCGTTGTCCGGCGCGCACACGTCTCGAGTTCGATCACGTAGACGAAGTCGCGCGCGGCGGCCGGGCCAGCGTGGCGGGGGTCCGGCTCAGGTGCGGGGCTCATAACCAATACGGAGCAGAATGCACCTTTGGAGCCGAGTTCATGCGCCGCAAGCGCAAGCGGCGCGGCGTAAGGCGGAAGGTCGGCGCCAGGAACTGGCGGCGCGGGCGGCCGACAAAGGCGCCGCAAGGCGGTGCAGACTCAGGCACGACCCGCGGCCCAGGAGGTCATCCCGTGGCTGCGAGCGCTCGGCTT
>VBOY01000080.1 GCA_005893295.1 Candidatus Eiseniibacteriota bacterium | reverse complement strand
AAGTATTGTGGACCGATCGCGGCTGGCGTGATGGCACAAAGCGCCTTCACGTCCTGGCTTCCGTTGTTGTCGAACCGGTGAATGGCGCCGCGCGGAATGCAAAGGGCCTGCCCCGGCCCGACGTCGATCGGTTTGCCGTCGACGGTCCAGGTCAGCACGCCTTCGATGCCGTAGATCGTCTCTTCGTAGTGATCGTGGCTATGCGCCGGAGCCGCCAGACGCTGCGCGGCTGGGACCGTGAGCTCGAAGACCGTGACGCTGCCACTCGCGTGTTCTCCCGTGATCAAGAAGCGCACGGCGAGCGGCCCGAGACGGATAGTCTCGTCGGAGGGATTGACGTGGAGGTTGGTAGTCTGCGGTGCCATAGGGGTCTCCTTTGGGGTGATGCGGCCTACGGATGCATGAGCGTAGGAACCTCCATCCGGTCTCGAAGGCTCGCAACCGCAGATTGACGCATCGTCTCATTCCTCGAACGGCAGCTGCGGGCCGTCGATGTTGTCTGCGTCTTCGGGCCCGCCGAGCGGTTCCAGGTTGTGGACGCCCGCGCCGAGCAGTCGCACGGCGCGCCGGCCAGCCTCGGTCTTTTCGAGCAGGGTGACCGCCCGTAGAACGACCTCGTCCGGATCATTCGTCGCCTCGGCTGAATGGCTCCGCGTGAGCGTGGTGAAGTCGCTGTATCGGACTTTGATCGTCACGGTGCGCGCGACGATCCTCTTGCGGCCGAGCCACAGGGCGTTGTCGCGTGCCATCCTGGCGATCTCCTCTCGGATGCGCCCGAGATCGGTCAGGTCCTCCGGGTACGTGCACTCCGACGACGACGACTTGGACGGGCGGTTCGGCTCCACGGGACGATCGTCCTCGCCGCAGGCGAGCCGTTGGAGCCATTCCGTCATGCCTCCGACGGCGGCACGCAAAACCTCGGGATCGGCAGTCCGCACGTCGACGAGGCGGTCGATGCCGTGCGCACGCAGCCGTTTCGCGGTGACGGGGCCGACGCCCCAGAGAGCGTCCACGGGTAGTTGCTGCAGGAACGACTCGATCATTTCGGGAGCCACCACGGTCAGGCCGTCCGGCTTGCGCCAGCCGGATGCGATCTTCGCCAGGAACTTGTTCGGTGCGACACCCGCCGACGACGTGAGACCCGTCGCCTCGCGAATCGCGGCTTTCAGCCGCTTCGCTACATCAACCCCGAGTGGCTCGCCCCAAGCATTCTCCGTTACGTCGAGGTACGCCTCGTCGAGCGAAAGCGGTTCGACGAGCGACGTGACCTCGCGATGGATCGCCAGCACTTGTTGGGACACCAAGCGATACTTGGCGAAGTTCGGCGGCACGATCATCAGGCCGGGACAGAGGCGAATGGCTCGGCTCATCGGCATGGCCGATCGGACACCGTGCCGACGCGCCTCGTAGCTGGCGGCTGCGACCACCCCTCGTGAAGCGGGGGAACCGCCGACCGCCACCGGCCGGCCGCGAAGCTCCGGCCGATCGCGTTGCTCGACGGACGCGTAGAACGCGTCCATGTCGATGTGGACGATGCGCCTGATCAAAGGAGCGGAGCCGGGATCATGCGCCACGGTACCTTCAGTCCGAGAATCCCTTCAGACGTCGTCGTCGAGCTCCTCACCGGCCCACATGGGGTCGGGCCGCGCGTGCCGCGTCCCTGGGTCGGGTGACCAGAGTTCCCTGTAAGGGCCATCGACACGCACCAGCTCGCGATGGCTTCCGGCCTGGACCATCCTGCCCTGGTCGATCACCACCACCCGGTCGGCACGGGCCGCCATGTAGAGCCGATGGGTCGCCAAGATGCGTGTGCAGCGGAGCCGATCGAGGTTGGCGAAAATGCGCCGCTCCGTCAGGCGGTCCACCGAGGAGGTCGCCTCGTCCAGGACCAGGATGGAAGGGCGTGCGGCGATGGCGCGGGCCAGGCACAGCCGTTGGCGCTGGCCGCCGCTCAGGTGCATCCCCCCCGCGCCCACCGGGGTCGCGAGCATGAGCGGCATCTCCCCCACGTCCTCCTTCAGGCACGCCAGGTCGAGCGCATCGTAGATCTGGTCGATCGGAATCTCCCGGCCGAGCGTGATGTTGTCGTGCACGGTGCCGTCCACCAGCACGTGCTCCTGGAACACGCAGCCGATCCGGCCGCGCAGCTCCGCGCGATCGTAGCGGGCGACCTCGACCCCGTCGTACAACAACTTTCCCGACTCGGGCTCGAACAGTGAAGCGATGAGCCGGGCGAGCGTCGACTTCCCCGACCCGGTCCTGCCGACCAGCACCACCATCTCGCCCGGCACGATCTCGAGATCGACGTCGCGCAACACGGGCTCGGAGGTGGGCGCGTAGCGGTACGACACGTTTCGCAGCGCGACACCGCCCCTAAGAGTGGCCGCCGAGATGACCGCGCCGTCGGGTGAATCGACCTCGGGCCGTGCCGACAGGATCTCGCACGCGCGCCGCAGGTACTCGGCGCTGCTGCGGAAGCGGTAGGCGCTGGTTGCGAGCGCCGAGATCGGGCCCAGGCACACGCCCGCGAGCGAGTAGAAGCCGACCGCCGCACCGAGCGAGATGCGGCCCTGGATCGCCAGCGCGGCTCCGCCCACCAGCACCCCGAGCTGGGCCCCCATCTGCGCGGCGACCAGCAGGCCTTCCCAGAGTGCGGTCCTCACCCGCCGGCTCCGTCGCGCCTGGAGTCGCTCCTCCAGCGCCTGGCCCCACGCCGGTTCCACGCGGCGGATGCCGATCATCTTGGCGTCGGCGATCCCCGAGAGCGTCGAACCCGCGAGCTGGTAGAGACGCGAGCCGGCGAGGATGTCGCGCACGAACTCATCGAGCGTATGGCGGTGAGCGAGCCAGGTGAGCAGGCCCTGGACCGCGGCCGCACCCAGGACCAGCCCGCTCATCCCGGGGTACAGGGCGAAAAGAGCCACCAACGCCGCCACAGCGATCAGCGTGTCGAGCAGCGCCGTCATCACCTGATCGAGCAGCTCGTCGAGCACCAGATCGGCTCCTTGGAGCCGGATCACCAGCTCCTGGGCCGGCCGTCCGTGGAAGAAGCCCAGGGGCAGTCTCAGGAGATGGCGGAAGACGCCGTCCAGCAGCTCTCGTGTGGCTCCCTCGACCAGCCGAGCGCCGGCGCGCCCGCGCAGCCAGGCGACCAGCGCGTAGCTGGTCACCAGAGCGGGGACTCCGGCCGCGATCAAACTGAGAGCCGAGGAGCCGCGCAGGTGCACGACGCGGTCCACGACCCATGCCAGCGCCGCCGGCAGCGCGAAGGCGCACGCCTGGAGCGCCAGCGCCAGCAGCGTGAGGCGCAGGACCAGCCTGGAGCGGCGGCCGACCGCATCGCGGAGGAACGAAAACCACGCCCGATCCCGATGGGGGCGGAACGCCGTGGTCGTGCGGAGGACCACCATCACGCCCGAAAAGTCGGCGAGGAATTCGGCCAGCGACAGCTCGAGGCGACCGCGCATCGGATCCACGACCCGCACCGAGCGGGGCGGGGCGCCGCGCGGCCTGGCCGCGCGGACGTGTTCGACCACCACGAAGTGACCGCGACTGTAGTGGGCGATCGCAGGCAGGGTGAGCTCCGCGAGCGCGCCCGGGTCGCCGACCTTGACCCCGCGCGCCTCCATCCCCAGCTCGCGCGCCACGCGCACCAGCTCGTAGCCGGTCGTTCCGTCGCGGCTGGTACCGAGGCGCTGGCGCAGATCGTCCACCGACGCCTCGTGCCCGTGGGAGGCCAGAACCATCGCCAGGCAGGCGGGGCCACAGTCGTAGGCCAGCGCCGTGGGGAGCCAGGGCACTCTCATGCGCTCACCACGGCCGATGTCGGCCGCCCGGCTCTCGGCCCCTCCATGGCCAGCACCGAGGGGACGCGATCCGGCTCGGCGAGCCTCAGCAGCCCGTAGCCGATCCCGGCCAGCCCGTTCATCAAGCCCGGCGCTTCGATGCCGGCAACCGTGCCACAGCGCCAGCCGTCGCGGTCGAGGCTCGCCAGCACCGCTCTGGTGAGCGAGTCGATCCGCGCTCGCAGCTCGTCCGATGGATCCAGACACGCGGCTTGGCTCACGAAATCGAGATTGCCGAGATCACCGTGACAGAGGCAGTGGTTCCTGCCGAAGCCACGTTCCAACGTGATCGCGAGCGCCTCGTCGACGTCCCGGCGCAAGGCGGCGGTGATCGCAGGGTCCAGCCCCACGCTCGCCTTGAGCGCGCGGAGGCGCGCGAGCCCCATGCCCGGCGCGCCGTAGCACCAGGTGAGCGCGAGCTCCCGGCTCGTCTCACCGTGCCCGGGACCGCCGGTCCCGATATGCCCGCGACGCACTTCGCTCTTCAGCGCCTCACGCTCGAATGCGAATCCGCCGAGCCCCGCGTCGAGGAATCGCCTGTCGCCGCTCGCCTCCGCCAGACCGACCAGCGCGGTGGCGATCCCGGCGGCCCCGTGAGCGAATCCGGTCGGCGGCTCGTCGCCATTGAGCTCGGTGAGCCACGAGATCCCCTGGCCCGTGGGACGAGCGGTCGCCAGCAGATGCTCGCCACAGAGCAGCGCGGCTTCGAGCGCGGCGGAGGACTCGTTCGTGCGGTGGAGGGCGAGCAGGGCCGCGATCGCCCCGGCGGCGCCCCCGACGACGTCGAGCAACCGGTCGGCGGAGAGCCGCTCGCGAATCCGTGGGATGAGGCGCTCCCCCGCCTCGAGCAACGCTCGATCGCCGGTCGACGAGCCCAGGTGGGCCACGGTGTAGAGCACGCTGCCCCATCCCTGATAGAGCCCGATGAAGGGGACCTGGTTGTGGGCCGTCTCGAGCTTCTCAAGCAGAGTTCCCATGCCCCGTCGCGCGAGGTCGACCCAGCGCTCTTCCCGGGTGATCGTCCCCAAGATCCCGAGGAAAAGGGCGATCCCGGGCACGCCGGCGTAAAGATCCTCCGAGCAGGGATAGAGGGACCAGACCCCCTGCCTGAGGTCGAGCGCGATCCACACCAGGTGCTCGCGCTCGCGCCACGCCATGCGTTCGTACCAGGCGCCGAGCCGGCGCGCCTCGGCCACGAGGGAGTCGCGAAGCTCGGACCGATCTCGGCTCGCGAGCCCCGAACGGTCCGGGCTGGCGCCGACTGCTTCGTCGAGCCGGTATTCCGGCCACTCGCCGCGCTCGCTGTCGAGCAGCAGTGTGCCGAGCGACACGCGGGTGAACCAGCTCTGCCGCGACAGGTCGTCCTCCCCCATCTCGCGCAAACGTCTCCGTGCCCACTCGAGACCCGACTCCGCGAAGAAGCCGGGCAGCACCTCGCCGCCGCTCGTCCACAGGTCGCGCGAGCCAGGCTGGGAGCCGAACCACGGAATGTCGCCGCGCCACAGGTCGCGCTGATCGTAGCCGGCGACCCGCCACCAGGCGGGCATCTCGTCGGCGCCCACCCAGAGGCGGTCTAAGAAGCGGTCGCGGTCGAGTGCGTCGCGCAGGAAGTCCGGGTGCCAGCTCTGATCGAGAAGCAAGGCGTAGCCGCGGGTCGTGCGCAGCACGATGCGCGTGACCTGGTCGCGGACGGCATCGAGCGGCCCGCCGGGCGCAAGCAGGTCGTCGCGCCGCTCGAGAAGAATCCGACGGGTGCGCTCGAAGCCCTCGGCCAGCGGCCCGATGTGATCGGCGGCGTCGGCCTCATGACCTTCGAGCGTAGGGCGGTTGCGTGCGCCCTTCATCGCCAGGCGCCGCATGACCGCGTGCATCTCGTCGGTCCCGGGGCGCTCCCAGTCGAGCACCGGGTCCGGCGAGGCCTGGCCGGCGACCGCAGCCACGCCGCTCCAGTCCTGCCGGCCCCCGCCCTCGGCTTCGCTGACCCGGAAGGGCAGCATCCCCACGCGCAGCACCGAATCGCCGAGCACGTCCCGGGCGATGCGCTCGTCGGCCCGTTCGACCGGCGCGCAAGGCAGCGGCGGATGGAACAACGACTCGAGGTCGACGGCGACCGGGTGCTCGCCCGACGCGACCACGTTCTGGAAGTGGAAGTCCATCGCGCCGGTGGCGTGAAGCACCGCGAGCAGCCCGCCGAGCCGCCGGAAATAGCGTTCGACCTCGTGGGCCGAGGCGCACGGCGCCTCCGCGGCGAACTCGACCCATCCATATTCGCCGCGGTCGAGGACCCCGAGCGTGCGAAACCCCGGCTCCGCCCCGCAGCCGTTGAGCCAACCGAGCAGCTCCTGGAAACGGGCCTCCATCGCCAGCGGGCGCGGCTTGTACACCAGCCGAGCCCCGGAAGCGAACCCGAGAACGGCCACGCTGCGGCCGCCGCGGTGCGCGTCACCGGCCTCCATCCGGAGCTCCGTGAGCGATCCGGTCTCGCTGCGCCCGAGCAGCCCCGCTCGCAGATCGCCCCAATCGGCGCCCAGACGGCGCATCAGCTCGAGCGAGGAGTCCACCCAAGCCCGAATGTGCTCGGCCGCGCAGCGAGCGAGCACGGGGTACTCGCGAAGCAGGCGGAGACGGAAATCCGCTTGGCTGAGGAGCCCGATGAAGCTGTCGAAGCGCTGCTCGGGTGTGTCGCCCGTGAGGTGTCCCTCGAGGCGGGCGACCCGAAGCTCGAGAACCGCCGTGCGCTCGAGCATCGCGGCGAGCCCCATGGGAAGTCCCACGAGCAGCATGCGGTCGAGGTCCTGGGGTGAAGCCGCCAGGAAGGGGAGCGACTCGAGGCCAGCCTTCAACTCTCGTCGCGCGCGCTCGACCAACGGTGCGAACAGCACGAGGAATCGTCCCGTCGGGTCGCGCTCGACCCACTCGGGATACGGGATCGGGTCAGGCGGCGCGCGGGTCTCGATGATCGCGCCCGCACGATCCAAAGCCGCCGCCGGGCTCCCGGCCCCGCGAGCCGCGTCACGGGCTTGGTGCAGCTCGATCAGCCACTCGGGCGGATCCGCCACCGCCGCCCGCAGCCCTTCGGCGCTCGCGGACAGGATGGCGAGGAAGCCGGGCTCGTCGAGCCCTTCGCTCGCCAGGCGCTCGCGCATCCATGGCTCGCGATCGAAGGGCGCCTGGGCCCTCCAGGCGGCGAGCCGCTTCTGCGCCGATTCACTCGACGCCGAATCGCGGCTCGCCGACAGGCGCCCGGCACGGAACAAGGCCGCGCGCTCGCGCAGCGTCAGCGCACGGTACCAGGCGATGTCGAAGGGTGGGGAAGGCATGGGAAGGAGGGGATTCTCGGGATGCGTCGTCGCCGCGCGCCGGCGAAGCACAACGGCGGGCGAGCCGCAGCCCGCCCGCCGGGAACGAACGGCCGCGATCGGCTACGGACAACAGCGCCGGAAACGAGACGTATCGGTGCAGCACATGCACGTGGTGCTGGCAACAGTGGCCACGCCCGAGGCCTTCTTGAGCTGGTCGTCGCTCAGCTCGATCACCCCGGCCGGATTCTCTGGCCCCTCACCCGTCCGCGCGCGGTACTCGGGATCCTTCCAGAATCGGATGACATCCATCATCGCTGTCTCCTCCCCTTGTGCGCCGGACCGGATCGTCGCAATGCGGCGATCGTCTTCGGCGCTGACGGAACAACCACCAGCGAGCTGCCTGGTACGACGCCGGCTGACGAAAAGAGCACCGGGGCTCACGGCCGCTCGTCTCAGCCGGAAAAACGGCCGGGCTCACGCCCCGAGCGCACCGGGAAGGAAAACGCGGCCGGAAGGGTCGAGTCAAGCAAAGACTCGGAGGGCGAATGGCCGGGGCGCGGGCCGTGCCGGCGCTCAAGCGCCCGCGACTCGATGCCGAGAACCGGGCCATGCTCGCGCTCGCATTCGCCGTGCTCGCCGGGTCCTCCGCTCCTTCCTCCCCGAGGCCGGCCCCCTCCGAAGCCGCCGTCACCCTGAATCGCGTGATCCGGCGCTACCAGACTGCGACCAGCTACTGGATCCGAGCCGACGTGACGAGGTGGGATGGGCAGGAGGGCGAGAACCCGCCGCGAGAGACCTACGTGGTGGCCGCCGCCCCGGGTGGGCGTTTCCGCGACCAGGGTCCAGAAGAGACCCGAGTCTGCGATGGCTCTACCCTCCATCACTACGTGAGGGAGCTCGGCCAATACAGCCGCGAAGCGGCCCCCGCGACCCAAGACGAGCGGGCGCTCCAACCCCTGTTGCTGAGTCAGGGGTTCCTGAGCCTGGGTGAGATCCTCGCCGCTCACCATCCCCGCCTGCTGCGCCGCGATTCCCTCCGGGTGGAGGAGGAGAATCGTCCGGTGGTGGCGATGAAGGTGACCGGCTCGCTCGGCGAGGCCATCACCTTCTGGGTCGATGCGCGGCGCGGGGTGGTGGTCAGGGACAGCGTGTACGTGGATCTGACCGGCGCCCTGGGCACGCTCCTACCGCAGAATCGCCGGTCGGCGGTGCGGGTGGTGCACGACTACACCACGCTGGCCCTCGGCAGCCCGGTGCCCGATTCGGTGTTCGCCTTCTCACCGCCGAGCGCGGCCACTCCAGTTGCGGCGCTCGACTTCACCGCGCCGGGGCAGGGCCTCGAGGGTCTGCCGGCTCCGGACTTCACGCTCCCCGACCTCGAGGGCCGAACGTGGACGCTCTCTGCGCTCCGTGGCAGGGTGGTGCTCCTCCATTTCCGGCTGCTCGAGGCCGCGCTCTACGGGGGCGACACCGATCTGCGGCTGCTCCAGGATGTGGAGAAGCGGGGCCTCCCGAGCGGGGTCCAGGCGCTGTGCGCCTGGGTGACCGTGAATCCCGAGGTCGCGCGGGACGAGGGGCGCCGGTATGGCCTCGTGCACCCGATGTTGCTCGATGAATTGGGCACGGTAGCGCAGGCTTACCACGCGATGGTCGGCTGTTTCGTGGTGATCGGTCCCGACGGCCGGGTGCGGAAGTGGCTCGTACAACCATCCGAGCCCGAGCTGCAGCGAATGGTCGCGGAAGCCGCTCGCTAGCCGGGGATCTCCCGACTAGCGCTCTCCCCGGAGCCGCGCGTGATGGCCGGCGCGATTGCGGTGGGGGGCAACCGGAGCGGCTGCCCAAGGCGGCTGTGACAGGCTGGCCGGCCATCGCGGCTTCTGACACGATGTGGCCGCTGCCGCCATCGCCGGCCCTCGGGCAGCGGAAGCGGCGCATCCATAGCGAGGGTGGGGAATCCCAACCCTGGGGAGCCGGAACCCGGGGAGGCAAAAGGCTGTGGCGGGCGTCGAGATCCGGGGTTTGAGGAAGCACTTCGGCGATCTGCGAGCTGTCGACGGCGTGGACCTCTCGATCGGCGACGGAGAGTTTCTGGTCCTACTCGGTCCTTCCGGCTGCGGCAAGACGACCCTGCTTCGGATGATCGCGGGGCTGGAACGACCGACGGCGGGAGAGATCCGCATCGGCGGGGAGCGCGTGGACGGGCAGGTCCCACCTCGGGCACGTGGCATCGCCATGGTCTTCCAGAGCTACGCTCTCTATCCGCACCGAACCGTATTCCGGAACATCTCGTTCCCGCTCGAGGCGTGCGGTACGCCCCGGCACCAGATCGCGGAGAAGGTCCAGTGGGCGTCCGAGATGTTCGGCCTCTCGCGCCTCCTCAAGCGCTATCCTCGACAGCTCTCGGGCGGCGAGCGCCAGCGCGTCGCCCTTTGCCGGGCGTTGGTGCGGAATCCCAAGGTCTTCCTGTTCGATGAGCCCCTGGCGAACCTCGACGCCAAGCTACGCAACACCGCCCGCGACGAGCTCAAGCGATTCCAGCGCCAGGTCGGCACCACGTCGACCTACGTGACGCATGACCAAGTCGAGGCGATGGGCCTCGGCGACCGGATCGCCGTCATGGACCGCGGAAGGGTGCGACAGATCGGAACGCCGCGGGAGGTCTACGAAGACCCGGTGGACACGTTCGTCGCGACGTTCGTCGGCCAGCCCCCCATGAATCTGCTCGAACTGGGAGACGCCAGCTTGCCGCCCCGAACACTGCTCGGATTCCGCCCCGAGCACTTCCTCCCCCGCAGCATGCTCGCACCCGGCGAGGAACTCAGGCCATTCCGCTTCCGGGTGCGGCGCGTGGAGTATCTGGGCTCCGACCGGTACGTGTACGGCTCGGTCCCGGAGGGCGCCGATGCGACGGTGATCGCAAAGCTGCCCGGGACCGTCACGGCGGCGATCCCGGAAGGCGAGGTGCAGGAGTTCGCGGTGCCGAAGCGGATGCTGCGCTACTTCGACGCCGACACGGGCTCGAGGCGAGCGCAGTGATGCGCCGGCGCACGATTGCCGACCGCGAGGACATCCTGGGCGCCGCGATGCTCGCCCCTTCCCTCGCCTACGTGCTCCTGCTGGTGGGCGTTCCCTTCGCGCTCGCGATCGTGCTCAGCTTCAGCGACGCAACCTCCGGCAGCTTGGAGTTCAGGTGGGTGGGGCTCCGGAATTACGCGGCGATCCTCGCCGACCCCGTTTTCCTCCGAGCGCTGCGGAACACGTTGATCGTCACGCTGGGCTCTCAGGCCCTGGCAGTCGTCCTGGCTACCGCGGCCGCCCAGGTCTTCCGCGCCGCCTTCCCGGGGAAGCGGTTTGCGCGCTTCGTGCTGCTCCTTCCCTGGGCGGTTCCGGTCTCCTTGGCGGCGATCGCGTGGACGTGGATCTTCGATTCCACCTTCAGCGTGATCAACTGGACGCTCAAGGT
>VBOY01000168.1:440-3717 GCA_005893295.1 Candidatus Eiseniibacteriota bacterium | reverse complement strand
CGAGCGGCACCTACGCTGCGACGGTGCTGCCGTCGCTCTCCGTGCTCGGTCTCGGGATCGCGCTGACGGTCGCGCCTCTGACCACGACCGTTCTGAACGCTGTCGGTGCGCGGGAAACCGGGGCCGCATCCGGGGTCAACAACGCTGTCGCCCGGGTCGCGGGTCTGCTCGCGATCGCCGTCCTGGGTGTGGTCGCCTCGGGCCACTTCGATCGGGCGCTCGACCGGAGGCTTTCGGAGGCCGGCTTCTCTGCTCCGGATTCAGTCGTTCCGGCCTCCGAGCGCCGGAAGCTGGGTGCCGCACGCGCGCCATCGACACTCTCCGATGTCGAGCGCGGGCAGGTTCAGGAAGCCATCGCCGGCTCGTTCGAGGAGGCGTTCCGGCTTGTGACGGGCGTGGCGGCTGGGCTCGCCCTGCTGGCGGCGGCCTCTGCGGCCGCCGGCCTCCCGTCCGGGAGAGTTCGTGCAGAATAGTCCGATGAGGCCGACCGCCAGCCCGGCAATCTGGCTCGCGGCGGGGCTGCGCACCCCGTTTCTCCGCGTGGACGGGCCTTTCTCCGGCCGCGATGCTCTCGCGCTTTCTGTCCCGGTGGTCCAAGCCATGGCGAGGCAAGTCACCGGCGCCATCGACTTCGGTGTGTGGGGGTCCGTCTTGCTCAACCTGGCCTACAGCAACCTTGCCCGCGAGGTCTGGCTGGAGGCTGGCCTGGAGCCCCACGTCCCGAGCTTCACCACCATCATGCAATGCAGCACGAGCATGGCCGGCGCCTTCGAGGCCGCCGGCCTGCTGGCGCACGGCGGGCACGCGCTCGCCCTGGCCGGCGGCGTGGAGAGCATGAGCCGGGTTCAGATCGGCCTCGGACAGAACCTGTCCGACTGGCTTCGCCGGCTCGGCCAGGGGCGCGGCCTGAAGCGAAAGCTCGGCGCCGTTGCCGCGCTCCGGCCGCGGGACGTCCGGCTCCACGTCCCCGAAGTCAAGAACCGCGTGACCGGCAAGAGCATGGGAGAACACTGCGAAGAAATGGCTCGCGAGTGGAAGATCGGGCGCCTCGAGCAGGACGAGCTCGCGCTGCGGAGCCATCAAGGGACGATCGCTGCGCAGGATGCCGGTTTCTTCGACGATCTCATCGTGCCGGTGGACGGAATCTCCCGCGATGCCTTCCCGCGGAGGGATACCTCATTGGAGAAGCTTGCCGCCCTGAGACCCGCTTTCGATCGGTCGAGCGGCCAGGGCACTCTCACGGCGGGCAACAGCTCGCCGCTGACCGACGGCGCCGCCGCCCTCTGGATCGCGACGGACGAAGGGCTCTCCCGCCTTCCCGCGACGCTGCCGCGCGCCAGGCTCGTCGATTTCGAGATGGCGGCGGTGGACATCTTCCGGGAGGGGCTCTTGATGGCGCCGGCCGCCGCGATTCCGCGCATGCTTGCTCGCCAGGGGCTCCGCTACGAAGACGTCGCCCTCTGGGAGATTCACGAGGCGTTCGCGGCCCAGGTTCTGTGTAACGTGAAGGCTCTGGAGGACGAACGTTACGTCCGCGAGAAGTCGGGCGTGCCCCACTCCTTCGGCCCCTTCCCTCGAGATCGCGTCAACCCCAACGGCGGCAGCGTCGCCATCGGACACCCGTTCGGGGCCACCGGAGCCCGGATCCTGAGCCAGTCGCTCAAGCAGCTCGCGGCGATGCCGCCCGCAAGCCGCGCCGTCGTCAGCATCTGCGCGGACGGCGGTGTGGGCACTGTCGCTCTGCTCCAGACCTGACATCCGCCGGCTCCGTGTGCGGCTGGTCTGGTACTCTCTCAATCCCCTACTACTTGGCCACGATCGTCATCTCGACCGGTTTCGTCCGATCCTCCACCCTGGGGTTGTAGTACTCGTAGGCACGCGACGAGAATGTCTTCGCGCGAACGGGAAACTTCGCCCTGAGCCCGAAGGAGAACTCCACCGTCTGCTCCGGGCCCAGCCCGTCGAAGTAGAGGATCGCTTGCTTGGCCGTGATCGTGTACTTTTCCAGCTTGCCGCCCACGCGACCGCGCGTCTGATCGACGAGCGCCTCGAAGTCCTCACTCGACGGCTCGAAGCCCGAATCCACCATGATCAGTCTGGCCGTCGCCGGCGTGTTGTTGCGCACCCGCACCTTCGCCGTCGCCACTTCGTCCTGCGCCAGCCGCATGCGGTCGTAGGCGATGTCAATCGAGAGCGGACCCCGAGGTTCGGAGTCGGATCGAAGGTCCCAGGGCACGTAGTAGCGTCCAACGATCTGGTACTGCACGTTTCCCTGCCCCGTGAACGAAAGGCCGATTCTGTGCCCCCCGCCGTGCGTGTAGGACTTCAGATCGACCATCCTGAGCAGGTCGTTGTTCTCCTTCGTGATCTCCACACGCCCGGCGGTCTTGCCGTCCACCGATACCTCGATGGTCCCCGACGTGTCGGCGTCCTGTCCCTTCGCGAAGGAGAGCAGGAAGGCCTTGAGCGAGAGGATCGTCGCTTGGGTCGTGCTCCAGTTGCCGAAAGAGTCCTTCTTCCCGGCCAGGTAGTCGAGCGCCCTCTTGGCCAGCGCGCTCTTTCGGCCCGACTTGAGCAGCGCCTGCGCGGCCAATGCCGTCGTCTCCAGGTCCGCAGATTCCTCTCTCGCCGAGGTTGGTGTCTCACCCTCCTGCTTCCAGTAGGCTGTCTTGGGCCCCTCGGTCACCTTCGCCACGAGTGCCTCGATGGAGCCGTCGGTCCAGGTCGCCACGCCGCCGAAGTCGGCGGCGAAGTTGGCGATGACGGCCAGCGTGTAGGCGTCCTCCTTGCCCGTCAGATGCGAAGCAACGAACTTTTGCGCCTTCTCGACCGCCTCGTCCCGGTAGCCGGTCGCCGCGAGCGCCCACCCTACATAGGCCGTGATCCTCACGACGTCCGTGTTGTAGCGGTTCGTCGCGCCCTCGTTGATGAAGGCGGCATCGGGCTTGAAGCTTCCGTCGGGCTGCTGCTGGCGAGCGAGCCAGTCCTGCGTCCGCTCGATCAACCTCGGGTCGACCTCGTGCACGCGACCCATATCGTAGAACTCCATCAGCCCGTACGCCGTCAGGATCTTGTTCGCCGGGGCCTCGCCGAACCATGAGAACCCGCCGCCTCGCACTTCGAAGGTCAGGAGCCGCTGGTATCCGAGCGAAACATACTGCTCGGCCTTTGCCCGGATCTCGGGTGTGAGCTTCTTGCTCGTCTTGAGGTAGTCCATCGCGAGTACGTCGGGGTAGGTCGATGATGACGTCTGCTCGAAGCAGCCGCCGGGCATCCG
>VBOY01000168.1:0-334 GCA_005893295.1 Candidatus Eiseniibacteriota bacterium | reverse complement strand
TCACGACGACCGCTTGCTCCTCGCCGTCCGGCCGCACCTCGACAGAGCGCGCAACGGAATCGCCCGGCACTCCCACTGCGGCATTCTCCAGCCGCGCCGTCACCTGAAGCTGCTGCGCGCCGATCCTGGAGGCCCTGATGCGGAAGTAGGCGACCGCCACCTCCCCCGCCGCGACGTCGACCTGCTTGGCCGCGACGTCGCCGTCGAGCGCGAACCAGGGGTCCTGCCTCAGCTCGAGCGAGACGCGCTGGGCCCCGGGGAGATAGTTGTAGACGGCGACGGGGATCGAGAGCAGATCACCCTTCGTTATGGACACCGGAAGGTCAAGGTCGAT
>VBOY01000167.1 GCA_005893295.1 Candidatus Eiseniibacteriota bacterium | reverse complement strand
CCGGCCGGGTGTCATCGATGAATCGAAGCGTCTCGCAAAGATCTGGGACGATGTCACTCGACCAAGCGAGCGCAGCCTGGATCAGCGGTGTCCACCTCGCGTCCAGCGCCGCTTGCGCCCAGCGCGCGCCGCTCGGTTTCGACACCACCACGCCGTACTGCAGCGTGTAGCGCATGCGGCACATCGTCAGCACCGCGTACGGGCGGTAGAACGGGTTGTCGAGCAACCGGCGACACGTGGACGCCGGCGTCCACCAGCCATGCAGCAGACTCACGACGGCGTCGCGCAGATCTCTGAACATCGACTGGATCGATCAGCGTGCGTGGATCGGGACCCACAAGCGCGACTCCGTGCTCACGGACGACGTGCCGGTGAATCACCCAGGCGCGGTCGTGCTCCTCAGTGAGGAGCTGATCACTGCCACGCTGGATACAGGGATGGGAATTGTTATCGGGATCGAAGCGCCGAAGTGCACGGCGTGGGATGTACGAGACCTCGAGCTCTTGCGCCCACTTCGACGTTCCGGTCGCGAGCCGCGCGTGCATCGTTCCGAGCGTGGCGACGACCTCGTCGGAGAGCGCGTCTTCCGTCACCACGAGGACGTCGATATCGCTGCTGTGCTCCGCGAAATCGCCGGTCGCGAGCGAACCGTCGAGATACACGCCGACGAGCTACGGCCCGAGCGTGCCGCGCACACCCGCAAGCAGCTTCGCGAGCACCGCGTCGACGTCGGCGTAGCCGGTCGAATGACCCATCGTTGCCACCCGGACCTTTGGTCACACCCGGGAGACGTCCGGGATGTCGAGTCTTCCCATTCCTGGGTGAAGTCTGGGTAAAGCGAAGGGGTTAGCGGCTCTTGCGTCCGCTAACCCCTCGTTCTTCATGGTTGCGGGGGCTGGATTTGAACCAGCGACCTTTGGGTTATGAGGGGAAATTCGCTCATCACAGCCAGCGGGAAGAACCAACTCGAGCCAATGACGACGAAGGCTTACGCCACGGCCTCGTTGGAGTCTCTTGGCCCATGTCGGTCCGTTTAATTCATAGTCGTTTCATAGCCTGCGCGGTGCCGCGTCGGGCGATCCCCAGGGCGTTGCCCGCCACCGTGACGCGCCCGGCCTGAAGCGTCCGCATGACGATCGAACCCGGCGCCCTCCGCGCCCAGCCGGTTCTCGACCGGTACGATGAAGTCATCGAGGTAGAGCACGTTGGTACGAAACGCGTTCGCGAGCCCGAGCATCTCGATCGGCTGCACCTTCCAACCTGGATACCTCTTGGGTTCGACGATGAATCCGATGACCCCGCGAGCGCCTGCATCTCTGTCCGTCTTCGCGAACAGGACGCCGACGTCGGTCTCGTTGGCGATCGACGCGAACATCTTTTGGCCGGTGATGCGATAGACGTCGCTGTCACGCCGCGCAAAGGTCTTCATCGGTCGGAGCCGCCGCCTGACTCGGTCAACGCCATCATGCCGATGGTTTCCCCAGCCAGCAGGTTCGGGACGTACTTCTTGATCTGTTCCGGCGTGCCGCCGAAGTAGATGCAGCTCGGGCAGGTCGAGCCCTGCTGGTTGTTGCACGCCGCGAATCGCGCATCGTTGCGGGCCATCTCTTCCTGGATCACCGTCGCGGCAAGGTAGCCGAGGTTCGTGCCGCCCACCGACTCGGGGAAGACGGCGCCGTACAGCCCGGCTTCGCCGGCCTTCCTGATCAGCTCTCGCGGGAACTCGCCGCGCTTCCCGTACCCAGCCATGACAGGCACGACCTCGGTCTGCATGAAGCGGTTGACCATGGCGCGTACCGCTTCGATCTCGTCGGACATCGCCAGGGTCCATGAATGTCCCCCGTCGGCGTTCTCAGGAGTTGCGCAGCGCGCCGCCTATCCGCGCGGCACGAGCTTGATTGTCGCCGCTCGGGCCTCGTGGGCGACCATGGGGTTGACCCAGCGTGCGCCATGACGGCGATACTTGGTGCGGTACGCGGCGTCGATCTGGTCGTTGATGCGCTCGTCGGCTTCCGCGACGAACGTGACGTCCTTGCCGACGCCGCCGGCGTCGATGTGCCCTCCGTGGCGGACCTGACTGGCGCGGAACCAGGCGCCGGTGTGCCCCTTCCATGACCGGACGTAGAGGTCGTTCCCGACGCGGGCGACCCAGATCGTCACCGGCTTGCCTAGCGTGCCATCGGCTCGAACCGACGCGAGCTCCAGCTCCTCAGCGCCTCCGACCTTGCTGAGCTCCTCGCTCGTCCAGGGCGTCATCGCCGGTATTGCTCGTCGCTGACCTTTTCCAGCCACTCGACGTTTTTCCCGTCGAGATGTTCCTGAATAGCGATATGCGTCATGGCCGTGGTTGGCGCGGCGCCATGCCAGTGTTTCAGACCCGGCGGGATCCACACGACATCGCCCTCCCGGAACTCCTGAATCGGACCACCCCCCCGCTGAATCCACCCGGTCCCGGCGGTCACGATGAGCGTCTGACCCAGCGGATGGGTATGCCAAGCACTCCGCGCGCCGGGCTCGAACGT
Organism: Candidatus Eiseniibacteriota bacterium; assembly: GCA_005893295.1. Classification (GTDB taxonomy): domain Bacteria; phylum Eisenbacteria; class RBG-16-71-46; order RBG-16-71-46; family RBG-16-71-46; genus WS-8. The sequence continues at coordinate 2,324 of VBOY01000167.1, read as the reverse complement.
CACGCGGCCTCCAGACGCGCGTGAGGGCGCGTTCGCGGGGAACAGGGGCTCGACCCGTACGGAACCCGTGAAATTCTCCGCTGGTCCCTGGCGGGACGGCTGCGAGCCGCTTCGCGTGATCTTGATCGCCTGCGCAGAATCCGAAGCGGCCGCGGGACCGTCCGAAGTCGCCGAGGCGACCAGAGCGAGCAACATGACCGTCGCGAAGACCCGTTTCATCCCGTCCTCCGTCCCGTTTCAGTGGATTGATGGTCGCGCTTGACCGGGCTTCTTTACAGCAACTTGTCCGGCGTAATGGGCAGCTCTCTGATGCGTCTGCCCGTCGCGTGAAAGACGGCGTTGGCGATGGCCGCCGGAATGCCGACCATCCCGAGCTCGCCCATACCCTTGACGCCAAGCGGGTTGACCACAGGCACGTGGTAGTGTTGGAGGTTTGGGTTCATGATTCGCCCGTAGCGATGGTCGATCTCGGTCGCCTCTTGGAGCGCCATGCCGATGCCCCAGACAACGCCGCCGATCTCCTGGCTGTGGGAGGCCTTGGGGTTGATGATCTTGCCGGATGCCGTGACCTCTATCGCGCGCGTGACGCGCACGGTCCCGAGGTCCGCGTCCACCTTCACCTCGATGAACTGGGCACCGTGCGCCAGCGTCGCATACTTTTGGCGCTCCTCCGAGGGGCGCGACTCGAACGTCTCCGTGATCTCGGCGAGGCCGTTGCGCCTCATGATTTCGGAGACACTGACGAAGCGCGACGAGTCACTCTTGAGTTGCAGCCGGCCGTCGAGCATCTCGACGTCGGAGGCGGCCGCCGCCTTCAGCGGCGAGGTCGCCTCCCGGTTCGCGAGCGACAGCAGCTTCGCGCCGATGGCCAGGGCCGCGCCGTGCACGGCCGAGCCGACGCTCGCCGTCGTCCAGGATCCGCCCTGCGACGGAGCGCGGGGAAAGCTCGTGTCGCCGAGTTCGAACTGGACCTGGTCCGGCCTGAGCCCAAGGTACTCGGCGGCGATCATAGTGGCGACCGTGTAGGTGCCGGGGCCGATGTCGCTAGTCGCGCTGGCGACGTGTGCCGTCCCGTCCGCCTTGAGCGCAATTCGGGCGGCGGCCGGCATCTGAAAAGCACCCCAGATGCCCGTGGCCATCCCCCAGCCGACCAGCCACCGCCCGTCACGCACCGAGCGCGGCTCGAACTTCCTGTCCTTCCATCCGAACTTCTCCGCTCCGAGCCGGTAGCATTCCCGCAGCGCCTTGCTCGAAAACGGCAAGCCGCTCTCCGGGTCCACCTCCGCGTAGTTAATGAGGCGGAGCTCTAACGGGTCCATCTTGAGCGCGTAGGCCAGCTCGTCCATCGCGCACTCGAGCGCGAACATGCCGCTGACGGCGCCCGGGGCTCGCATCCACGTGGGGGTATTGAGGTCCGTGTCGGTGATCTTGACCGGCGCGTAGAGGTTCGGGCAGGCGTACACCTGGCGCGTGAACCGCGTGGTGTCGTCGGAGAATTCTTCGAAGGTCGACGTGTTGTGCACGACCTCGTGGATCATCGAGGACAGCTTCCCCGACCGCTCGGCGCCGAGCGCGACCTTCTGAATCGTGTATGGCCGGTGGCCGTGGCCGGTGAACATCTGGGTGCGCGTGTAGACGACCTTGACCGGGCGCCTGAGCTCGCGGGCCGCCATGGCCGTCAGCGCCGGGTAATAGTTCGGCCTCAGCGACGACCCGAACGCCCCGCCGACGTAGGGCGAGACGACGCGCACTAGACTTCCTGCGTCTTGTCGCAGATCGTGAGCCTGTCGCCCTGCCAGGCGGCGATGGCCGCGTGCGGCTCCATGGGGTTGTGGTGCTCGATGGGGATGCGGTACTCAGCCTCGACTTTGACCGGCGCGGTGCGCATGGTGTCTTCAGGGTTCCCGCGCGGCCTCGGGGATGGGTCCTTCGACGGCACGCGCGCGCGCCCGCGCACGGCCTCCGTGTCCGTCACGTGCTTCTCCGCGCTGTAGGAGGTCTTGACGAGGCGCGCCGCATACCGCGCCTGCTCGTACGTCTCGCCGACGACGAGGGCCACGGGCTGGCCGTTGAAGAGGACCCTGTCGGACTGGAGCGCCCGGAACGACTTGTCCGGCTCTTTGGCGGCCCGCGGTGGCGAGTCCTCCGTTGAAGCCTTCGGCCCGAGCTTCGGCGTATTCAGGTGCGTGAAGATCCGGATCACGCCCGGGGCGCGTTCGGCCTCCCGGGTGTCAATCGTTTCGATCCTGCCCTTGGCGACGGTTCCCTGCACGATGAAGCCGTACGCGAGGTTCGGCACCCGGAATTCCGCCGTGTACTTCGCC
>VBOY01000068.1 GCA_005893295.1 Candidatus Eiseniibacteriota bacterium | reverse complement strand
AACTCCGCCGCCTGCACGGGCGTCGCGGGCGCGCAGCCCGGAGCGACTCAGGTGAAGTCGCGCCGCGCCGCGGCCGCCAGCCCCGGCGCGAGCGCTGCCAAGAGGAAGATCGCGAGTCCCATCGTCCCTCGCCGGATCGCATGAGCGCCCACAAGATAGATCGTATCACACGCGCGGAACCGGGTCGGTCGGGTGCTCGGCTCGTCAGAACCCATTCGGCGATGCCTGGCATGAACGCCTTGGTGCACGTTCCGTGGTATCGGCGGCTGGCGCCTCGGTTTTAGCCCTTTGCCGATGCCCGTGATCCTCCTGATCCCGTGAACGAGCCCGCTGCTGCGGCGCGCCGTGCTGCAATCGCCTTCATCTTCGTCACCGTGATGCTCGACGTGGTGGCGCTCGGAGTGGTCATTCCGGTCCTCCCCAAACTGGTCGAGCGCTTCCTCGGGGGCGACACCCCGCGCGCGGCCGAGATCTACGGCCTCTTCGGGACGGTGTGGGCGCTGATGCAGTTCGTCTGCTCTCCACTCATCGGGTCGCTTTCGGACCGGTTCGGTCGCCGACCGGTAATCCTGCTCTCGAACTTTGGTCTCGGGCTCGACTACATCGTGATGGCCCTCGCCCCGTCGCTGGGCTGGCTGTTTCTGGGACGCGTGATCTCGGGGATCACGGGCGCGAGCTTCACCACCGCGTGGGCCTACGTCGCCGACGTGACGCCGCCCGAGACGCGCACCGCGGGGTTCGCGAGGATCGGAGCGGCGTGGGGGCTCGGATTCATCCTCGGGCCCGCGCTGGGGGGCGTGCTCGGGGCGATGAACCCGCGGCTCCCGTTTTGGGTGTCGGCCGCGCTCACGCTCGGCAACGCGTTGTACGGTCTGTTCGTGCTGCCCGAATCGCTCCCCCCGCAACGACGCAAGCCCTTCGACGTGCGGCGCGCGAATCCGGTGGGCTCGCTCTCGCTGCTGCGATCGCGCCGCGGGCTCCTCAGGCTCGCCCTCGTGTACCTGCTGTACTTCGTCGCGCATCAGGTGCTGCCCAGCGTGTTCGTGCTCTACGCAGGCTACCGCTACAGGTGGAACGAACGGATGGTGGGGCTCACGCTCACCGCGGTCGGGGTGTGCAGCGTGATCGTGCAGGGCGGAATCGTGAAGCCGATCGTGGCGCGATTTGGCGAGCGCCGGGCCCTGCTGGCGGGTCTCGCCTGCGGCGTGATGGGCCAGGCGATCTTCGCCCTGGCCGCCACCGGGGCGTGGTTCTGGTCGGGAATCCCGGTGCTCGCCTTCATGGGCCTCGTCGGACCCTCGACCCAGGGGCTGATGAGCCGCCACGTGGCCGCCGAGGAGCAGGGACGCCTGCAGGGCGCCAACAGCAGCCTGATGGGGATCGCGGGACTCATCGGCCCGGGTCTGTTCTCGTACACCTTCGCGGGATTCATCGGTCCCCACGCCACATGGCACCTGCCGGGCGCCGCGTTCCTGCTTGCGGCCTCGCTCTTGGTGGCGGCCTTCGGCCTGGCCTGGAGGGTGACCTCGGCGCGGTGACGGCGAAAGACGCGAAGAGCCAGGGAGTTGCGTGGCCGCGAACGCTAGGGCATTGAATCGATGCGCGCGGCCCGCACCGCCGCGGTATCTGAGACCTCCAGCGCCCTACCGACCACCGATGCGCCCGGCAGGGGCTCGCGCGCGAGGATGCTGTCGCGCTGACGCTCGGTGAGGGGCGCCCTGCGGTCGTTCGACTTGCTGCACGAGAGCGTCGACAGGGCGATCAGGAGCGCGAGACCAAAGAGACGTCGAAGCATGACTCCTCTTTCTGGCGTGAGGGCAAGTCAGGTCCCATGCTTAGGGACGCATCGGCTCCGCGGCCTTCAGCTCGGCGGCCAGCCGTTCGAGAAAGTAACCCACGTCGGTCACCAGGCCGATCGCCTGCATCGAGCCGCGGTTCGAGAGCTTGATCGGCAACGACTCCGACATGTCCACACACACCGTGCGCACTCGCGCGGGCAGGAGGTTGCCGACCGCGATCGAATGGAGTGCGGTCGCCAGCATGAGACACAGGCCCGCGCCCTCGAGCGCCCCGGCGTAGGCTTTCTGGGCCTCGATGACATCGGTGATCACGTCACGCAGCGGCCCGTCGTCGCGGATCGATCCTGCCAGCACGAATGGGACTCGCGCCCGCACCGCCTCGTGCATCACTCCCGAGGTCACCAGACCCGATGCGACCGCGGCCGCGATTCCACCCGCACGGTTGACCGTGTTGATCGCGAACAGATGGTTACGGCTTCCGCCCTCGACGCCCCGCCCGCTCATCTGACACACGCCGAGGCTGGTGCGCAAGATCGCCTTCTCGAGATCGTGCACCGCGAACGCGTTGCCTGCGAGCAACACGTCGATCCAGCCGTTGCGGATCAGATCGCCGAGCGGCACGTCTCCTCCCGAGTGGATCACCGCGGGTCCCACGACCGCCACGATCTTCTCGCCGGCGGTCCGCGCTCGTCCCATCTCCCGGGCCACCCCCGCGATCACGATGCCCTTGTTGACCTCGGCCGAGATGCGCTCCGACATGAAGCCGAACACCGAGTAGTCGCGGCTGCGCTCGAGCGGCCGCACGCGGAGGCCCGAGCCACGCAGGGCCACCGGCTCGCCACGCAGCACCTGGCCCTGCTTGACGCAGCGGGGAGATCCTCCGCGCTGCACGATTGCGCAGTCCATCCGTTGGTCGAGGACCGGCTCCCAGCGGCCGGAGATGCGGACGAAGGTGTCGAAGTTGGTGGTCGAGTAGAACTCGTCCGGGAGGATGCCGTCGGCCTCGGCCGGGGCGAATCGCGCGTCGTCCACCGAGGTGGAGGCGCCCAGGTAACGCAGCCCTTCGAGGATGCGGTCCAGGGTCTCGGGCTCCGGCGCGAGGACCGCCAGGCGCGTATAGGAAGGCTCGGCGTTCGAGGTCCCGACCCTGAACTCGAGCACCTCGAACTGCCCGCCTTCCTCGACGATGCGACCAAAAGCCCGGCGCAAGATGTCCGAATCGATCAGGTGCCCTTCCATGACCACGTGCTCGCGGAGCATGGCGGGAGAATACCGCCCGGAACCGGGGCGCGCGAGGGACGCCGGGGCGAGATTCGGCCCAGGCCGAGGACCTGGCCACCTTGCTCGACCACCTCGGCATCGAGCAGGTGACCCCGATCGGCCTTTCGTTCGGCGGGGGTACGGCCTCAATTTCGCGATCCTCGACCGCGTGCACGCCGCCGCGGCGACCTGAATCTCAGACGGGCGCCGCGGTCACCTCGCTCATCAACGCCAACGGGTTGCCGTCGGGGTCGTTGAACTCAGAAAGCCACAGCACCGATTGCGGCGTCCGGTAGACCACATGAGGGTCCGCCCGAAACTGCACTCCCTTGTCCTTGAGGGACTCGAACGCGCCGTGGATGTCGTTCACGCGAAAGTAGATCGCCGAGCCCCGTTGTGCGCTCTGCCCGGCTGGCGTCACGCCGACCAGGAGGCGTACCGGGCCGCACGCGAAGAAGGCCATCTGGGGCGGCGCCGAGAAGAGGAACGGGATGCCGAGGACGTCACGATAGAAGGCAACCCCTCGCTCGAAATCGTCGACCGGGATCAGAAGTTGACCGACCGTCGCTTCCGCAAGGCTCATGGCCCTTCCTCCCAGCGTGCACCACGCCTCGACTCTCGACTCGATCGAAAGCTCGCGCCTCGATCACCGGAAGGAGAACATTACACCCACCTCGGGTGCCAGGTCCGGGGCTTTGCTGGTGAGGCCGAAGCCGTTGTTGAGCTTGAGCGTCATGTGGGGTCTGAAGGTCACCTGGGCTTCCCCGATCAGCGCCCACTCGTCCTGCGAGCCCTCGACCGCTGCCACCCAGCGCCACGCGCCGAGCGGCCGGGTCAGGTATTCGAAGGCCGATTCGCCGAACTCGGACTTGCCGTCGGAGTAGTCCGCCGAAGTGCGTGCGCTGAACGTGCCCCACCGCGAGGTCTTGATCGCGCCCACGCCGGGAGTGAGCTCCCAGGACGGAGTCCCGATGAGCCGGCGGGTGCGTTGCAGCGGGAACGCGACCTCGAAATAGCTGTAGAGCTCGGGCCGCCGGAGGGTCTCCTTCGCCCAGCGCCAGCGCAGTTCCGCTTGGGTGTCCCCAAGACCGGATTCCTCGAGGGTCGCGGGCAAGCCGGAAGGATCGGCCGACGCCGTGTGCTGGGTCGCCTTGGTCCACAGGGCGGACTCGAACTCCAGGGCCAACCGATCGCTGAATCCGTAGGCCACGAACAGGAGCGCCTCGTGTTCGGTGCGCTTGGCGCGAAAGTCCTGTTGCAGCGTCTCCCCTAGCTCGCTGGGCTTGTATTCCTGGTCGGGGTTCGACGTGAACTCGTAGAAGGGGTAGACGAGCAGCTCGTGGCTGCGAACGAAGGAGCCGAACAGCGACGTGGGGATCCCTTCATCACGCTCGACGTCGAAAGCGCGGCCCTCCGCTCGCGCCACCGAAGCCCACGCGCTGCATGCAATCAGCCCCATCATTGCAATCCGCAATTCGCCACGCGAATGCGTCTTCACGGGTCCTCCTCGCTGGGGGGTCTGATATTGGATGCTACCCCCGCGTCGTGGGCTCGGTTCCGTCCCCGGAGATCGGCGCGCCGTGCCTACGACGAGCGAGTCGGAGCGTCGCCGGCGCGAGCCGGCGCCCGAAGGGGCGTACGGTCGCGACGAGAGTGCGATGCAAGCGTGCCGTTCGTCGACGGCTGCGGGTCGCGAACCGCTCCCATGCCCAGCACCTCGCGAAAGTGCGCGATCGTATGGGTCAGTCCCTCGCGAATCCCCACCGTCGGGCCCCAGCCGAGCAGCGCTTGCCCCTTGCGGATATCGGGGCAGCGGACCTTCGGATCGTCGCCCACGGCTGGCGGCATGAACACGAACTCGGAGGTTGACCCGATCAAATCACGCACGATCCGGGCGCACTCGAGTACCGTGCGCTCGTCGGGGTTGCCGAGGTTGATCACTTCGCCCCGCGCACGCGCGGATTCCATGGCCTGGATCAACCCTTCGACCGTATCGGAGACGTAGCAGAGAGAGCGGGTCTGGGTCCCGTCCCCGTAGATCGTCATCGCCCGGCCGGTCAGCGCTTGCGTGATCAAGTTGCCCACGAGTCGGCCGTCGTCCGCGTCGGCGCGAGGACCATACGTATTGAAAATGCGAACAATGCGGGCGTCGACATGACGGGCGCGGACGTACGCCATCGTTAGCGCCTCACCATAGCGTTTGGCTTCGTCATACATCGATCGCGGGCCCGTACAGCTCACGTTCCCTCGATACGCCTCGGTCTGCGGGTGCTCCAACGGATCGCCATAGATCTCCGAGGTGCTCGTATACAAGAGGCGCGCGCGGTGCAAGGCCGCGAGCTCGAGCAAGCGCCGCGTCCCCTCACTGTTCACACGAAGGGTTTCAATGGGCGATCGGGTATAGCCGATGGGGCTCGCCGGGCTGGCGAGGTGATAGACGCGATGGAGGCGAGGGAACGTCGGCAGTTCGAGAACCACGTCGTGCTGAACGAAATGAAATCCTGGGTGGCTGAGCAGGGCCTTGAGATTCGCACGCCGACCGGTGATGAGATTGTCGACGCAAATGACCTCGTGACCGGTCGAGATCAGCCGCTCGCAAAGGTGAGAGCCGATCATTCCGGCGCCGCCTGCAACGAGAATCCGCATGTCTGGGAGTTGCCCCTTCAGCTGCCTGGGGGACACTCGGCAGGGCCAGCGAGCGCCCGTGGCCCGGCCGGTGGATCCGGCAGGGGGTCGGGGGCGGAGCTGCCTGAGTCGGCTGTCCGCGGTCCGTCCTGGATGCGAGGCGAGCTGCGTTATGAGTCTGGACCGAGTAGCTATGATACGAACACGACTATGGTAACATCATAATGGCGTCGTAACAAACCAAGCATGATGTGAATAGTAATATTATACGAGTGCTGCGACAACGCCCCCGAGGCGGGAGCGGAGGCGCTGCCGCATTGGGGCCAACTGGCTCATGGCGAGGGGTGACCGGTGATCGAGGTGCAAACAGGCTGGGAGTTGCAGGCGCGGGGGAGGGGAGTGGGGGAGCCGCGAGTACAGGCGCGGGGGAGGGGAGTGGGGGAGCCGCGAGTACAGGCGCTGGGCAAGAGCCTGTTCGTGGGCGGCGAGAAGCTGCTCCTCAAGGGCGTGACGTACGGGACCTTCCGACCCGATGCGGAGGGCCATGAGTTTCCTCCCGCGGCGGTCGTGGAAAGGGATTTCGCGGGAATGGCGCGGCATGGCTGGAACGCGGTGCGCACGTACACGGCCCCGCCGCGCTGGTTGCTGGACGCGGCGCAACGGCAGGGACTGCGGGTGCTGGTGGGGTTGGGAGCGGAACGCTACACCGGCTACCTGTGCGAGGGCACCTGGACCCCCAGCCAGGACGAATGCCTGCGTGCCGGGGTGCGCACGTGCGCCGGCCATCCGGCGCTGCTTGGCTATGCGGTGGGCAACGAGATCCCGGGTGCGTCGGTGCGCTGGCTCGGAGCGGCCCGAGTCGAGCGCCATCTGGAGCGATTGTGCGGGATGGTACGCCGCGCGGACCCGGGAGCGCTCGTCACCTACGTCAATTATCCCACGACGGAATACCTCAGGCTGCCGTTCGTCGATTTCCTCTGCTTCAACGTCTACCTCGAGTCGCAGGATCGCTTCGAGGCGTACCTGGCACGATTGCAGAATCTGGCCGAGGATCGCCCGCTCGTCATGGCCGAGCTGGGTCTCGACAGCCTGCGCGACGGCGAGCAGGCGCAGGCCTCGGCACTCGACTGGCAAGTGCGATCGGCATTCGCCTCGGGGTGCGCCGGGGCGTTCGTGTACGCCTGGACCGACGAATGGCACCGCGGCGGCGAGGACGTCCACGATTGGGCGTTCGGGGTCACCCGCCGGGATCGCTCGCCCAAGCCTGCGCTGGTTGCGGTCGAGCGCGCGATGCGCGAGGCGCCATTGGCCGCGGCCGGGCCTTGGCCCACCGTCTCGGTCGTGGTGTGCACGCGCAACGGCGCTCGCACCCTTCGCGATTGCCTCGAAGGCTTGCGTGGGATCGAGTACCCGAACTACGAGGTGATCGTCGTGGACGACGGCTCCACCGATGCCAGCGCCGCGATCGCCCAGGAATACTGCTGCCGTCTCGTGCGCACCGAGAATCGCGGCTTGAGCAACGCGCGCAACACCGGCATTCAGGCGGCGCAGGGGGAGATCGTGGCGTTCACCGACGACGACGCGCGTCCCGACCCGCACTGGCTCAAGTACCTGGCCGAGGCGCTTCGCCGCGGATCCGACGTGGCCGCAGGCGGGCCCAACATCGTGCCTCCGACCGACGGCTGGATCGCGCAGTGCGTGGCCGCCTCGCCGGGGGGGCCGGCGCACGTCCTGCTCACCGATCGCGAGGCCGAGCACATCCCAGGCTGCAACATGGCCTTCCGAAAATCGGCGCTCGAGGCGATCCATGGCTTCGATCCGCGCTTTCGCACCGCGGGCGACGACGTGGACGTGTGCTGGCGGCTGCGCGACAACGGCGGTCGCTTGGGGTTCCATGCCGGGGCGATGGTCTGGCACCATCGTCGCGGCTCGGTTCGGACCTACTGGCGCCAGCAAGTCGGCTACGGCCGGGCGGAAGCGTTGCTCGAGGAGAAGTGGCCCGAGCGCTACAACGCGATGGGACACGTCTCATGGGGCGGCCGGATCTACGGGGCGGGCCTCGCCCGGGCGTGGATGGCCAGCCGCCCACGGATCTACCAGGGATCGTGGGGGGAGGCTCCCTACCAGCGCATGTATGAACGTCCCGCGGGACTCCTGGCAGCCCTGGTATTGACACCCGAGTGGTATCTCGGGTTGCTGGTGCTCGGGCTGCTGGCGGTGGCGGGCGCCGCCTGGGCTCCGTTGCGCTGGGCGATCGCCGCGCTGGGTCTCGCGTCCGCCGCATCGCTGCTCCAGGCGTGTCGCAGTGCCGCCGCGACGCGATTCCCGTACGCGCCTCGCGACGCCCGTGAGCGGGCGGGGCGCCGGCCCCTCGTCGCCTTCCTGCACGCCCTGCAGCCCGCGGCCCGTCTCACCGGGCGCCTGCGCCACGGATTGACGCCGTGGCGGCGCCGCGGTCTTCGGGGATTCGTGGTGCCGTGGCCGCGCACGCGAAGGATCTGGTGCGAGCGCTGGCAGGCTCAGCACGAGCGGCTCGCGGCGGTCGAGTGCGAGCTGCTCGCCCAGGGAGGCGTGACACGCCGTGGCGGCGAGTACGATCGCTGGGATCTGGCTCTGCGTGGTGGGCCGTTCGCCTCGGCGCGGTTCCGCATGGCGGTCGAAGAGCACGCGCAAGGCCGGCAACTGGTGCGCATGCGGGCCTGGCCACGCGTTTCGGTGATCGCGGTCGGCCTCACCGTGCTGCTGGCGGCGCTGTCCGGCTGGGCCGCCCGAGACGGCGCCCCCGCAGCGTCGGTGATCCTGGCAGGCCTCGGCGGCCTGGCGCTCGCGTGGACGGTCGCCGACGCAGCGTCTGCGATGGCGGGGATGTGGCAGGCGATGGCCCGCGCCGAACGCGAGGCGCGATGAACCCCGGGCGCGCGTACCCCGACCAGACGCTGCTGATTCGCCTCGTGCGCGAGGCACGCCCCTGCTGGCCCTACCTGCTCGGGCTCCTCACGATCGGGTTCCTCACCACCCCGCTCGCCTTGCTCACGCCGCTGCCGCTCAAGATCGCGGTCGACAGCGGCCTCGGCCACCGCCACCTTCCCGGCGCCCTGCGCGCCGTCACCCATGGGGCCGTGCCATCGCCCGCGGCGGCGTTGACGATCGCCGTCGTGTTGCTGCTCGCGACCGCGTTGCTTAGGCAGCTCCTCGAGCTGGCCGACCGCGTGGTGCGCGCCCACGCGATCGAACGGCTGACGCTCGACTTGCGCGCCCGCCTGTTCAGTCACGTGCAACGGCTCTCGCTCTCCTATCACGACCGCCACGGCACGGCGGACTCCAACTACCGGATCCAAAAGGACGTCCCCGATGCCCAGGCGATCGTGGTCGAGAGCCTGTTCCCATCGATCACCGCGGCGCTGACCCTGTTCGGCATGATCGTGGTCACCGCACGGTTGGACTGGCAGCTGGCCCTGGCGGCGTTGGTGATCTCGCCGGTGTTGTTCCTGACGAATCGGTACTACCGGCGACGATTTCGCGTGCGTTGGCGCGAGGCGAAGAATCTCGAAAGCTCTGGGCTCGCCGTCGTGCAGGAGGCGCTGGCCGCGTTGCGCGTGGTCAAGGCGTTCGGCCAAGAGGACTGGGAGCAGCGCCGCTTCGTCCAGCGCTCGGGCGAGGGGATGTGGGCGCGCATCCGGCTGGCGGCGGTCGAGGGTCGCATGGGCGTGCAGGTGGGACTGTTGGCCGCCATCGGTACCGCGGTGGTGTTGTTCGTCGGGATGCGCCACGTCCAGACCGGAGTCCTGACCCTGGGAGAGCTGTTGCTGATCATGGGTTACATCGCGCAGCTCTACGATCCCCTGAAGACGTTGAGCCGCAAAACGGTGGGGCTGCAATCCAAGCTGGCGAGCGCCGAGCGGGTGTTCTCGTTGCTCGACGACATGCCCGAGGTGGTGGAGAAGCCGGGCGCGCGCTCCTTGGCGCGCTCGCGGGGCCACGTCGAGTTCGACCGCGTGACGTTCGGTTATGGAGATGGCCGATGGGCACTCGAGGGCGTCTCGTTCGAGATCCCGCCGGGCGCGCGCGTGGGAATCGCGGGCCCCACCGGCGCAGGCAAGACCACGCTCGTGAACCTGCTGCTGCGGTTCTACGATCCGAGCCAGGGCGCGATCCGTCTCGATGGCATGGATCTGCGTGAAGCTCGGCTCGTGGACCTGCGGCGCCAGTTCGCCATGGTGCTCCAAGATCCGATCCTGTTTTCGACGAGCGTGAGCGAGAACCTCGCGTACGGCCGGCCGGAGGCGAGCCGCGAGGAAATCGTGGCGGCGGCGCGGGCCGCCAACGCCCACGAGTTCATCCTCGCGCTCCCGCAGGGCTACGACACGCTGGTGGGCGACCGCGGAATGATGCTGTCGGGCGGAGAGCGCCAGCGCATTTCGCTGGCACGAGCGTTCCTGAAGGATGCTCCGATCCTCATTCTCGACGAGCCCACCAGCTCCGTGGATCTCGGGACCGAAGCACTCATCATGGAGGCACTCGAGCGACTGACCCGGGGGCGCACGACCCTGATGATCGCCCACCGCCTGAGCACGCTGTCGCTCTGCGACATTCGACTCGAGCTCGAACGTGGGCGCGTCGTGGCGCTGGCCGACGCCGCGCACGGCACGATCACGGCATGAGGGGGTGCAAGCCTCGCCGAAGCGGGGGCGCCTCGCGAGCCGTCCGACGGTTCAGTTCGGCGGCGTGAAGATGAAGGGCGCCTGGAACGTGGTCGTGCCCTCGGGGATGGGAGGAAACTTCCATCCCTTGATCTGCGAGAGGGCACACGCCGAAAGTGCACCGGACCCGACCGTGTCCTGGACGATCGTCGCTTCCAAGACCTCGCCCGAAGCGGTCACGGAAAGCGCCACGACCAGCTTTCCGCTCAGTCCCGGGCGGCGCTTGAGCTCGTTGCCGTAGCAGTACTGGATGCCGGCCGCGTACTTCTGGATCACGGCGAGCAGGGATGCATTGCTGCGGTAGGCGCCCGGCCCGGAGCCTCTGCCCCAGCCAGACCCGCTTCCGCCGCCTCCGCCACCTCCACCTCCGCCATCTGCACCACCGCCGCCGCCACCGCCACGGCCGCCTCCAGCTCCGCCACCGCCTTCGCCGCTGCCGCCGCCCGTGCTT
>VBOY01000166.1 GCA_005893295.1 Candidatus Eiseniibacteriota bacterium | reverse complement strand
GGAGTGGCCATTCGCCTGTAGAAACTGCGTGGTTGCGGTCGTGTTACCGGCCGTCTTGGTCGATGACATCGGGGCCTCCAATCTATGGTTTGACCGCACGCGCCGAGCTCCAGAGCGCCCACCCAGGATTGATCCGGCTTGGATAAAGCTCCAGCATCTTGTCGTAAAGCTCCTGGGCGGTCGTCGTCGTTTCAGCGAGCCGATCGAAGTCGCGGATGTAATTCCGCGTCTCCTCGATAATCCGCGGGTTGTCGTCGTTCTCTGGGCGCTTATGTGAAGCGACGACCGCTCGCGGCTCGAGCGATTCGATCTTGCGGAGCGCGGCGATCCACTCCTGTCGGTTCCGCACATTGGATTCGGCAAGATAGAGATGGACGTCGTTGTAGGCGGCGTCGCCCGCGACGACGAGGCCGATTGAAGGGACATGCAAGCAGGTCGTATGGTCCGTGTCGGTGTGGCCGAGCTCCACGACGCGCAGTTCGCGCCCTTCCAGCTTGATTACATCTCCCTCCAGCTCTTTCGCGATCACCAGGTTCTCGGGAATCTGGCCTGGGAATGCCGCTCCCCAGGCAGTGCGGAGGGCCTCCGGCGACGCATTCTGGCGCATCACTTGGACCGTGTTGGGCGTCGCCACGATGCCGGCATTTGGAAACCGCTCGAGAAGGGTGCCAACGCCAAACCAATGGTCTCCATGGCCATGAGTAATGTAGATCGTCGTCAGGTTCTTGTTTTTCGAGGTGACCCAATTCGCCAGGGCGCTTGCCTGCTCGACGGTCATGAAGGCATCGACGAGGACCGCATCCCTCTTCCCATAGATGAGGGTCGCCGCCATCGCCTGGAAGTAGGTCTCCTGAACGCCCGCAGGGCGGTCGCGAGCGATAATTGGTATGCCCGGCGTCACGAACACTTCCCACTTCAGGGCCTCCGGGTTCAAACCTTGGAGCGTATTCATGGCAATCACCTTTCCTTGCGCTGAACCTGTTGAATCGCACCGACCCAGTTCTCGATGTGGTACGCGGACGCGAGCTTGTCGCCCCTGACGGTGAACACATCGATGGCCATCGTCTTGAAGCTCCGGCCGGTAGGGCGAGCGCCGAAAAGCTCACCCACCGGAGTTCCGGTCGCATCGCCGCGCACGATCACGCGATCGCCCGAGACCATGATGTCGGTGACACTCCAGGCCAGGTCCGGGACGCTCGTGCCGATCTGCTGGAACACTTCTGCGAGCGCGTCGCGCGAAAGCCACTCGTCGTTGGTCGAATAGGACTTGTAGTCCGCGTGGCAGGCTTGAGCGAGAAGGGCAGGAACGTCCTTCTTCTGGGGTTGGTTCAATGCGTCGTAGAGGGGCGCGACAATCTTGCTCGCCCTCTCCACGGTGAGTTCCGGTTGCGCGTTCGGGAAGCGGTCTCCAAACATCGGGAGTCCGCTCTTCGACTCCTCCCGCGCGGCTTCGTCTTGGAGCGTGTCCCAGTGCTCGACGATGACGCCGTTCTCGACTCTGATGACGTCACCGGCGACCCAGGCGCGCGGCCTCCCGTTGCTCGTAAAACGGCCATGCAGCAAGACGTGGTTACCGTCGGCAGCGGCCACGTGGTTCTCGTAGCGCATGTCGGGCGGAGCCGCTCGTACGAGGTCGAAGAGCCCATCTCTTCCAGGTGGGATGTGCGCGCTGTGTTGGATGTAATGGGGTGACCAGAATGTCGCGGCTGTGTCGTAATCACGCCTGTTGAACAGAGTATCGAAAGCCTTCAACACAAACGCCCTCGTCTCTTCAGGTGAATTCATGCCCGTGGCCTCCTTCCTACCTGGCTCGCGACGACAATATGACCGGTCGTCTTGAGATGCAAGCCACACCAGAAGGATTCTTGGCGGCGGGGAGGGGGAGTAGGAGGGCCTAGGCGAGCCAAAGGCCAGAGGCCAGAGGCTCACACCACGATGCTTGAGAACACAACCTTGCTGAAGGACTTGAGCGCTCTCGGGTTCCTTTCAACGCGGGTCCGAGAGATGGCTCCTTCGTAGGCATCGATCAGGAACGCAGCCAGTTCGTCTGCCTTGAGATCCTTGCGAATGGAGCCCTGCTTCTGTCCATCTGAAATGGCTGAAGAGATCTGCTCACCCCAAAGCCTCAGTACGCCAAGCAGGTTCTCGCGAAGCTGCGGTGTATCGTCCGACACCTCTGCCATGAATTTGCCCACCAGACAGCCCTCATTGCACCGAGTGAAGTACTCGTTGAGAGCCGCGAAGTGCTTCTTGAGGCGGGTAAGGGCTGGAATGTCAGGGTCGGTCAGGATACTTCGATCGGTAGTACCCTTCCCGTATGCGGTCACAATCTCTGCGGCGAGACCTTCCTTGCTCTTGAAGTGGTTGTAGAAGGATCCTTTCGGAACACCCGCCGCCTCAGTGATGTCCTTGACGCTACTCGCGTTGAACCCTCGTTCGGTGAACAGTTTCGTGCCGGCTTCCTGAATGGCCTCGCGAAGGCTGTGTCGAGCCAAGAAGTTTCTCCTCCCCTTTGCCCTGATGCTGCGATGACTGACACTAACATCGCGTCGTCCTGAGGACAATCCGGGCTCCGAACGCAGAAATATATCTCGATGTAATGAACCCTTATGTAAGGGCATTGCATCTCACAGAGATGTCGGAACGTTCGGGGCGGGTGACCGCGCCTGCCCGTAGGTAGAAGCTATTGAGCCAGGAGGAGGTCCACGATGTTCCGCAAACTGATAGCTACGGATGACAACCCGGCGACCCTCATTCTACGCTTGGTGCTCGGAGTCGTCTTCT
>VBOY01000165.1 GCA_005893295.1 Candidatus Eiseniibacteriota bacterium | reverse complement strand
TTCCTGCCCGCCTTCGCACCGATTGAACGACCGACCGTCATCGTAACCCCTCGCTCCACTCGCCGGGTGTCTTCACCGCTTGGGAGGGACCGAGGGCCGTCCATGCTGTGGACTGGATTCCGGCGGTCCCGCCGTCTTGGGACCCCCGCGGGCCCGTCAGACCGGTGACTTTGCGTCGCCATCTTTCGATGGCTTTGCCCTTGTCAGAATCGCTTCACAATCAACGCATCAGATTCGCAGCTTCTTTCCAAATCCTCCTGGTCGCCGTGCTATGAGGCTTCCGATGCCGGCTTCACTCCGCCGGCAGGAAGTCGATCGGGTACGAGATCGTCAGGGCCTTCACGCCTTCCTTGGCGCCGAAATTGATCGTACGGGTGATGTTCACGACCTGTTCCGCGAGCTCTGGCGCATTCATGTCGGATGACTGCAGCTTGCACATCGATACGCTGCCGTCCGGCTCGATGGTCAGGCGCAGCACCATCTGGCCCTTCAAGGTGGGGTCATTGCGCAGCGCCCGGTTGTAAAGCCGGTAGAACGACGCCTTGTAACGGTCGAACACGATCTGTATCTCTTCGTCGGTGCGGGAGGGCCCCGGCCCGCTGTGCGCCAGCGGCCGGTCGCCTCCGCCGATCCCGGCGATCGTGCTGGTCGCGCGGCCTACACCCAGGCCCTGGAGGCCGCCTGCACCGCCCCCGCCTGTGCCGCCTCCGCCTCCGCCCCCGCCTCCGCCTCCCACCCTGCGGCTCAGCGAGGCGACGTTGATGCCCCCGCTCGAGCCCGGATTGTTGGTCGTCAGCCTGGAGCCTGACGATGCCTGGCCCACGTCATCGGCGGCACCGTAACGCGCATCGGCGCCGAGACGCGGCGCGGTCCGGTCCTTTGCCAGGCTCGCGAACTTGTCCTTGAGCGCCAGGATGCCGACGTTTCCCACCTTCTGCTGTGGCTGAGGCTGGGCCTCCACGGGGAAGCCCTCCTCCGGACCGGGTGGGAGGTCCGGTTTCCCAGGCTTGTCTGGGCCTGGTGAGGCGTTCGGTTTCGGCTTTTGCGCGGGCGCGGGCGCCCCCGCTCGCCCGCCCGCTTTCGTCTCTCGCAGTGGAGGAAGCGGGTTCGCGGGCGCGGGGATCTTGATCTGCGGTGGACGATAGAAGACGATGTCGGTCGGTCTCTTGGGGGGCGCGCTGCGGCGCCACGCCTCCGCCGGTACCAGCAGCAGCAAGCCCAGCACGACGACATGGAACACGAAGCTCGTCAGCATGCTGCGGGCGGACGGAGCCCCGGATATCGTTGACATGCTCCTTCCAGTTTCCATGGTTGTCACCAAGCAACCACCTCAATCGGTCGTGAGGAATTCGATCTGCAGATCGCCAACGCCCGACTTCGCGAGATCGACGATCCGCAGGACCCCTTCGTAGTTCAAGCGGTCGTCGGCGGCGAGGAACAGCACGCGCTGGTTCACCGGCCGGCCGTCCAGGATCTCCGCCAGGCGCGCGGGCAGATCGGTTGCAGGGATCTCCTGCTCGTTCAGGGTCACGCGACAGTCGGCCGGGAGCCCCTCCCCTGCCGGCGGCTCGAGGATGCGGCAGGCCGTAGGCACAATGCTCAGGACCACCTGCAACGGCTCGGCCTGCGCGGGCACGGGCTCGGCGGACGTTTTGGGAATGTCGACGTCGTAGCCCTGCAGGAGGAGGGGAACGACGACCATGAAGATGATCAGCAGCACGAGCACCACGTCGACCAGCGGCGTGATGTTGATCTCGGACTGCAGGCTCATGTCGGAACCATTGAGCTGCATGTTCTCAGTCTCCCTTCGCCTCGGCGCCGGCGCGCTTGGCAATCAGCCCCACCCCCTGGAAGCCGGCCTGCGCGACCGCGAGCATGGCCTGCCGGACCTCGCGGAAGGTGAGCCGCGCGTCGCCTTTGATCACGACCTTGGGATCCTGCTCGGTGCCCACCGCGGCGCGGAGGGCTTCGCCGAAGCGCTCGATGGGGACCGGCTGATCGTCGATCCACAGCCCACCGGCCTGGTCGATCGTGACCAGGATCTTGCCTCTCTCGTCGCCCTGCTCGGTAGGCTTCGTCGTATTCGGCAGGTGGACATCCGGTCCCTTCCGGCACCAGCACCACGTCGACGAGCGGCGTGATGTTGATGGCCGCCTGCATCTTGGCGGGTTCACCGAGCCGCATAGGCCCCCCCCGCCACCTTGACCACCGGCACCTTGACCTCCGGCACTTTGAACAGGCAATTCACGAGCTGAGACGAAGCCCGGTTCATCTCGACTTGGAAATTCTCGAGCTTGCCCGTGAAGAGGTTGAAGGCGACGACCGCCGGGATCGCGACGAAGATGCCCAGGGCCGTCGCGACCAGGGCCTCGGCGATGCCGCCCGAGACCGCGGCCATCCCGCCGGATCCCGTGGCCGCGATCCCCCGGAAAGCGTTGATGATTCCGACCACGGTGCCGAAGAGGCCGATGAACGGGGACGTGGAGCCGATCGTGGCCAGGAACCCGAGACCCCGCTTCAACTGGATCAGCGTCTCGGCCTTCGAGTCCCTGAGTGCGCTATTGACGAGCTCGAGAGAGCCGGACGGATCGCTTCCTCCCTGGCGCACGCCGTCGTACTCGAGGATGCCGGCCGAAACCACCTGCGCCACGTAGGAATTCTGGTGCTTCGCCACGGCGTCGATCAGTTCCTGGATCTCTCCTCCGTGGAGGAACTTCTTGAACACGGGCTTGAACATCTGCGACTGGCGCGAGGCCGAGCGGAAACGGCGGTGCTTGTCGACGATCATCCCCACCGAAAAGACGGAGAGCACGGCGAGGCAACACATGACGGCGGCTCCGAATAAGCCGACGTTTCCCATCAGCTCCGTAAAGCTCATGACTTCCTCCTGTGCGCCGCACTGGCGGGCTGCGCCGCCTTCCCTCCGGCCGGAGCGGCATCTCGGCCGGCCCCCGGCGCACCGCCGTGGTGCGTCGTCTCCGACCTGATCTCGTAGTAGTTCAGCATCCGCATGAATACCTCCTTGTCGATGGGTTGCCTGGAGTCGTCGAGCATCGTCGAGATGCCCAGGGCGTTGCCGATTTCCGAGCGCTTCCAGGGAACGATGACCAGCGCCTTGGGCGCTTCCTGGTTGCCCAGGATCGACATGCCCAGGTTCGGGTCTTCCTTGGCGCTCGGGTCTTCTTTCGTGGTTGCCTGCGCCTCTTCTTTCTTGGTCTTCTCCTGTTTGGCTTTGTCCTGCGCTTCGCCCGCGCTGCCGGCGCCCTTGTCCTTCGGCGCCTCATCGGCCAGCGCCACTCCCGTCGCCAGCAGCAGCACGAACAAGAAGTTCCTCATGGCTTCTCCTGTTGGCTCTTGCGATTGCGAAGGTCGGCTATCCATTTGACGACCTCGGCGTCCCCCGGGACCATCCGGCTGTACGCCTCGTAATGCTCCAGCGCACACGCGGTATCTCCGAGATACAGATCGCACAGAATGGCGAGGTTCCGGTGCGCGTAATGAAAGTCGGGGAACTGCGCCAGGGCCGCCTCATAGCTGGTGCGCGCCTGCGTGAATTCCCCTTTGCGCCGCTGCACCAGACCGAGCTCATTGAGGGCGTCGGGGTGCTTGGGATTCAATTCCAGCGCCTTGCGGAGGCTGGCCTCCGCGTGGTCCAGGTCGCCGGTGCGCGCGTAGGCGATGCCCAGATCGATGTGCGCCGCCGTCATGTGGGGGGCCCGTTCGACGACCTTGAGCAGCAGCGCGATGCCCGGCTCGTACTTCTCCTCCTTCAACATGCGCACCGCCTTCTCGTAGTCGGTGCGTACCTCGCCCGGCGCGCTCACCGGCTGCGTGATCGTGAATCCGCCCGGATCCTGCACGACCTTCGCCTGCTCGATCTTCGGCTGCTCGACGCTCGGGCGCACGGCGCTCGGCTCCGTCGTCGCCTTGTGGGAAGGCGAGGCGCAGCCGACCAGCAAGGCCGGCGCAAGCACCGCCGCAGCGGCGACGAGGCGCATGCCGCGACGAATCGTCTTCATGGAGAGGGTCCTAGGGCGGATTCGCATGCTCCCCTCCCGGCTCCCCGGGCGCCGGCGGCGGCTGCGTCGCCGGAGCCTGCTCGGTTGGAGGCGTCACCGTGCCGGGCCCGCCCTGCGGCGCGGCGGGGACCGGCGGCACGGGGCGCCGGTACATGTAACTGTCGATCACCTCGAGGAAGCCGTCGCTCATTTCCTGTTTCGCGTAGCGCCCCGGCATCAGCTCGGCGAGCCGGCCGAGACTCTTCTCGATCCACGCGTTGAAGACGCCGGTTCGCATCATTTCCAGGTTCTTCTTGTGAAAGTCGATGGCCTTCTCCTCGAACGGAAACGCTTCCTCGTCGAGGGCCCGCTCGTACTCCTGCAGATCCGCGGGAGCCAGGTCGGCCGGTCGCTCCGACTCCGCCAGCGAGCGGCTGAAATTGAAGTAGGTCTCGGCCATGTAATAGGTGGCGGCCGAGGTCACCTCGCCGATTTCGTACGCCACCAGAGAGTCCATGGCGTCGATCGCGGCATCCATGCGCTGCTTTTTCTCCTGCAGGCTGGTCTCGAAGGGCTGCCGCAGCTTCACGGCCGTGAATTCCTGGTAGACCTGCTCCGCGAGCACCAGGGCCGAGCGGCCGGCAAGCGTCCGGGTCCGGGCGGTCCTTTCCGCCCCCGCGCCTCCGTCGATGCGCACGATCTCCGCCAGATCCTTGTGATAGAGCGGCACGTCGTTCGCCGCCTTGCGTATCTCGGCGATCTTGAAGCGGGCCTCGAGAGCCGCCTCGACCGGGTGCGGGAATTCGTCGACGTAGCGCCCGTACGCCTTCAACGCGCGATCGCCGGCATTGGATTGCTGGTAGAGATCGCCCGCGACCAGCAGCGACTCACGGCGCAGCGTTTCGTCCTCCGACTCGGAGGCGAGCCGCTCGTACTCCTCAGCGGCGCGCGGCAGCTGTCCACCCTGCCGGTAGGCGTAGGCGATCTGTTTGCTGGCTTCGAGGCGCATCTCGTGCTTGGGGTAGGCACTGCGGAAGGCTTCGAGCACCTCCGCCGCCGCCGCCCAGTCCTGCAGCCGGATCAGCGCGGCGCCGGCGTCGTACTCGGCCGTCGGGCGGATGGTGGAGGTGGGCGCTGCGGTGCGAATCCTCAGGAAGTGGTCGGCCGCCGCGCGATAGTCCTGCACCTGG
Organism: Candidatus Eiseniibacteriota bacterium; assembly: GCA_005893295.1. Taxonomy (GTDB): domain Bacteria; phylum Eisenbacteria; class RBG-16-71-46; order RBG-16-71-46; family RBG-16-71-46; genus WS-8. The sequence continues at coordinate 118 of VBOY01000165.1, read as the reverse complement.
TTTGCGGCCTCTCCCTGCTTGTAGATCGAGGCGGCGAGGTTGTCGACGAAGCCGGCGCGCGACTTGTCGTCTTCCGGCGTCGCCGCCAGGACCTGCGTGTAGGCGTGCTCGGCCTGCG
>VBOY01000164.1 GCA_005893295.1 Candidatus Eiseniibacteriota bacterium | reverse complement strand
ATACGCGCCGCACGCCCGAAAACATTGACCGCCTGTGCGCGACGCACTAGCCTGACCACCTCGTGTCACAGCCGATCATCGTCATCCTCCCGGTCGACCTTCTCGTCCTTGAGAAGGCGCACCAGACGTTGGGAGGCGAAGCGACCTAACCGCACAGAACAAGCGAAGACCCGAAGAGCCTCCCAGAAAGGGAGGCTTTTTCTGTTAAGGGGGCACGTACGAGCGACGCGCGGTACCTGGCGATCGCATTCGCAAGCCGCCACTCCGGAGCGGCCGCGAAGCTGCGCGCCGCCGTCGCTGCGGCCGTGCCGGAAGACGCTCGTGTCGTACGCACCGCGAGCGGATTCGTCACCGCGGTGATCGCGGCGGCCGCGCCCGTCGACGCGCGCAGCGAAGGGGAGCGGCTGCGCGCGCGAGTCGCCACCGAGGTCTCCGACGACGAGCTCTCCGCAGGCGTCGCGGGTCCGAAGCCCGGATCGTCCGGCGCCCACTTCGCGCTCGTGCAGGCGGAGCAGGCGCTCGGGCTCGGGCGAACGAATGGCGGCGTTGGCGCCACGACGCACTTCGACGACCTGGGTGCGTACCGCTTCGTGCTCGGTCAGCCCGCGAGCGAGATCCGTGCGTTCTCCGATCAGATCCTCGGTCCGCTCGCGGCCGACGAGCGCAACGCCGACCTCGTGAAGACGCTCGACGCGTACCTGCGTCTTCAGGGAAGCGTGAACGGTGTGGCGCGCGAGCTCTACCTGCACCGCAACACCGTGCGTCACCGTCTGCGCCGCATCGCGAAACTCACCGGCGCGGACCTCACCGACGCTGATTCGCTGCTCGCGCTGCGCCTCGCGATCCTGGGCCGTCAAGCCCTCGCGCGGTTGGCGTCGTGATGGACCGGAGAGTGCGCGATGCACAACGCGCCCCATCGGGGGTTGACCGGTCCGTGGTTTGGCAAGAACACTGGTCGGACATGGAATTCGCCCGCTTCCTTCTCGCCCTTATTGGCATCGTCCTCGTTGAGAGGGCGTACGTCCGTTCGGGGGGATAGCGGCTAACAACCAACAAGCAAGACCAAGCACAAAGGGCCTCCCGAAAAAGGGAGGCCTTCTTCATTTTCGGCGAAGAAAGGGGAGACGACAGTGGCAGTGACCGTCGAGCGCCAGCCGCGTGACCGCGCGACCCCCTGGCTTGAAACGAGCGGCAACCAGGTGCTCATCGACGTCCTGCGCTCCTGGGGCGTCACCTTCTTCGCCGGCGTGAACGGTGGCGGTGTCGTGCACGTCGCGAAGCATCTCGAGCCGTACACCGATCTCGCGCAGTCGCGCGACGGCATCTCGCGCATGCTCACGATGGGCGAGTACGTCGCCGGCTTCGCGCCGCTCGGTCACTGGTACGCGACCGGACGCGTCGCAGGCTGCGTCACGACCACGGGCGCCGCGACGAAGCTCGGCGGCAGTGGGATGACAGACGCGAAGCTGCACAACATCCCGGCCGTCTATCTCATCGCGCTCAACTCGACGATGTCGATCGGCAACGCGCCGCTCCAGGATGTCTCCGAGCACGGGATGAATGTCGTCCCGCAGCTCGAGGCCGAGCTGGGCGAGGGCTGCGTCGTGATCGACAGCGTCCATTCGCTCGAGGACGGTCTGCGCCAGGCGCAGCGCGTGCTCAAGCGATCGAAGCCCGTTGCGATCGCGTTCCACCCCGACGTGCTCTCGCGACCCGCGGACGCGTCGGTGCCGTGGACGTCGAAGCCGCGCACGTTCGCGGCGCGCGACGTCTCGGACTTCCTCGAGGAGTTTCCGCGCGTCGCACGCGGCAAGCGCGTGCTCGTGTATGTCGGCGGTGAGGCCGCCTTCCACCCCGGCATCCGCGAGCTCACGACGCGCCTCTCCGAGCTGCTCCACGCGCCAACGGTGTGGTCGGTGAACGGCGCGAACGCGATCTCGCCTGCGAACCGCTACGGGTTCGGCTACATCTCGTTCGGCGGCAACGACGTCGCGATGGATCTCTGGAAAGGCGTGACGAAGGACGACGTCGTCATCACCCTCGGCTTTGACGCGGGCGAGTACTCGCTCAACCTCGGAAAGATCAACGCCGGCCACGTGTGGCACTTCACCGACCTGCGCGACGCGTACGGGCACAAGCAGGGCGAGTTCCGCCACCGCGTGGCGAACGAGTACCGCCTGGTGCGTGGTGACATCGGCTTCGTGCTCGAAGAGATCCTGAAGCGCTTGCCCTCGGCACTCGGGGAGCGTCTCGAGGTCGTGCCCGCGCCGCAGTCGCTGAACAAGCGCGAGATCTCGCGTGAGACGCGGCCCGGCACGGTCGACGCGATGGAGTTCTACGGTCGCCTGCACACCGCATGGCGGCCGAACTCGATCGGCTTCGACGATGTCTGCACCGCATACAAGGACCGGCAGTACGTCGCACAGCGGCCGAGCGAGAACATCCGCTTCTTCACGACGCACGACGGCTCCGCGATGGGCGGCGCCTTCGGGCTCGGCGTCGGCGCGAAGGCGGGCGATCCCTCGCTCAACACGTTCGTGTTCACCGGCGACGGCTGTTGGCGTCTCTTCGGCGGCGCGCTCGCGGACTGCGCCAATATGGACCTGCGCGTCTTCGTCGTGAACAACGGCGTCTACGGCATCGTCGACAAGGGACTCGAGGTCATCATCCCCGACGTCCCGAAGCGCCAGTACCACTCGAAGCTTCCGCAGATCGACTTCGTGAAAGCCGCGGAAGCGCACGGCTGGGACGGCGTGCGTGTCGCGCCCGATCTCTCGAACCTGGGCGACATCGTCGATGCGTGCTACGAGCAGAAAGGTCGCTCGCTCCTCGTCGAGGTACCGATCGACGCGGATCAGATGCTCGGCCTCAACCCGCGGCTGAACAACCTCACGACGAAGACCTATCTCTAGGAGGAGGACGAAGATGGCCACCGTCTATTACGACAAGGACGCCGACCCGAGGGCGCTGCGCGGCAAGACCATCGCCGTCATCGGGTACGGCAGCCAGGGTCACGCGCACGCGCAGAACCTTCGCGACAGCGGGCACGATGTCGTTGTCGGCCTGCAGGCCGGCAGCAAGAGCTGGGCGAAGGCGGAGGAGGACGGCTTCAGCGTTCGCGAGACCGCAGATGCGGCACGCCACGCCGACATCGTCGCGCTGCTCGTGCCCGACCAGCATCACCGCGAGGCGTACGCGAAGATCGCGCC
>VBOY01000095.1 GCA_005893295.1 Candidatus Eiseniibacteriota bacterium | reverse complement strand
ATGAAGTTCGCGATGCACGAGGTCTCGCATTCGGAAACGCATGAGCGGGTTCGTCTCACGCCCTGCGCCTTCATGCTGGTTCGGGGCGACTCGGCGCGCGTGTCCCACGCCAGCCCAGGCAACGCCGCCCACTGGTACGTCGCCGAGTGGTCCATGGGCGACAGCGCGTTGCGATCGCTGGCTGATAACGCCGTAAGCCCGGGTCGAGCGCTCTCATCCTCAACACGAGGGCTGGAGCTGAAGCTCCTGCGCAATCCGTACTTCGGCACTCAACCCATCGAGTACGAAGTCGTGTTGCCCACTTCGACGACCGCGCGTCTCGACCTGTTCGACGTGGCGGGTAGGAAGCTGCTCGACCACAGGCTCTCGTTCGACGTCCCTGGCTCTCGCCGTCTCAAGCTCGAGCGGCCGCGCCTGCCGGCCGGAGTCTACTGGTTGCGCGTCCGCCAGGCCGCTCGACAGGCCACCGAGAAGCTCATCGTCCTCGAATAGCTTGACCTGGATCCCGAGCGAGCCCGGCACCATGGCGCCACTGGCGGGCGTGAAGACGAGCCCGGCCAGGGCCACCGCCCGGACCCACACCCGATGGGGAGCCGACCGCGGCACTCCAGCCCCCGTCACGCCCGCCGTGCCTCGGCGTCGCGCTCGGCGCCCACCGAGACCCGGGCGATGCGCACCCCCGCTTCGCGCTCGACCCATTCCAGATACTCGCGCGCCGGCGTCGGCAGCTCGGCCCATTGCCGGACTGCCGCGGTCGACTCGCGCCATCCGGGGAAGGTGCGCCAACGGGGCGTGCAACGCTCGAGCTGTCGTGCCCCGCTCGGGTAGCCCACGATGGATCGCCCTTCGATCTCGTACTCGGTGAGCACGCGGATCTCCTCGAACCTATCCAGCACGTCGAGCTTGGTGATCACCAGCTCGTCGAGGCCGTTTACGCGCGCCGCATAGCGCAGCGCCGGAAGGTCGAGCCAGCCGCAACGCCGCGGCCGTCCGGTGGTGGCGCCGTATTCCTCGCCCGCCTCGCGCAGGCGCGCGGCCTCGGCTTCGGGCATCTCGCTCGGAAAGGGCCCCAGGCCGACGCGCGTGGCGTACGCTTTGGCCACTCCGATCACCCGGTCCACCGCCCGCGGCCCGAGCCCCACGCCCAACGGAGCGCCGGCGGCACTCGCCGCCGAGGAGGTGACGAAGGGATAGGTGCCGTGGTCGAGATCGAGCAGCGTCCCCTGGGCGCCCTCGAGCAGCACGCGCTTTCCGTTCCTGAGCGCCTGGTGCAGCTCGACCGAGACGTCGGCGAGCAGCGGCTCGACCCAACGCGCCAAGTCGCGCAGCTGGTCGTAGATCGAGGCCCCGTTCATCGCCTCCAGCTCGCCCGCCTCGGGGAACTCGCGCCTGAGATGCGCCAGGTTGCGGTCGCTGCGCTCGACGAACGCCTCGCGGTCGAACAGGTCGCCGAGCCGCAAACCCGTGCGAGCCGCCTTGTCGCGGTACGCGAGTCCGATCCCGCGTCCCGTGGTTCCCAGCGAGCCGGGGCCACGCTCCACGACCTGCTCGGCGACCGGGTGGTAGGGAAGGATCAGGTGCGCGGCGGGGCTGACGCCGAGGCGCTCGCGCACCCTGAGCCCGAGGGCTTCGAGGCGCTCGGCCTCCTCGCGCAGCCGGGCAGATCCACCACCACGCCGTTTCCGATCAAGCAGCGGGTCCCTAGGGCCATGATGCCAGACGGCACCAGGTGGAGAACGATCGTCTTGCCGTCGCGGATCACGCTGTGGCCGGCGTTTGGTCCACCCTGATAACGGGCCACCAGGTCGGCGTCGGCGCTCAGCGCATCGACGATCTTGCCTTTCCCTTCGTCACCCCACTGGGCGCCCACCACGACCGTGCACGGCACGCAAAGTCCTCCGCCTTCGAAAAAACCCGCGGGACGCTAGCAGAGGGTTGGAAGCGGGGCAAGAAAGCCACGAGAATCGATTTGCAATCCGCGTCGGCGGTGCCCTCCGCACCTTCCCCGGCGCGACCGCATTCAAATGGGGTCTCGCCATGCCCGATCTGCGCCCAATCACGGTCGTCAACGTCGGCTACCGCTCCACCAATTCCTGGGTGGTGAGCGCCGGGACCTCACGCCTGCTCGTGGACCCGGGCTGGGCCGGGTGGGCCGGGACCCTGCTCGCGACCCTCGATCGGAAGGGGATCCCCGTTGCGGAAGTGCGGCACGGGCTCGCGACTCACTACCATCCTGACCACGCCAGCGCGGCCCAGGACCTCAAGCGCCGTGGGATGCGCCTGATCGTCGTCGAGGAGCAGTTGGATGCGATCCCGAGGCTCGCGCGGTGGATGGAGCCCGCGGATCGGTACACCACAATCGAAACGCACGACAACATCGTCCTGTCGTGTGCCGACAGCCGGGCGTTCTTGGCCGGGATCGGCTTCGCGGGCGAGATCGTCCATACGCCGGGCCACTCCGACGACTCGGTCACGCTGGTGCTCGACGACGGCCGCGCCTTCACCGGCGACCTCACGCCGGAAGCCATGGTCGGCGGAGAGGACCCGGCGGTGGTGGCGCGGAGCTGGCAGCGGCTGCGCGATCTGAAAGTGACCTCGATCTATCCCGGCCACGGGCCGCCACGGGCGATGCCGACGGCGGTAAGGGCGGCACCCGAGTAGCCTTCGCTGCGGAGCGCCGCGGAGACTACCCTCCGAGCTTGCCGAGCGTCTCGATCAGCGCGGTGGCCGCGTCGTCGCCGGCCCGGCGCTGCGCCTCGGCGGTCGATGCGCCGAGATGCGGCGTGGCGAGCACGTTGGGCAGCTTGAGCAGCGGGTGCTCGCCCGGCGGCTCGGTCGCGAACACGTCGAGGATGGCGCCGCGCAGCCGCTTGGCCTCGAGCGCCTGCAACAGCGCCTCCTCGTCCACCACGCCGCCGCGCGCGCAGTTGACGAGCACCGCGTCGGGCTTCATTCGCCCGAGCGCGGCCGCGCCGATCATGCCACGCGTGCCGGGATCGAGCGGCACGTGGAGTGAGACCACGTCGCAGGATTCCAACAGGGACGGAAGCTCCACGCGCCGCACCCAATCGAACCCGGTGGGCCAAGTGGTGAGCGCCGGATCGTGGGCCCACACCTCCATCTCGAAGGCACGCGCCCGTGTCGCCACCTCGCGCGCGATGCGCCCGAGACCCACGAGTCCCAGGCGGCGTCCGGCGATCTCGTGACCCGCGAAGCGCGTCCTCTCCCACCGCCCGGCCCTCAGCTCGGTCGCCGCATCCGCGAGGTGGCGTTCGAAGGCGATCAGGAGTCCGAGCGTGAGCTCGGCGACCGAAATGCTGTTCGCGGCCGGGGTGTTGAGCACCGTGACGCCCAGCTCGCGCGCGGTGGCGGCATCCACGTTGTCGAGGCCGGTCCCCGCCCGCACCACCACCTTGAGGCCGCGCGCGCCACGCAGCACGTCGCCGGTCACCTGGGTGCCGCTGCGGACCATCAGGGCCTGGAAGCCTTCCAGGGCGGCCACCAGGTCGGCGCCCTTGACCCCAAGGCGTTCGACCACTTCGTGCCCGGCGGCACGCACGCGCGTCAGGGCCGCGGGATCGAGCTTGTCGGTGACGAGGACCTTCACGCGCCCCCCACTCGCGTGGGCGAGCGCTCCTTCACGCGCTCTCCCATGCGGCGCGCGCGGCCTCGATCGCGCCACGCGCCGGCCGACCGAACGTCGCCACGCACTCCTCGAGCGCTCCCAGGATGGCGTAGATGTCGCTCAGGTCGTAGCGCCCCATGTGCCCCACACGCAGGATCTTGCCCTTGAGGTGGTCCTGCCCGCCCGCCACCACCATCGCGTGCACGTCACGCAGGCGCTTGACCACGGCCGAGGCCTCGACGCCATCCGGGGGTACGAGGCCGGTCACCGAATGCGCGGGATGGGTCGCGAACGTCTTGAACCCGAGCGCCTGGGCGCCGGCCCGCGTCGCGCGCGCGAGACGCTCGTGGCGCAGGTGCACGGCTTCGAGCCCTTCCTCCTCGATCATCGCGATCGCCTCTTCGAGAGCCAAGACCAGGCTCACCGGAGGCGTGAACGACGTCTCCCCGAGCGGCGCGCTCTTGCGCGCCTTGCGCAGGTCGAAGTAGAAGCGCGGCAAGCCCGGCCCGTCGATCGCCGAGGCCGCCCAGGGCGCGAGGCTCACCGTGGCCAGTCCGGGCGGGACCATGAGCCCCTTCTGCGACCCGCACACCACGACGTCCACGCCCCACTCGTCCTGCGGCAGCGGATGCACGCCGAGGCTGGTGATCGCGTCCACCACCAGGCGTTTGCCTCGCGCGCGCGTGATCCGCGCCATGGCCTGGATGTCGTGCAGCGCTCCGGTCGAGGTCTCGCTGTGCGTCGCATACACGGTGGTGATCGCGGGGTCGCGGTCGAGGCGTCGTTCCACCTCGGAGGGATCGATCGAGCTCCCCCATTCGACCGCCAGCACCTCGTGCGCCACGCCGTAGGCCTTGAGCAGCGACTGCCACCGTTCGCCGAACTTGCCCGCCACCAGGGCGAGCGCCTTGTCGCCGGGGGCGAGCAGGTTCACGACCGCCGCTTCCATCGCGCCGCTCCCCGAGGCCGAGAGCAGGAAGATTTCGCCCTGGGTTTGGTGGAGCCGCTTGAGCCCCTCGGTGACGCGCCGGACCGTATCGCGGAACACGTCGGTGCGATGGTGGGGCGGAACCTGCGAAAGCGCGCGCAGGATGCGGACCGGGATCTCCACCGGTCCAGGCGTGTAGAGCCGCACCCGAGTGGCGGTGGAAGGGGTCGTCGTGGTGGCGGTCAGGGTCATGGCGCCGCCTCTCTTAGTGAGCGTAGTGGGCGGTCTCGCCGGTTTCGGGCCGCGTCGGCCGCGCCGGGGCGGCCTCGCCGAGCGGCCGCTCGAGCGCGTGCCCCAGCACTTGGTCCATGTTGTCGATCAGCACGAACTCGAGGTCCTGGCGAATCTCCTCCGGAACCTCGGAGAGATCCTTTTCGTTCGCTCTCGGGATCAGCATGGTCTTCACGCCCGCGCGGCGCGCGGCGACCGCCTTCTCGTTCAAGCCACCGATCGGCAGCACCGTGCCGCGCAAGGTGATCTCGCCGGTCATCGCCACGTCGGGCTTGGTGGGTACGCCCGTCAGCGCGCTCACCAGCGCCACGCACATCGTGATGCCGGCCGACGGTCCGTCCTTGGGGCTCGCCCCCTCGGGAATGTGCACGTGGATGTCGACGTCGCGATAGAACCACTTGTCGAGACCCAGCGCCACCGCGCGCGCCCGCGCATAGGAGAGCGCCGCTTGGCCCGACTCGCGCATCACGTCGCCGAGCTTCCCGGTGAGCAGCAGGTCGCCCTTGCCGGGCAGAATGCTGACCTCGATCGTCAGGACCTCGCCGCCTACGTCGGTCCAGGCCAGGCCGTTCGCCACGCCCACCCGCGCGGTGCGCTCGAGCACCGAATCGATGTAGCGCATCGGGCCCAGGTAGCGGTGCAGATTGTCGGCCGTGATCGTCACGCGACCCTTGAGCCGTCCCGCCGCCTTGCGCTTCGCCACCTTGCGGGCGAGCCCGGCGATCTCGCGCTCCAGATTCCGCACCCCGGCCTCGCGCGTGTAGCGGTTCACCAGCGCCCGCAGCGCCGGCACGCCAATCCGTAGATCGGATGGCTCGAGGCCGGCGGCCTGCACTTGCTTCGGCACCAAGAACGCGCGCGCGATCTCGATCTTCTCGTTCTCGAGGTAGCCCGGCAGGCGGATCAGCTCCATGCGATCGATGAGGGCCGGAGGAATGTTGTAGAGCGAGTTGGCGGTGCAGATGAACATGACCTGCGAGAGATCGAAGTCCACTTCGAGGTAATGATCGTTGAAGGTGTGATTTTGTTCCGGATCCAGCACCTCGAGCAGCGCGGCCGCGGGGTCGCCCCGGAAGTCGGCACCCAGCTTGTCGACCTCGTCGAGCAGGAACACCGGATTCTTGCTGCCCGCCTTCTTGAGGTTCTGGATCACGCGGCCCGGCATCGACCCGATGTAGGTGCGCCGGTGCCCGCGGATCTCGGCTTCGTCACGCACTCCGCCCAGCGACATGCGCACGAAGCGACGGTCGAGCGCCCGTGCGATCGACTTGCCGAGCGACGTCTTGCCCACACCCGGCGGCCCGACGAAGCACAGGATCGGCCCCTTGTTCTTGCCGGTGAGCTTGAGCACCGCCAGGTACTCGACGATGCGCTCCTTGACCTTGCGCAGTCCGTAGTGGTCCTCGTCCAGGATCTGCTCGACCTCCTGGATGCCGTCGTGGTCGCGCGTCGTCTTGCTCCACGGCAGCGACACCAGCCAGTCGAGGTAGTTTCGCACCACCGTCGCTTCGGGCGACATGAAGCTCATCTTGGACAACCGCTCGAGCTCCTTGACCGCCTTGGCCGCGACCTCGCGGGGCATGCGGGCACGCTTGATCGCGACTTCGAGCTCGCCGATCTCGTTGGCGAACTCCTGGTGATGACCCAGCTCCTTGCGAATCGCCTTGAGCTGCTCGTTGAGATAGAACTCCTTCTGGTTCTTGTGGACCTGTGAGCGCACCTGCCCCTCGATCTTGCGCTCGAGCTTCACGATCTCGAGCTCCGAGGCGAGCATCTGGCTCAGGCGTTTCAGGCGCTCGGCCGCCGACTCCACCTCGAGCAACGCCTGCTTCTCCGGCACCTTGACCAGCAAGTGTGCCGCCACCGTGTGGGCGAGCGCAGCCGGATCGGTGATGTTGTTGGCGGTCATGAGCACCTCGTCCGGGATCCGCCGGTTGAGGTGCACGTAGTCGTTGAACAGGCCGAGGACGTTGCGCATCAGAGCTTCGATCTCGGGGCCCACCGCCGATTGCTCGGGGAGCACGGCGATCCGCACCGTGTAGCAGTCGGTGGTCCACAGGAAGTGCTCGGCACGCGCGCGACAGATGCCCTCCACCAGGACGCGCATCGTCCCGTCCGGCAGCCGGAACAGTTGGAGCACGCGCACCACGGTGCCGATCCGGTAGAGCTCCTCGTGCGATGGATCGGCGACCTCGCTGCGCTTCTGGGCGGTCACGAACAGCACGCGATCGCGCGCCACCGCCTTTTCGATCGCATGGATCGAGGGCACCCGTCCCACCAGCAGCGGGATCGTCATGTAAGGGAAGATCACGACGTCGCGCAGCGGCAACAACGGCAGTCGATCGTCGAACTCGAATTGCTCGTCGCCGCGGGACACCATCAGGCGCCGCGCCCGCCCCCGTTCCGGGGGGGCAGACGCGCGCCGCTTGTCCTTGGGCCTGGATCCACGTCGGGGCACGAAAGGCTCCTCTGGATTACCTGTGCGTCGCCAGGAACGTCCCGGGCTCAGGGCTCCGGGGGGAAATTACGCTTCCTTACGGCGCTTCTCGCGCTCTCCGCGATAGGTCAGTAAGGGGGGAGCGCCGCCCACGATACTCTCGCGCGAGATCGCGCAGCCGATGACGTCCGGACGGGAGGGAATGTCGTACATGACGTCGAGCATGGCTTCCTCGATGACCGCACGCAGGCCACGCGCCCCCGTGCCGCGCTTGATGGCCAGGACGGCGATCGCGCGCAAGGCGTCGTCGGTGAAGTCCAGCTTGACGCCCTCCATCTCGAAGAACTTCTGATACTGCTTGGTGATCGCGTTCTTGGGCTCGGTGAGGATGCTCACCAGCGAGTCTTCGTCGAGCGAATCGAGGGTTCCCACCACCGGCAGGCGCCCGACCAGCTCCGGGATCAGTCCGTAGCGCAGCAGGTCCTCGGGCTCCACCAGGGCCATCAGCTCGCCGATTTTCTTTTCGCTCTTGCTCTTGATGTCGGCCCCGAAGCCCAGCACCTTCTGTCCGACGCGCCGCTCGATGATCTTCTCCAAGCCTTCGAACGCGCCCCCGCAGACGAACAGGATGTCGCGGGTGTTCACCTCGATGTACTTCTGCTGCGGATGCTTGCGTCCGCCCTGGGGAGGCACGTTGGCGACCGTGCCCTCGAGGATCTTGAGCAGCGCCTGCTGGACGCCTTCGCCCGACACGTCGCGCGTGATGCTCGGGTTCTCGCTCTTGCGCGAGATCTTGTCGATCTCGTCGATGTACACGATCCCGTGCTCGGCGTTCACCAGGTTGAAGTCGGCGGACTGGAGCAACCGCACCAGGATGTTCTCGACGTCCTCGCCGACGTATCCGGCCTCGGTGAGGCTGGTGGCGTCGACGATCGCGAACGGCACCTTGAGGAAGCGCGCCAGGGTGCGGGTGAGCAGGGTCTTGCCGGTCCCGGTGGGGCCGATCAGGAGGATGTTCGACTTCTCGAGCTCGACCTCGCCCGGGGGCGGCGGCGAGTAGATGCGCTTGTAGTGGTTGTAGACCGCGACCGCCAGCGTCTTCTTGGCGCGGTTCTGGGAGACCACGTAGTCGTCGAGGATGCGCTTGATCTCGGCCGGCTTGGGGAGCTGTCCGGCAGCCGATGGCTGCTCGCGCTCCAACTCGCCCTCGAGGATGTCGTTGCAGAGCTTGACGCACTCGCTGCAGATGTAGACGGACGGGCCGGAGACGAGGCGGGCGACCTCGTCCTGGCCACGGCCACAGAACGAGCATCGGATCGGGTGCGGCGTGGCGATGCGCTTCTTCATGGTTGTCTCCGCCTAGCGGCGCTTGTCGATGATTTCATCCACAATACCGTACGTCTTCGACTCGTCGGCGGACATGAAATAATTGCGGTCCGTGTCCCGCACGATGGCGTCCATGGGCTGCCCGGTGTGTTTGGCAAGGATGCCGTTGAGCTGTTCGCGCATCTTGATCATTTCCTTGGTGTAGATCTCGATGTCGGTGGTCTGCCCCTGAGTGCCGCCGAGCGGCTGATGGATCATGATCCGCGAATTGGGCAGGGTCGAGCGCTTGCCCTTCGCCCCCGCGGCGAGCAGGACCGCGGCCATGCTGGCCGCCTGCCCCATGCACAGCGTCGCCACGTCCGGCTTGACGAATTGCATCGTGTCGTAGATCGCCAGTCCCGCCGTGACCAGCCCGCCGGGGCTGTGGATATAGAGGTTGATGTCGCGATCCGGGTCCTCGCCCTCCAGAAAGATCATCTGGGCGATCACCAGGTTCGCCACCATGTCGTCGATTGGCGTGCCAATGAAGATGATGCGGTCCTTGAGGAGACGCGAATAGATGTCGTAGGCGCGCTCACCCCGCCCTGTCTGCTCCACCACGATGGGGACGAGACCCATGGTGCCAACTCCTCCCAGTGGGACGGAACCGCTTCGTTAACGCGCCGCGGGGATCACCAGCTGGCGCTCCCCCGCGACATGCTCCTCGATGTCCGCCGCCCGGATCAACCACTCGAGCGCCTTGCGCTCGAGCAGCGACTCCTGCAGCGCTCGCCTTCGCTCGGCCGACTGATAGCGGGCCCGCACCCGCGCCGCGTGGCGCGGCTCGGCTTCCGCCATCCGGTCGATTTCCGCCGCCACCTCCGCTTCGCCGACCTCGAGCTTCTCCCGGCGGGCCACCGACTCCAGCAGCACCTCCCGCTTGAGCGATCGCTCGACGCCCGGACGGTAGCGCTGCTCCAGCTCAGATCGCAGCGATTCCTGAATCGGTCGGTCGCCGACCGCCTCGCGCATCACTCGTTCGAGCATCCACTGCACCAAGCGTTCCGGCAAGTCGACTGGGTTCAACCGCACCAACTCATCGGTAATCGCTCGTTCCACTTCACGTTGCACGCGCGCCCGCTCGTCCGCTTCGAGGTTCGCCCGCACCCGCGAGCGCAAATCGTCGAGCGAGGAGAGCTGAAAGACCTCTCGCGCGAAGTTATCGTCCAAAGGCCGCAGCTTCTTCTCCTGGATTTTGCGCACCCGCACCAGGTAGCGCGCCCGCGTACCGGCGAGCTCGGGCACCCGGTAGTCGGCGGGGTAGCTCACCTCGATCGTGCGTTCCTGGTTCGTCTCGGCCCCCATCAAGCCGCTCTCCAGCTCCGGGAGCAGGTCGGGAGCCCCGAGCTCGAGCCTCAGGTTCTTGGCCCGGCTGCTCGGCAGCCGCCGCCCGTTGGCGTCAAGCCGCACCGAATCCACGATCAGGACATCGCCCCGCTCGGCCGGGCGCGTCAAGTCGGCGAACACGGCCGATTCCTCGCGCAAACGCTCGAGCATCTCGTCCACCGCCGCGTCCTTCACGGGCCTCGTCTCGCGCCGCACCGGGATCCCCCGATAGTCCCGCGCCTCGATCTCGGGGCGGACATCCACCACCGCCTCGAAGCGCAACGGCTGGCCGGGAGTGAACTTGAGGTTGCGCACCAGGGGCGGCACCACCGGGCTCAAATGGGCAGCCTCGATCGCCTCGCCGGTCAGCTCGGGAACGAAGTCCTCGACCAACTCCTGCTCGAGCCGCTCCGCGAAGTTCTGGCGCACCAGGTCGAGCGGAGCATGCCCGCGCCGGAACCCGGGCAGGACGGCACGGCGCTGGACCCCGCGCGCGGCATGGTCCAGCCGGTGCTCGACGTCCTCCGCCGGCACCTCGATCTCCAGGGTGTGCTGCCACGCGCCCGTCGGGCGCACCGACCATTTCATTCTACCTTTGCTCCGCGATCGATCGTTGACGTGAGGACCCTACGGCACACTGGGAACGTTCACACGAACGCTACAGCATACCATCGCGCGGCAAGTCCGCACGAATCGCATGCGGCGGTTTGATCCGCGCTCGGCGCGTCTCGGCGCGCTCACATCGCGACAGCGTCTGCACTCCCGGGAGCTCGCGGTCCGTTTCGGATCATGGACGCGGCGCAGTCCACGGAACACGTGGAGACAGCTCTCGCGGTAAGAGTCCGACACGTGCCGGGCCGCGACGTCATGCCTGGGAGCTTGCGCCATCAGACACGATCGGCGCGCACTGGGCCCAAGCGCGGCCAGCCGGAGTGCGCGGAAACGCGCAAGCAATTGCCGAGAAGCGGGAATGCGAGAGGGGGGATTCGAACCCCCACGAGTTTCCCCACTGGATCCTAAGTCCAGCGCGTCTGCCAGTTCCGCCACTCTCGCACCGTGGGATGCCCGCGGTCTTCCCGTGGGACTCTACCTGCTTCATCTCCGTACCGGACGAGCCATCGGCACTCACCGGGTCATCGTGATTCGATAGAACGAATCAGAAACTCCCCTTGAGCGAGGCGCCCACCCGATCGTCCGAAGACTTAGGCGACCTCGCGCGCTCGACGCTGCGATGCAGCGCGCCGACCTCGACCCAGGTGCCGTCCCAATCGTACGCGACTCCGAGCCCCACCAGACCGGCGCGCGACTCAGGCACGCGTGACTGGCTCTCCAAGGCGACCCCGAAGCGCAGCGCGAGTGGGGTCTCGGGCTCTCGGTACTCGAAGCCC
>VBOY01000161.1 GCA_005893295.1 Candidatus Eiseniibacteriota bacterium | reverse complement strand
ACGATCGGGCTGCGATCCGAAAGGCGCGCAGCGAACTGCGTATGGACGGCACCCTCGTCATCTTCGTTCCCGCGTTCGGTCTGCTCATGAGCGATCTCGATCGGAGGCTCGGCCACTACCGCCGCTACACCACCGGCAGCCTCAGGCAGCTGCTCGAGGGCGCGGGCTTCACCGTGACCGCGCTCCGCTACTACAACCTCACCGGCTTCCTCGGCTGGCTGTGGCGCTTCCGTGTCCTCGGCCGTACCGAGCAGTCGCGCGGCCTCGTCCGCTTCTTCGATCGCGTGATCCTGCCGGTCCAGCTGCGCGTCGAGCGCGTGCTCTCGCTACCGGTCGGGCAGAGCGTCTACGCCGTCGCGAAGAAGCGGTGAACGCCGTGCGCGCGTGGGCCGGGCGCGCGGTCCTGCTGGTCGCGCTGTCGGCGCTCGTCGGCGTCTTCGGCGCGTCCGCGGACAGCTGGTACGAGGGTCGTGACTTCCACTGCTTCTACATCTCCGGCCGGATCGTCGCGACCGGCGGCGATCCGTACGACGCGGCGCAGTTCGTTCCGGCCATCGCCGAAGTCGGACCGACGCTCGCCAAGGCGAACGAGCGCTGCGGGGTGCGCCTCTCGTATCCCCCGTGGACCGCCCTTGCTCTCGCGCCGTTCGGCGCGCTCTCGTTGGAGGCAGCGTCGTCGGCGTGGATCGCGCTCAGCGTGCTCGCGATGGCACTGGGCATCGGCTGGACCTGGCAGATCGTCGGAACGCGACGCGTCTCGTGGCTGATCGTGGCGGTGCTGGCGATCCTGACCGAGCCGTTCCTGCTCAACATGGCGGAGGGGCAGTTCGCGTCGTTCACGTTCGCGCTGACCGCCGGCGCGATGCTCGGGCTACGGCGTGACCGGGTAGCGGGCGGCATCGCGACCGCGGCGCTTTCGATCAAGCCTCAGGTCGCGATCGGATTTGCCGCCGCGGCGCTCGTGCTCGCGGTGCTCCAGCGGCGCTGGCGCTTTCTCGGCGCGGCGGCGGCGAGCGGTCTCGCGCTCTTGGCCGTGACGCAGCTCCTGCGCCCGGGCTGGACCGGCGAGTTCGTGAAGGGAACGGTCGAGCTGAGCGGAGCGATCGAGAACCGCGCGACGATCTGGAATCTCATGTCGCCATACGGATCGTGGCCGGCGGCGGTCGCGGTCATCGTGCTGCTCGTCGGCGCCGTCGTGCTGCTCGTGCGTCGCCGTCCGATCGACGACGTCGGGGCCCTCAGCCTCGCGAACGCGCTGTCGCTGGTCATCGCCCCGTATTCCTGGAGCCAGGCGTTCATCGTCCTCACGATCCCCTGGTCCCTGACGTTCGCCTACGCGACAGAGGCGGACGCGCTCCGGCGCCGCGTCCTCACCTACGGAACGCTGTTCGTGGCGGGACCGCTCCTTTGGATCTGCACGCTGCTCTGGCCGTTCCGCGGCAGCGAATCGCTGTCCGTGGTCGTGCCGATGCTCACGTCGCTGCTCATGGCGCTCGCGATCCGCTGGCGCTCGGCTTGACGCCGCTGGCATTGTCTTGGCGACGTGCTGCGGACGAAGGTCGCACCGGCACCCGAAGCGCTCCGAACGCGCCTCATGGTCGAACCGCCGCGAGCGGTCGGCACGTCGGTGCTGCCGGACGAAGACGCCGCGCACGCGGAGGCCGAGGCCGTAGCGGCCGGCATCCCCGCCGACCTGCTCCGCCGCCACGGCGCGACCGTCCGCCAGACCAACCAGCGTGCGCACATCGTCGTCCTCGACGTCCCGGCCGACCAGCAGGCCGCGCTCGTCGAGGCGCTCGCGGCGCTCGGCATCGTCGCGCGACCGCCGCTCCCGGTGCAGACCATGCTCAATGAGAGCGTCCCCTTCCTCCACGTGCCATCGGTCTGGAAGGCGGGGTTCGACGGCAAAGGCATCCGCGTCGCGATCGTCGACACCGGCATCGACGCAGCGCATCCGGATCTGAAAGGCCGCATCGCCGCGATGTCCGACTTCACCGGTGCGGGTGGCGCCGTGGACGGAAGCGCACAGGACGACGTCG
>VBOY01000163.1 GCA_005893295.1 Candidatus Eiseniibacteriota bacterium | reverse complement strand
TGCTGCGCAAGATCACCCTGGCGGGACAGCAGACCGGCGTGCAGTTCGTGCTGTTCAAGCCGCGCGCGATCAAGCCGGACGCCTACTACACCGAGATGCCCGTGGAGATCACGGTGAACGGGGGCTACCACGCGGTGGGGTCGTTCCTGTCGGAGCTGGCCAACATGCGCCGCATCGTGACGGTGACGTCGATCAAGCTGGAGGTCAATGCGAACGGCGAGCCGACCCAGCCCGCGAAGGCCTCGCTCGTCGCATCCGCTTACAGTTTGAACAGCGGAAGCGCGCCGGCACCCGCGACGCCAGCCGCACAGGCCGCCCCCGCCAAGACCGAACCGAAGGGAGACGCCAGCCATGTCGGCAAGGAATCCTAGCGTCGGGCGCGCCCCGAGCGTCCATCCCTGGCTGGGGGGCGTGACCCGGGCCACACTGCTGGCAGGCCTCG
>VBOY01000162.1 GCA_005893295.1 Candidatus Eiseniibacteriota bacterium | reverse complement strand
ACCGCTTCCGCCGCTCCGAAGCCCGGCAAGAGCGCGCACAAGCCCACGGCGGGGACCAAGACGACCTCGTCTATCAAGCATCCGGCGGGAACCAAGGGCGCCGCCGAGCCGGCCAAGGCTGCGACGGCGGGCGCCAAGACGCAGGCGAAGCCGACCGCGGTCCCGGCGGTGGCGCCGCAGACGCCACGCAAGGCCCCGGTGAGACCCAAGGAAGTGCCGCGCAATCCCACCCAGACCGACGCGGCCCGGGCGGGAGCGATGCGGCCGAATGTCCAGTCGACGGCGGCGAAACCGGCGCCGGCGTCCAAGACGACTTCGGTGACCAAGGCCGTGGCGCCCGCAAAGGCTCCCGTGGGCCAGCCTTCCGTCGCCAAGACGACGACAGTGGCGAAGCCCGCGCCTATGGCGGCGAAGGCGCCGAGCGCGACGGTTAGGCCCACGCCGACCACAGGAGCAAAGCCAGCGCCGGTGGCGACCAAGACTCCGAGCGCGACGGTCAAGCCCGCGACGGCAACGGCCGCGACCCAGGCAACCAAATCGACAGTCCACGCTCCGGCGGGACCAGCTCCGATCGCGGGGACGAGCACCGCGGTCAAACCCACTCCTTCGGCGACCAGATCCGTGAGCCCGGTGGCCAAATCGACGACGGCGATGGCGACAACGCCTGCAACCAAGTCGACAGTGCACGCTCCGGCGGGACCGGCTCCGATCGCGCGAACGAGCACGGCAGTCAAACCCGCTCCTTCGGCGACCAGATCCGTGAGCCCAGTGGCCAAGCCGACGATGGCGATGGCGACAACGCCTGCGACCAAGTCGAGCGCGCAAGCCAAGGCTCCGGCCGGCCAAGCCGCGGTCGCGAAGGCCACGCCGCTGTTCAAACCCGTGAGACCGGTCGTGAAACCGGCGACCGCCGTGGCGATCCCCTCGGGCGCCAAGCCCGTGCCGGGCGCGAAGCCCCCGGTTGGCGCGAAACCGCCGGCACCGTTGGCAACGGCACGCTCGATCAAATCCTCAGGCCCGGCGGTGAAGAACCTCGCCCCCGCGACACTCGCCCCCCTCGCGGCTGGCAAGGGTCCGGCCCAGTCTTCTGTCGCGGCTGCCTCCTCCAAGCCGGCGGCGAGCCTTGCGAAGTCGAGCGGCGCCAAGTCCAAGAGATCGTCCAAGGCGAAGCCCGGAGGGAAGGATCTGGATGCCGAAGACAAGCCTCTGGCCGGCGTGGCCGCGCGGCCGATGGCCCTCCAGGTGCCGGCCCCGCTCGACGAGCACGTGAGCTATCAGTACAACGCCCTCGGACGACGCGATCCGTTCCAGTCGTTGGTCGAGGGTGAATACGTGGGTGCCGACGTGGGCGGCAACGCTCCGCCAGACGTCGGCGGGATCAAGGTGGTGGGAATCGTGTGGGGTGATACGGACCGGTTCGCACTGGTGGAAGACGTTCTCGGCAACAGCCATGTGCTGCGTCAGGGCGACAAGGTGATGAACGGCTACGTCGAGGCCCTGAAGCGAGACGCGATGATCGTGAACATCACCGCGGATGGTCAGTCGCAGTCGGTCTCGATTCCTCTGACGCGGAAGGGAGAAAAGTCGAATGCGAATCGTTAGGGCCCTTCAGGGCCTCACGTTGACGGTCGGCACCTGCCTCGTGGTGCTGCTCGCCGCCCCGGCGATCGCCCAGCAGTCCACCTCCATGAAGCAAGTCGGCATGGTGCGCACCGGCGAGGGCACGTTCACGATCGACGTGGAAGGCGCGGACATCCGCACGGTCGTCAAGGCAATTGCCGAGTTCAGCGGCCGCAACATCGTTGTCGCCGGCGGCGTCAAGGGCACCGTGAAGGCGTCGCTGCGAAACGTCGGCTGGCAGGAGGCGCTGCGCACGATCTTGCGAAGCAACGGCCTCGACTACGTCGAGGAAGGCGGCATCATCCGCGTCGACGATGCGTCCAGGCTGCAAGCCGAGGCGGTGGACCGCGAGACCGCCCGCGCCAAGCAGGTGGACCTGGCTCCTCTCGAGACTCGGGTCGTCAAGCTCAACTATGCGAACGCGAGCGAGCTCTCGGGTTCGCTGGCCGCCTCGTTGACCCGTCGCGGCAACATCCAGGTCGACCGCCGCACGAACTCGCTCATCATCACGGACTTGGCCAACGTCGTGGACTCGGTCGAGAAGATGGCGCTCTCGCTCGACGCGACGACGCCGCAGATCGAGATCACCGCGAAGCTGATGGACGTCGACGCCGAAGCGCTGCGCGACATCGGCATCGACTGGAACGTCGGCGAGGAGAACCTGGATCCCCTGACCAGTCCGGTTCCTCTGCAGCCCGGCAACGACCCGGAGCAGTCGCTGACCGCTCGACTCATCAAGAATTGGGGAAGCCTGGCGGCGCGACTCGACATGCTGGAGCAGAACCGCAAGGCGAACATCATCTCGAACCCGCGCATCACCACCGTGGACAATCGCGAGGCGAAGATCGTGGTGGGGCAGAAGATCCCGCTCATCGTCCAGGACGTGGCCGGGAATCCGGTGTCCCAGCTCCAGACGATCGGCATCCAGCTCAAGGTCACCCCGCACCTGACCGAGGACAAGAAGGTCATCATGGACCTCCACCCGGAGGTGAGCGACCTGTCCACCCAGAGCACGGTGCAGGGGGGCGTCATCATCAACACGGCAGAAGCTGACACGCGCGTGATGGTGGACGACGGTCAGACGGCGGTGATCGGCGGCCTGATCCGCACCAACGACTCGATGGTGCGGCGTGGCGTGCCGTTCCTGAAGGACATTCCGCTGCTGGGATTCTTGTTCCGATCCAACACCAACGTGCGGCAGAACCGCGAGCTGATCATCTTCGTGACCCCGCGCATCCTGGCGAGCATGTCGACCAACTAGACGCTGCGCATGTGATCGGTCCGGCCCGTGGAGCCGTCGTTCTCATTGTAGCCTCTGGCCTCGTGGGGGCTGGTCTTTCCCATGCCACCGATGTCACGCTCTCCCTCGTTCCGTATCCGCAGCACGTCGAACGGTTGGTGGGCACAGCTCGAATCGATGGATCATGGGCCGTCGGGGTCGTGACCGACCCGCCCGAGTCGATCGGCGTCGACGAGCTGCTGGCCGATGTCCGCCGAATCCGGGGTTGGGCGTGGCGGGCCGGCAAATCAGGCCGGACGGCCCAAACGATAGTCATCCGCCCGCGCGGCCCCTTTGGCGCTGGGATCCCGCTGCTGGAAGAACAGGGTTATGAACTGCGCGTGGAGGCGGACAGCATCATCGTCGCTGCCCCAACGGCGACGGGCCGTTTTTATGGGGTTCAGACGTTGCGCCAAATCCTGCGCGGATCTCTCGCCAACAGCATTCCCTGTGTAGCCATCCGCGACTGGCCCAGCCTCGCCTGGCGCGGCGCATCGGATGACATCAGCAGGGGACAAGCCTCGACGCTGGCCGACTTCCGGGCGACTCTGGAGCACCTTGGTTTCTACAAGATGAATCTTTACTGCCTCTACATCGAAGACATGGCGCGGTTCTGGTCGGCGCCCGAAGTTGGCGCCGACCGGGGCGCCCTGACGCCGAGCGAACTGCGCACGATCGTGAATGAAGCACGCCGACGGCACATCACCGTCATGCCCATGTTTCAGACGCTGGGTCACCAAGAGCGTCTGCTCGCTCGGCCGGATTTTGGCCGTTACGCGGAGCAGCAGAGGCCCGATGGTTTCAACGCGTGGGTGCAGCGGGCGCTGTGGACCTTGTTGCCGGCGGCCGCCCAGGCTTGCGGGGTCAAGGATCCTAACGAGGAGGCGGCCCCGCCGACGTGTTTTTCCCCCGTACTCCCCGAGACCCGGGCGCGTGTGACCGAACTGCTCGATGAGATCGCGGCCGCGACGCCCTCACCATTCCTCCATCTTGGCGGAGACGAGCCGTCGGACGTCGGCAACGGGACCAGCCGAGCGGCGGTTGCCCGTCGTGGTTTCGGGGCAGTCTATGCAGACTACCTGTGCGCTCTAGCCAAGCATGTGCAGGAGGTCCAGCGTCGCCAGCCAGTCATCTTCGGCGACGTTCTCCTCAAGGATCCACAGGCGATGTCGGCGATGCCGAAGAGCGTGGCCGTCGTGGATTGGCATTACGACCCATCGGACTCCGGAGCGAGCCTAGAGCGTCTGAAAGAGGCGGGATTCAAGACAGTGTTTGCCAGTCCCGGACTGTGGAACTGGTACGCGATCTACCCCGATTACAGCCGCGCGTTCCCGAACATTGCCCACCTTGGTCGCGCCGCCAAGACCTCGGGGGCCTCGGGGCTCGTGGTGGCCTCATGGGGAGATGGCGGTGCGGAGAGCCTGCACCGTGCGAACTGGGCAGGATACGCCTACGCGGCGGAATGCACCTGGACGGCGATCCCCCCGACGAGCTTCCTGAGCCGATTTGGCTCATCGGAATACGGTAGCCGTAGTCCTGCCCTGGCGCGGGCCGAGCACCTGGTCGGATGGCAGACGTTCTCGTTCGGGCCAAGCCAGCGCGTGTTTCATTGGGAGCCGCGAGTGCGCACCCACACGGCCCCATGGCTGGAGCGGATGGCGCTTCTGGAGCGGGATATGACGGAAGCCCGTCGACTCATCGCGGATGCCCTTCCCACGGTTCGCTTCGGTCAAGCTCGCCTCGACGTTCTCGACCATACGGCCGCCCGGTTCCAATACGCGGCCCGACGCGAACTCGTCATGGAGGACCTCGCCAGGGGCTCGGCAAGCGAGGGGGCTAGGTTGAGCCCGGCCGAGCAACGGCTTCGGATAACGTCGATCATCGCCCTCCGGGACTCATCTCTCAACTTGGTTGACCGTTACGAGGAGCTCTGGAGGCGGGACAACCGGTATCCCATGCTGGATCCACTCCTTGCGCGCCTGCGCAAGCAGACGACAGCGCTCGACATGCTTCTGCGGCAAGCACGGACGGGAACACTCGTGCCAGAGCCCCCGAGAACGGCGGCGTCGACGCCGATTCAGGTGTCGCGTACCGACGCGCGCCCCACGGTCGCGAGATAGTCGATGCGTCCCACGAGCGCCATTCCGCCGGAATCCGGCAGCCCACGAGCGTTGGGCGCCGATGCCATGCTAGGGTTCGATCATGCGG
>VBOY01000160.1 GCA_005893295.1 Candidatus Eiseniibacteriota bacterium | reverse complement strand
TCGAGCGGCAGCCGAGAATCATCAACTACAGCCGGACCGACACCCATCCGGACGCCAGCGCCGAAAGCGATCTCGGCCCCAGCTCGGCGATTCTCGGCGGGTTCACCGAGCCGTCCGACCCGCACATTCGCGGCCAGTACATCCGGGAGATCATTCTCGGCGGCGAGCGGGAGGTTCTTCCGGAGGTCGCCCTGGGAATCAAGGGGATCTATCGCGACTACCAGAACGTCATCGAGGACTTCCTCTGCATCAATGACGGGACATACTGCATCGGGAACCCCGGCAGGGGGATCATGAAGGAGGTCTTCGCCCTGGACTACATGACCAAGTTCCCCGCCCCGAGGCCAGTGAGGATCTACCGCGGGCTCCAGATCGACGCCACCAAGCGACTGTCGCACAACTGGCAAGGCATCGCTTCCTATGTCTACTCGAAGATCGAGGGGAACTACGACGGGGAGTACGGGCCGTTCACCAATGTCGGCGCCGATCCCAACATCTCGGCCGCGTACGACTACTACGACTTCTTCACGAACGGACGCGACCTGTCACGGACCACAAACCGCGGCGACCTGTCCAACGACCGCCGCCACCAGTTCAAGGCCTCCGGCGTCTGGTTCTCGCCGTGGAAGCTCTCCGTGGGCCTGTCGGCTTACTACCGGACCGGGACCCCTCTCACGCGCTACGGCTTCTCCGATGCTTACTCGCGCTACGAATTCTTCCTGACACGGCGCGGCGCCGAGGGGCGCACGCCCTCGAACTACGAAGCCGACCTGCATCTCGGCTACCCGCTTCCCGCCGGCCGCGCCAACCTGAACTTCCTGCTCGATATCTTCAATATTCTCGATGCCCAGCGCCCGATCCTGCTCGACGAGCGCTGGGGCTTCGTGGAGGCGGACAACTCGAGCCCCACACCCGTGAATCCGAACTACAAGAAGCCGATCCTGCGCACGTCCCCGACCTCCTTCCGCCTCGGTCTGAGGGTGAGCTTTTGATGCCAAGGGGAGGTGAAAGGGGCCGGAATCAGGGAGGAACATCGGGTAGGCGGGGCGGTTACCCGCTCCCGCCTCCCACACCACCGGACGTGCCGGTCGGCATCCGGCGGTTCACGAGACGCACGCGAGCCTCCGGTGCTCATCGAGGAAGCTCAGGAGACCCATCCTACGCAGCATGCGGGTTGGCACCGCCTGGTTCATGTGACTGGCGCCGGCGTTCCACCATGGACCGTGGCCGTTGTAGGCCGAGATCCAGGCTCGCTCCGGCTCCAGACCCATCTGGCGGAGCTTCTTGGCGCGGGTCCGCGGCCGCTTCCACTGGCGCCATAGGATGCAGCGCAGTTTCCGCCGTAGCCACTCGTCCAGAGCCTCGAAGCCTGCCTTGACCTCGCTCAATCGGAAGTATGCCACCCAGCCCCGGATCACGGGGCGAGTATCCCGGATGACGCGGCCGAGATTCTTTCCTCGCCCGCTTCGGAAGACGACCAGAAGCTTGGCCTTCAGCCGTTGGATCGACTGCGGGGCCACCTTCAGCTTCGGTCTCCGATCGACCGTCACGCTATACCCCAGGAATTTCCTGGCCCAGGGCCGCGCGACCGCACTCTTGTCGCGGTTGACCTGCAGCCGGAGCCGCTTAACAAGAAAGCGCTCCAGCGATGCCATCACCCGCTCCCCCGCCGCCTTTGAGCGCACGTACACATTGGCGTCATCGGCGTAACGGACGAACCGGTGCCCCCGCTTCTCCAACTCCCTGTCAAGATCATCGAGCAGGATGTTGCTGAGAAGCGGTGAGAGAGGTCCACCTTGCGGTGTCCCCTCCACACGGGGCGACACCAGCCCTCCCTCCATGATCCCGGCCTGTAAGTAGCGTCGGATCAGGAGCAGAACCCGCTTGTCCTTCACCCGCCTCGCCACCCGTGACATGAGCACGTCGTGGTTGACGCGGTCGAAGAATTTTGCCAGGTCCAGGTCTACGACCCACCGATGACCCGCCGCCATGTGCTCGCGGGCGCGCTGGACTGCCCCGTGAGCACCCCGTCCTGGACGGAAGCCGTAGCTCGCATCCGAGAAGGTTGGGTCGAAGATGGGTTGCAGAACCTGCAAGAGAGCTTGCTGGATCATCCGGTCGATCACCGTCGGGATGCCCAGCATCCGCGTCCCCTTTCCATCCGGCTTCGGGATCTCGACCCGCCGCACGGGCTGGGGCTTGTAGCGGCCGCTGAGCAGCTCCTCCCGGATCCGCGCCCAGTGCTCACGGCAGTGGGCCATCAGCTTGTCCACGGTCATCCCGTCGACTCCGGCGGCCCCGCCGTTTCGCACCACGCGCTTGTATGCTGCCAGAACGTTTTCCCGGCGCAGCACCTCCTCCATGAGCCGCGAAGTCTCGTCACCAGCATTCTCTCGGTGTGCCGTGTCCGCTTGACGCTCAAAGCCCGTATCCTCGGCGGTTCCGCCGCCTACTTTCCGGGGTCGCTCGGGCATCTCAGCCTTCTTGGCTGCGTCTTCTTCGGACATCGAACGCCTCGTGCCGGTTCGGCTCCTCATGTTCGGCCCTTCGCCGCCGTGCGCAGGCGGCTACTACGGCCTCGGCTGACTCCTGCCCACCGTCGCCGCTCCTCTCGGAGCCGCCAGCCTTGAGGCCAGCGGGCAGGTCTCCCGGGGTAAGACGCGTGACCTTCGCCCCATCCACCCGCCGCATATACGCCCGCCCGGTCCGGGTGACTGCGGACTTCGGGTCTTTACGCCCCCTCGTCCACCGGGTTGACGCCTCCTATGCGGTTCGTGTTCCTCGGGCCGGGGTTTTGCCTGCGGCTTCCTTCCCACGACGCCTCACGACGACGCGGTTGCCGTTCGGCTAGGGATACCCGTCACCTGGGCTCCCAGAGGACTTTCACCTCCTGGTCACTTCCCGGTCGGCTTTCGCCTCCCGGTTGACAGCGCCGGTCCCGGCGCTGCGCGCCGTGCCCGGCGCACACACAGACAAAGGCGGAGCCTGAGGTCAGGCTCCGCCCTTCTGTATCGATCAGGTGTGCGCGGGGGAAGTTATAGTTTGGAAGCCGTGTTGCTCGCGGTGTTCGCCACCCACGTGTTCACTCCGTCGAAGGCGACGCCGAATGGCTCGGACCCGACTGCAAAGGTTCCCTTCACGGACCCGTCGCTCGCTCGCAGCTTGGTGACCGTATTGTCGGCCTGGTTCGTCACCCAGATGTTCACTCCATCGAAAGCGATGCCCCG
>VBOY01000013.1:37070-77708 GCA_005893295.1 Candidatus Eiseniibacteriota bacterium | reverse complement strand
ATCTGTCCGCTCACCCCAAGGATGGTCCGACTGCGGTATCGCGGGGTCCAAGGAGGACCCCGCGATGACCGGAGGACCGACCGCACAGGCAGTGCGGCATGCTGAGGTCTGCCTCGGAACGATGTCGTAACAGCCCAAGATCGCCCGCGTTCGCTGCTCGGTGGGTGCTAACTAGGACTCCTACGGCCGCGCCTGGCGCGCCATCTGCATGCCCTTGAAGAGCGTCATCACGTGCTCGCGCATGGTCGAGTCCTGGACGGCGAGGCCGATCACGGCGTCGAGCGCGGTCGGATCGCGCGCCACCCGCGCCATCAGGGTTTGCATCGCCTCGCCGTTCCCCATCAGGTGGTCGATCAGCGCCCGGCGCGAGCCCTCGGCGCTCAGCAGCTTGTCGGTCATGCGGCCCGCCATCTCCGCATCGCCTCCGATCAGGTCCATCACCTTGGCTTGGGACTCGGGACTCCTCATGATCGTCTGGATCATGTCGCCGCAGCCGAGCAAGACCAGGAGTGAGCAAGCGATCACGACGCGCGCCACGTGGCTGCGATTCATGACGATTCCTCCGCGAGTGAGAAGGGAACGACCTCAAGCCTCCGGGGGCCGCTTGGCGTGCCAGTCGGTCGCCCCCTGGAAGGCGCTGCCGATGTCGACCAGGTGCCGTTCGGAGAACGCCGGGCCTAGGAGCGCGAGCGACGTCGGAAGCCCGTTCTGGCCGAAACCGTTCGGCATGCAGAGCGCGGGCAGACCGCACAGGTTGCCCGCTGGAATCAGCGCCGGGCCGCCGCTCACGCCCGGATAGGCCTGGTCGAACGCTCGATCCGCCGGGTACGCCACGCTCGACCGCGTCGGCGACACGAACGCATCGTAGCGCTCGAACAATTGGGCCAACGCCCGCTTCATCGGACGGCGCAGCCGCATCGCCTGCAAGTAGTCCACCGCCGGCAACAACATCGCGGGATAGCCGCCGATCCGGTCGGCCGGGCATCGCAGCTTGGCTACGTTCCCCGACTCGATCAGCTCCCGGAAGGCCGAAGCTCCGTCGGCGCTCACGATCGCGCCTACCGCCGCCCCCCAGGGGAAGTCCGGCCACGCGACGTCGCGCGCGATCTCGGCAAAGGAGCCCAGCGCGCCGAGCGCGCGCTCGAAGCTCTCGCGCACCTCGGGTTGCACCTTCTCGGTGCAGCCCGCAGGCACTGCGAGGCGCGGGCGCCGCGCCAGCCGGGCCGGTGCCGTGTAGCGAAACCCTCGGTCGACGGTGCTCTCGTCGCGTGGGTCCTTGCCTGCGATCGTCGCCAGCACCAGCGCGGCGTCGTCCGCGGTACGCGTCATCGGCCCGAGCTTGTCGAGGGTCCAGCTCAGGGCCATGGCCCCATGACGGCTCACCAGGCCGTAGGTAGGCCTCAAGCCCGTGACGCCGCAGAAGGCCGAAGGGGTGAGGATCGAGCCCGAGGTCTCCGAGCCGATGGCGAACGGCACCAGGCCGGCGGCGACCGACGCCCCCGGCCCGCTCGAGGAGCCGCCGCTCCAGAACCCCGGGTTCCAGGGGGTGAGCCCGGGCCCCGTGAACGACGCGTCGGCATGGTCGTAGCCCAAGCCTCCGGCCAGCTCCACCATGGCCAGCTTGGCCACCAACACCGCCCCTGCTTCGCGCAGGCGCGTGATCACGGTGGCGTCGTAGTCGAAGACTTGATTGCGATACGGCTCCGCGCCCCAGGTGGTGGGCACGCCCTTGGTGGCCAGCAGATCCTTGGCGCCGTAGGAGATCCCGTGCAACGGCCCGCGCCACCGCCCCGCCCGGATCTCACGCTCGGCGCTCCGCGCATCGGCAAGGCCGCTCTCGCGCATCAGGGTGATCACCGCGTGGGTGCGCGGCCCCAAGCGCTCGAGCCGGTCGAGGCATTCTTCGGCCAGCGCGACCGGAGAGAGCGAGCCGCGGCGGATGCGGGCAGATAGCTCGCGCACCGGCAAGAACGGGGCGACGTCCGGCATCGCCTAGGGCTCAGGCGTTGAAGGTGAAGTCCGGCTCCTCGCTGTTCGCGAGCTTCACTTCGCCGAGCCGGGCCGCGGCCTTGTGATCGTCGTCGAGGCCAGTCGCCACGGAACGGAGCTGGTCCGCGCTCCAGTGCTCGCCGTAACGCCGCTTGAGCACCGCCGCGAGCGCGCGCGCATCCTGCGAGATCTCGTTCTTCTCGAGTGCGGCGGCCGCGGGGGTCGGAGGCTTGAGGCGTGGCTTCGCGGACTCGCTCCGGGCTCGCGCGGCGGCGGCGAGGGTCGGGCCGGGTGCGGCCGCGAGCACGCTCGCCCAGCCCAGGAGTTGGACGAAGCGACGGCGGCCCTGCGACGGGCGGTACGCTGCGGACATGGGACCCCTCCTTGGCAGGACCACGACGCAACGAAGCGACGCCGCAGACTACGGCGTCGCGGGCTCGCGAGCAATGAACTTCCGCGACCCTCCCTCTTCCAGGGCCGTCGGAGCGGGTTCTACCGCTTCACCAGGCTGCGCAGCACGGTTTGGAGAATCCCACCGTTGCGGAAGTAGTCCACCTCGACCGGCGTGTCCAGTCGCGCCAACGCCTGGAAGGTGAGCACCGAGCCGTCGTCCCGCCGCGCCTCGACGGTCACGCGCTGGCGCGGTGAAAGTCCGGCCGCGAGCCCGGTGATGTCGAAGCTCTCGCGGCCCGAGAGCCCCAGGCCTTCGGCGCTCTGGCCGGCCTCGTACTGGAGCGGCAGCACTCCCATCCCGACCAAGTTCGAGCGGTGGATGCGCTCGTACGATTCGGCCAGCACGGCGCGCACTCCGAGGAGCAGCGTGCCCTTGGCCGCCCAGTCTCGCGACGAGCCGGTGCCGTATTCCTTACCCGCGAGGACCAACAGCGGCGTCCCGCTCGCGTGATAGCGCTCGGAGGCGTCGAACACGCTCATCGTTTCGCAGGTCGGGAAGTACGTGGTGACGTTTCCCTCCGAGCCCGGCACCAGCAGGTTCTTGAGGCGAATGTTCGCGAACGTGCCGCGCACCATCACCAGATCATTGCCGCGCCGCGACCCGTAGGAGTTGAAGTCCTTCTTCTGCACGCCGCGCGCCTTGAGCCAGCGTCCCGCCGGGCTGTCCTCGGCGATGTCGCCGGCCGGCGAGATGTGGTCCGTGGTGACCGAGTCGCCCACCGCCACCAGCACCCGCGCCCCGCGGATGTCGGTCAAGGGCGCCGGATCCAGCGTCAGGCCCTGGAAGAACGGCGGCTCGTGGATGTACGTGGACTCCTCGCTCCACTCGAACAGCTCGCCCTCCCCCACGGGGATCGCGTTCCAGCGTGGGTTGCCATCGAAGACGTTGGCGTAGCTCTTCTGGAACATCGCCGGCTCGAGCGCGCGCGCGATGGTGTCGGCGATCTCTCGCTGGGTCGGCCACAGCTCGTGAAGGTGGACCGGCTTGCCGTCGCGATCGGTGCCGAGCGGCTCGGTGTCGAAATCGATGTCGACGGTTCCGGCGAGCGCATACGCGATCACCAGGGGCGGCGACGCCAGGTAGTTGGCGCGCGTGTGAGGATTGATGCGACCTTCGAAGTTGCGGTTGCCCGAGAGCACCGCCGCGGCCACCAGCCGGTTCTCGGCAATCGCACGGCTCACGTCCTCCGGCAGCGGGCCGGAATTGCCGATGCAGTTGTGGACCGCCACCGTGCCGGCGACGAAGGCTTGGACCCCGCATACCGCGAGGTCGAAGACCTCGTGCCTCCCGGCGGGGCGCCGATCGACGACCTCGAGTGCGAGCGTGGGGAGCGTGAACGCTTCCTTCTCGACGCAGTAGCGTTTCGCCGTGTCCACGCCCCTCGGCTCCAGCGGAGCGAACCATTCACGGGCGCCGATCTGCCGGAGCATCTCGAGCGGCGCTGGGAACCCGCAGGAATCCCTGTGCAAGGGCTGAAACTTCCGCGCACTCGGTTGCGGCAGCCGCGAGAATCGATCGTGACCCTCGAGCAGGGAGTCATGGTGTAACACCGTCGTCTCCCGCTCGAGCAGCTCGGTCGCCGCCGCCCCGGGCGCCTCGGCGAAGCTCAGGGCACGGTTTTCCTGGTGCCGCGCCTCCAGGCGACCCGACATCCACAGGCGCTGCTCGTGGATCCGCTTCACGGTCCGCCAGTAGACCGCGGCAGCCGAGGCCCGCAGCGCCTTGTCGACGCAGTAGCGATAGCCGACTCGCTCGACGAACGAAAACCCGTCCGGCAAGACGAGCCGGACTTCCACTCGTGGCTGGCCGTCCGCCGCGGCGGGGTAGGTGGAGTGGGCTCGGCGCCCGGGGTACTCGTACGTCTTGGATCCATGGGTGGTCACGCCACAGCGGCGCAACAGGCCGACGACCTCCTCCATCACCGCATGGAGCCGAGGAGCGTGCTCTGGGAGAGCGGTTTGCGAATACGCGGGCGCCTCGAGAACCGCATCGTCATCGCGGTCCCCTTGCCGATGGAGCGTGGGAGCCCAGCCATCGGCTCCGAAGAGTCCCCCGAGGAACTCCCGCACGAACGCGGTGGGGCAGCGAGGATCGAACACGAGCGAGGGGAGCAACGTGGGCTGGTGGATGCGCCGGCCGACCCGCACACCGGGCAACGCGCAGACGGCCGCAGTCAACTCCTTCGGCAGCGCGATGCTCCATTTGCGTTCGTCGTACCGCGTGCCGGCCGGACGCTTGCCGGTGATGCGCTCGATGTCGTCGAGGACGGATTCACGGTCCATGGCTTGACCGACGTTCATCCTCCCCTGGCCGTTCTCACTGATCGAGCCGTCGCTGAGGAGATGGCCGAGCAAGCGCGCGAACGCCAAGGTGCGGAGTCGCTCTTCCCTCGTCTCCATCGAGAAGGTCGAGCCGCCCGCGCGAAGCACGAAGCCCATTTCGTCGCGGGCGGGCTCGTCGAGCGGGGCCTCGAGCCCGACCACCACGCGATCGCGACCCGGCTCCAGCGTGTCCGCTCGCACCCAGCGCCCATCCGCGGTCAGGATCTCGTGGTCGGGCGTGCAGGTGAGGGTGCGTCCGTCCTGGAGGACGACCGAGACGCATCCCCGCGCTCCGCGGGCCATCGTCTCGGCCTGCGTCGCCCGTACCAGCCTGCCTTCGACGCTGGGGCCGAGGAGCCTCGCTCCCCCGGCCTCGGGCAGATCCTCGATCCGGCGGGCCGTGCCGTCCGACATGAGCACCGGCGTCCCGGAAGCGATGCAGGTGGTGCACCCGTAGCCCACGACGTGGAAGCCGAGCGCTTCGAGATCGGCGAGCAGCCCGGCGGCGCGCAAGTATTCGGTCACCACCTTGGATCCCGGCGCCATGCTGGTCTTGACGTAGGGCTTGACCTTGAGGCCACGCGCCACCGCGCGGCGCGCCAGCAATCCCGCCCCCACCATGACCGAAGGATTCGAGGTGTTGGTACACGAGGTGATCGCGGCGATCACGACCGCGCCGTGGCCGATCCGCACGCGGTCGCCGTTCACGCCCAGCTCGGCGACCCGCGACAGCTCGGCATCGGCGATCCCGTACCCGCGCTCCTTCACCGGCGCGAGCAGCGAGCGCCGGAACGACGGCTTCATCTCGCGCAGCGAAACCCTGTCTTGAGGTCGCTTGGGCCCGGCCAGGCTCGGCTCGACGTCGCCCAGATCGAGGCTCAGCGTATCGCTGAACTCGGGGTCGGGCGTCGCGTCGGTGCGGAACAGGCCCTGCTCCTTGCAATAGCTCTCGACCAGCCGCGCGGCCTCGTCGCGGCCGGTGCGCTCGAGGTAGCGCAGCGTCTCTTGGTCGGTGGGAAAGAATCCGACCGTCGCCCCGTACTCGGGGGCCATGTTCGCCAGCGTCGCCCGATCGGCCACGGTCATGGCGGAGAGCCCGGGACCGCAGAACTCCACGAACTCGTCCACGACACCCTTCTTGCGCAGCATCTGGGTGGCGGTGAGCACCAGGTCGGTTGCGGTCACGCCGTCGCGCAGCGTGCCGGTCAGCTTGAATCCGACCACCTTGGGAATGACCAGGTAGAGCGGCTGTCCCAGCATCACCGCTTCGGCTTCGATTCCGCCCACGCCCCAGCCCAGGACTCCCAGGCCATTGATCATCGTGGTGTGGGAGTCGGTGCCCACCAGGGTGTCCGGGAATGCCACGGTCTCGCCATCGCGCAGCGCGGTGAGCACGCCACGCCCCAGGTGCTCGAGGTTCACTTGATGCACGATCCCGGTCGCCGGCGGCACGACGCGGAAATTGGCGAACGCCTTCTGGCCCCAGCGCAGGAACTCATAACGCTCGCGGTTGCGCGCGAACTCGATCTCGGCGTTGCGCTCGAGCGCGATCGCGTTGCCGAACAGATCCACCTGCACCGAGTGGTCGATCACCAGGTCGACCGGGACCAGCGGGTTGATCGCCCGCGGGTCGGCATGGAGGCGCCGTACCGCGTCGCGCATCGCCGCCAGATCGACGACGCAGGGGACGCCGGTGAAATCCTGAAGAATGACGCGGGCCGGCTTGAACGGAACCTCGAGGGGCTCGGCCCTGGGCGACCAGCGCGCCAGCCGTTCGACGTCGCGCTCGGTCACCTGGTAGCCGTCGCAGGCGCGCAGCGCCGCCTCGAGCAGGATCTTGATGGAGAACGGGAGACGTTCGACCGACACGCCCAGGGTTCGTTCGAGGCGGTCGAGTCGAAAGATCCGAAGCGTGGAGGAACTGGAGAGCGCGGCGCGCGTGGCGAAGGGGTCGCGAAGCGGAGCGTTCATGGTGCGTCCTTTCCCGAGGAGGGCGCACAGGGCCCTCGTGGAGAACGGGGGACACACAGGGTCCCCGGTGAACGCTCGCAGTATAGCGCGTCGCGGCGAGGTTGCACTAAGCTCCGGTGCCGGGAGGGCAAGCCATGGGACAGCGCGACAAGCTGGCGATCCTGGTCGGCGGCGGCCCCGCCCCGGGCATCAACGCGGTGATCGGGGCGGCCACGATCCGCGCCTGCCTCGAAGGCGTCGAGGTGCTCGGCATCGAGGACGGTTTCGAGTGGATCGTACAGGGCATCACCGATCACGCGCGGCCGCTCACGATCGAGAACACGAGCCGCATCCACTTCCGCGGCGGCTCCTACATCGGCATCGCGCGCGCCAACCCGACCACTTCGCCCGAGCGCCTCGAGACCACGGTGCAATCCCTGCTGCGGCTCGGCGTCGACCGGCTGATCACGATCGGCGGCGACGACACCGCCTTCTCGGCGATGAAGCTCGAGGAACAGGCCCGCGGGCGCATCCGGATCGTGCACGTCCCCAAGACGATCGACAACGACCTCGATCTCCCGCCGCACGTGGACACGTTCGGCTACCAGACGGCGCGGCACGTCGGGGGCGAAATCCTCAAGAACCTGATGGTGGACGCCTACACCACGTCGCGCTGGTACTTCGTCATCGCCATGGGACGGAAGGCCGGGCACCTGGCGCTCGGGATCGGCAAGGCGGCCGGCGCGACGCTGACCTTGATCCCCGAGGAGTTCTCGCTCCGTCCGATTCGCATGGCCACGATCGTGGACACTCTGATCGGAGCCATCTTCAAGCGTCTCGCGGACGGGCGCCGCGACGGCGTGGTGGTGATCGCCGAGGGGGTGGTGCTGGCGATCGACCCGAGCGAGCTGTCCGGAATCGAATCGGCCGAACGCGACGCTCACGGCAACATCGCGATCTCCCAGGTCAACTTTGGCGACGCGCTTCGTCACGCCGTGCAGGAGCGCCTCAAGTCGTTCCACGTGAAGGCGAACATCGCGACCAAGGACATCGGCTACGAGCTGCGCTGCGCGGATCCAATTCCCTTCGACATGGAGTACGCGCGCGATCTGGGTTATTGCGCAGCCAAGCTGCTGCTCGAGGGCGGCACTGCGGCCATGGTTTCCATGCAGGCCGGCCAGTTCGTGCCGGTCCCCTTCGACGAGCTGTACGACCCCGAGACCGGCCGCGCGCGCGTGCGGATGGTGGACATCCGGTCGGCCCGCTACGGGATCGCCCGTCGTTACATGATCCGCCTGCGACGGGACGACTTCGAGCACCCGAAAGAGCTGGCTCGCATCGCGGCCGTGTCGGGGCTCACCGCGGCCGAGTTCCGCGCCCGCTTCGGGCACTTGGCCGACGAGGAGCCGCCGCCGCTGGATCTCGGCACCGCCATGGCGACGACCGAACGACTCGGAACGCCGTCGCGGCGGGCGTCGTCGCGCTGAGCCGGCTCGCCCGCCTTTCCTTTCCTACTTCGCCGCTTCATCCTGGGCGAGGTACTCCTCGACCTGCTCGCGCAGCACCGGCAGCGCCACCGCGCCGTTGCGCAACACGGCGTCGTGGAAGGCCTTGATATCGAAGCGCTCGCCCAGCCGGCGCTTGGCCTCGTCACGCAGCTTCAGGATCTCGAGCTGACCCACCTTGTAAGCCAGGGCTTGCCCGGGCCAGGTGAGGTAGCGGTCCACCTCGTTCACGACGTTGTTCTCGGCCAGCACGCTGTTCTCGACCATGTAGTCGATCGCGCGCTGGCGGCTCCAGCCCATCGCGTGCATCCCGGTATCGACCACCAGCCGGCAGGCGCGCCAGGCGTCGTACGACAGCATCCCGATGCGGTCGATGTCGCTCGAGTAGAGCCCCATCTCGTCCGCCAGGCGCTCGCTGTAGAGTCCCCAGCCCTCCACGAACGCCGTCACGCCCTGGTGCTTGCGGAACTCGGGCAGGCCGGTCAGCTCCTGGGCGATCGCGATCTGTAGATGATGGCCCGGGATCGATTCGTGGAACGCGAGCGCCTCGGCCTCGTAGCGCGGGCGTGTCTCGGGCTCGTAGGCGTTGATCATGTAGTAGCCGGGACGCGAGCCGTCCGCGGCGGGATTGCGGTAGTAAGCGATGGTCGAATAGGGCGCCTCGTGCATCCCCATCACCTTCACCTGGCAATCCGCCTTGGGCTGGATCCCGAACCACTTGGGCACCGCCGCCTTGGCCCGCGCGAGGGTCTCTCGGGCCTTGGTCTCGATTTCCTCGGCGGTCGCGAAGTGCATCGCGGGATCACTGCGTAGCTTCTTCTGGATCTCGGCCACATCGGAGGTCCCGAGCGCCTTGGCCCCCAGCTCGCTCAGGTCGTGACGGAACTTGGCCACCTGCTCGAGGCCCAGCTGGTGCAGCTCTTCGGGGCTGATGTCGAGCGAGGTGCGCACGCGGATCATCTTCCGATAGCACTCGACGCCGTCGGGCAACGCCGAGAGCCCCGCCTTGTCCGCCGGGCGCGCGACCGGGAGCAGCCGGTTCTTGAGGAAATCTCGATAGCGCACCAAGGCTGGGCGCACGCCATCGAAGACCGCCCGCTTGAGGTTGTCGTGGAACCGCTGCCGCTCGGCGAGTCGCCAGCTCCAGTGGTCGCCGCGCGTCGGGTTCATGAGCGCCCACTCCTCGGTGGGGCGGGCGAGCAGGGCGTCGAGTTGATCCACGGCCTTGCGCACTTCGTCCACCGAGGCGACTTTGTGGTGGGCGAGGCCGATCCTCAGGTTGGCGACGTGGTCGTCGATCAGGCGTCCCATGCGGCGGCAGCGCTGGACGAAGCGGGCGCCGTCCGCGGGCGACTCGATCGTCGTGTAGTCGGGCAGGTTCATGATCTCGACCTGGGGCCCGCCGAGCGGGTCCACCACCCATTCGTCGAACCGACACGAGAGCTCGGCGAGCTGTCCCCCGACTTCCTCGATCAACGCCGAGTGGGTAACGCGATCGGCGGCGAGAAGCTTCGCGGGCTCGATGGCGCGCACGCGGGCGAGCACGCCCTCGAGGCGGCGCTGTTCGCGCAGGGTCGCCGCGGGTCGGATGTCTTCGAGCCGATCGTCGTAACGGCGGTCACCGATCGCGGTCGCCTCGGTCGGATGGGCGACCAGGTAGCCCTCCCAGTATTCCTTGCACAACCGCGCCAGCTCGCCGCCGGGCGTCTTGGCACCTGTCGCGGCACCTGCGGCCGCGCCAGGCAACGAGAGAGCAAGAACGAGGATCGCCATCGGGATTCGAATCGACATCGGGGAAGCTCCGTGGTTGGGTGGATGGATCGAGCCGCGGGCCGCGCGCGGCCTCCCTCAGGTGCCCCGCGACGTGCCGCGCCTCGACCAGGCGAGCATCGACGAGCCGCCGAGCAGGATTGCGGCGAACGCGAACCACTGCACCGTGTAGCTCAGGTGCATGGCTTCATTCGCCGCTCTCGGGTAGATGCGCAAGGGACGAGCCGGAACGCCCGGGCCGGGCGTCTGGCGCAGCACGTAGGGAGCGAGCGCATAGGGCATGCGGCGCGACAGCGTATCCCAATCGAGGCGGCGCGCCGAGTACAAGGTGACGGAATCGTGCTCGACGGTGCGCAGGGCTGGCCCGGCGAGCCCGCGCCCGAGAGGCTCGGCGAGCCCGACGACCCGCTGCGGGCCGGGCTCGGGCGACTCTTGCGGGCGGGCGGTCGCCGCGTCGGCGGCATAGAGCCAGCCGCGGTTGACGAGCACCGCACTCGAGCCTCCCTCGAGCAGGAGCGGGGTGACGACCTCGACGCCCGGCTCACCCATGTGGGGCCTGGCGCCCAGCAGGACTTGACGCGATTCATCGTAGCGGCCGCGCGCTTCGATCCGTGAGCCGGGGACGTCCGCCTCGGGATGAGGCTTCGCTCCGAGCTCCCGCGGCGGGGCGGCAAGCGCGCGCGCGAGCGCCCGGTTCAAGGCACGTTTCTCGTGCCAGCGCGAGAGCTGCCAGAATCCGAGCCGTACGCACACCGAAGCGGCCGCCAGCACCAGGAGGACGACCAGGACCGAACGGAGCTTCATCGGCGCTCGCGAGCTTGGGACCGATGCATCGAACGCCGGTCAGGTCGCGGGCTTGGGCGCGGGCGGGGGCAGGTCGCGGGCCACCACCACCGACTCGAAGGCGCAGGACTTGTGGCTCGCGTCGCAGAAGGGCTTGTCCTTGGACTGGCCACAGCGACAGAGCGAGACCTGAGTGCGGCCGGCGAGCCCGAAGGCGTGGCCTTCCTGGTCGACGATCTCAAAATCGCCCTCGATCCGGAGCGAACCGTTGTTCCTCACGATGATGCGGGTTGCCGCCATCTCGACCTCCATCGGAAGCGGCCGCAGCGACCGCGGAGGTGGATACTGTAGCAACTCCATGGCCGACCGGCGACTGGACGGGTGACCCAATCGGCCCGATGGCATCGCCGTCGGCGTGAAACCCAACCGGGCTTTTCGGCGTAGAATGAGAGCGACCCCAGAGGCGGCCACCGTGCTGCGCGGCGGGCAGATCCTGACGGGTCCATCGGAAGGGAGAGCGAACGTGTTTGCTCTGGCGGCGGTCACCGTCGCGGCCTTGTTCTTCTTGGGCCTCGCGGCTCTGGTGCTGTGGCTCGTGCTGCTGCCGTTTCGGATCCTGGGCTTGGTGCTCAGGGGGATCGCGCTGCTGCTGTGGCTGCCGGTCCTGATCCTTTTCTGCGTGATCGGGGCCCTGATCTTCGGCTTTGGCGCCTTGGTCTTCCTCGTGCCGGCGCTGCCGCTGGCGCTGCTGGCGCTCCTCGTATGGTGGCTGATGCGGCGCCGGGGGCAACCGAGCGCGACGGTCTCGTCGTGAGCCCACGCCGCCGCCCGCGGCGCTTCCGTCTAGCAGGCTGCTGAAAAAGCCCTAGGCAGCTTCCTTGTAGACGATGTCGATCGCCAGCCCAGCCGCGAGCAGAAGCGGGGACTGGTCGGACTTTCCGCTCGTCTGGTCGTTGAGCGCGATCATGTAATTGTCGGCGCTCGTGAACAGCTCCTTGCCCAAGCCCGCCCATTTCTTCGTCACCACGCCGAGTTCCTGGCCGCGGTCGTCGAGCATCTTGAAATTCCAGCCCTTCCAGTCGCCCTTCACGTCGGCCACTTTCCTGCCCGACGTGTCGAACACGTGGAATCCGCCCCCGAACGAGAACAGCTTGCTCTTGAAGCGCCCGATCTCGCCCCGGGTCGCGTGCGTGACGACGACCGTGGTGTGCAGCAAACCGGGTTTCTTGCGTAGCGTGATGACGGCCGGCGCCGCCTCGTGCTCGTACACCCGCACCACGGTCGGCAGCAGCGGTTTCTTGAGGACCAACCGCAACAGCTTGGCCCACAAGGGCGGCTCATCCTTCGCGATTCCCACGTTCTCCTTGGTCTCGGGATCGAGGATGTCGTAGGTGTCGCTCAGCTTGAGCATGGACACTCGCTCCTTGACGAAGAAGCTATGGCGCGGGAACAGCATGATCACCTCCCGGTTGGCGAGCCACGGCGGCTCGGGCTCGATCGGTTTTCGGCGCTTTCGATGCCACGCTTGAGGGCGCATCGCCGTTCGGCGCCCTTGCGCGCGCGCCGCGCATTCGCCATGCTCGGCGGCCCGATCGCCATATCGCCTGACCTCCACAGGGAACGCTCATGACGCCCGAGTTCATCTACACCATGAAGGACCTCCGCAAGGTGGTCCCTCCCAAGCGCGAAATCCTCAAAGGGATCTGGTTGTCGTTCTTCTACGGCGCCAAGATCGGCGTGCTGGGCCTGAACGGGGCGGGCAAGAGCTCGCTCCTCAAGATCATGGCCGGCCAGGATCCCGACTGGAGCGGCGAAGCCTTCCTCGGCAAGGGCTTCACGGCGGGCTTTCTGCCCCAGGAGCCGGCCCTCGACCCCAGGAAGACCGTGCTCGAGAACGTCCAGGATGGGGTCGTCGACCGCATGAAGGTCGTGCGGCGCTGGAACGAGATCAGCGCGCGCTTCGCCGAGCCTCTCGACGACGACCAGATGGCGAAGCTGCTCGAGGAGCAGGCCAAGGTGCAGGACCAGATGGACGCCGGGAACCTGTGGGATCTCGATCGCCAACTCGAGATCGCGATGGACGCCCTGCGCTGCCCGCCGCCCGACGCGGACGTGACCAAGATCTCGGGGGGCGAGCGCCGGCGCGTCGCGCTGACACGCCTGCTGCTCTCGAAGCCCGATCTGTTGCTTCTGGACGAGCCGACGAATCACCTCGACGCCGAGTCCGTGGCCTGGCTCGAGCGCTTCCTCAAGGAGTACCCGGGAACGGTGGTGGCGGTGACCCACGATCGCTACTTCCTCGACAACGTCGCCGGTTGGATCCTGGAGCTGGATCGGGGTGCCGGGATCCCGTGGGAGGGCAACTACACGTCGTGGCTGGACCAGAAGCGCCAGCGGCTCGCCCAGGAGGAGAAGGTCGAGAGCGCCCGCCAACGCACGCTGGGACGCGAGTTGGAATGGGTGCGCATGGCCCCGCGTGCCCGGCAGGCCAAGGGCAAGGCGCGGCTCGCCGCCTACGAGAAGCTGCTTGCCGAAGAAGGCCGGGAGAAGGTCGAGAACGTGGAGATCTACATCCCGCCTGGGCCGCGGCTCGGCACGGTGGTGATCGAGTTCGAGCACCTGCGCAAGGGCTACGGCGACAACCTGCTGATCGAAGATCTCTCGTTCAAGTTGCCGCCGGCCGGCATCGTGGGCGTGATCGGGCCCAACGGAGCCGGCAAGACCACGTTGTTCCGCATGATCATCGGCGAGGAGCAGCCCGACGCGGGAAGCGTGCGGATCGGTGAGACCGTTCGCCTCGCCCATGTCGGGCAGAGCCGCGACGCGTTGCCCGGCGACGCCACGGTGTGGGAGGCGATCAGCGACGGCAAGGACACGCTCGAGCTCGGCAAGCGCAGCGTGAACTCGCGCTCGTACGCCGCCGGGTTCAACTTCAAGGGCCCGGACCAGCAGAAGCGAGTCAAGGACCTGTCGGGCGGCGAACGCAATCGCCTCCAGTTGGCCCGGCTTCTGAAGAGCGGGGCCAACGTGCTGTTGCTCGATGAGCC
Source organism: Candidatus Eiseniibacteriota bacterium (assembly GCA_005893295.1). Classification (GTDB taxonomy): domain Bacteria; phylum Eisenbacteria; class RBG-16-71-46; order RBG-16-71-46; family RBG-16-71-46; genus WS-8. The sequence goes on along the minus strand of VBOY01000013.1, from coordinate 63,889 downwards.
GACCAACGACCTCGACGTCGACACGTTGCGCGCCCTCGAAGAGGCGCTGCTCGAGTTCGCGGGTTGCGTCGTGGTGATCTCCCACGACCGCTGGTTCCTGGACCGCATCGCCACGCACATGCTGGCATTCGAGGGTGATTCGCAGGTGGTGTGGTTCGAGGGCAACTACCAGGATTACGAGACCCAGCGCCGCGTGCGGCTCGGCGCCGAGGCCGACCAGCCGCACCGCATCAAGTACCGCAAGCTCGTGCACAGCTGAGCTCCACGCCCTCTCGGCGCGCGCTCGATTTGACGCTCCAGGGCCCGGTTCCTATCCTCGCGACATGCCGTTGGTCCAGATCGCCGATCGGAGCACCCATGCCCGGCGCGCGAGCGTCGTCTGCCGGGTGGGCGGAGTTCCGGTCGGCGGCGGCCACCCGGTGGTCGTCCAGTCGATGACGAACACCGATACCGCGGACGCCGCCGCCACGGCGGACCAGATCGCGCACCTCGCCGGAGTCGGCTCCGAGATCGTCCGCATCACGGTGAACACGCGGGCCGCGGCCGCCGCCGTACCCGAGATCACGCGCCGGGTGCGGCAAGCCGGCGTCGAGGCTCCGCTGGTCGGCGATTTCCACTACAACGGCCACCTGCTGCTCACCGAGCACCCCGACTGCGCCGCCGCGCTCGACAAGTACCGGATCAACCCGGGCAACGTCGGCGTCGGAGATCAACACGACGAGAATTTCCGCCGCATGATCGAGGTCGCGGTCCGTCACGGCAAGCCGGTGCGAATCGGGGTCAACTGGGGCTCGCTCGACCGAGCCCTGCTGACGAGCCTGATGGACGAGAACGCGCGGCGCGCCGAACCGCTCGAGGATCGGGCGGTGGTGCTCGAAGCGATGCGTGAGAGCGCGTTGCGCTCGGCCGAGCTGGCGGAGCGATTCGGCCAGCCGCACGATCGGATCGTGCTGTCGGCCAAGGTGAGCGACGTGCGCGACCTGGTGTCGGTCTACCGCACCCTCGCAAAGGCCTCCGACTACCCGCTCCACCTGGGGCTCACCGAAGCCGGGCTCGGCATACCCGGCATCGTCGCCACCACCGCCGCGCTTTCGATCCTGCTCCACGAGGGGATCGGGGACACGATCCGTGTGAGCTTGACCCCCGCGCCGGGTGGCGATCGCGCCGACGAGGTGCGGGTCTGCCAGCAGATCCTCCAATCGCTCGGGCTCAGGCATTTCGCGCCGCAAGTGACCTCGTGCCCGGGCTGCGGGCGTACCACCAGCAGCTCCTTCCAGGAGCTGGCGGCCCAGGTCACCGCGCACATCCAGGAGCGCCTCACCTCGTGGCGGGCGCGGCATCCGGGGGTCGAAGAGCTACGCGTGGCGGTGATGGGGTGCGTGGTGAATGGCCCCGGCGAAAGCAAGCACGCCGACATCGGGATCTCGCTTCCGGGAAGCGGCGAGGAGCCGCGCGCGCCGGTCTACGTGGACGGCGCGCTCAGGACGACGCTCAAAGGCGACACGATCGCCCGCGACTTCGCCGCGCTGCTGGACGAGTACGTGGAGCGGCGCTATGGGAGTGGCGCGAGCGGCTGAGCGGGCCTTGCGACCGGGCCTCAGGGAGCCGAAACCAACGCCAGCCTTCGTACCCGCGTCTCCCCCGCCCCCGCGGCGCGCACGAAGTAGAGACCGGCGCGCGCCCGCCCTCCGTCCGCGCTGCGGCCGTCCCACTCCAGGGTGAGCGTTCCGGCCGGCGTCCAGCCGCGATGGATCTGGCGCACCTCACGGCCCGCGAGATCGTAGATCCCCACTTCGAGGCGGCACGCCTGTGCCACCGTGACCGCGAAGCGGGTCGAGCGGCTGAACGGGTTGGGCTGGGGGACCGCGAGGCTGACGCGCTCCACGGAACCCAGGCTCCGCACCGACGGGCCGGTGGTCACGTCGAGCGCCGCCCCGTCGGGTCCGGCGAACTGCCCACGGGCGAGTCGCACCTGGCCGCCCGACGGCATCCCCGGCTTGAGCTTGAGCCTGAGCCTGAGCGTCAGATCCGAGCGCCCCGCGGCCGAGAGCCCGATCAGTCCGACGATCGCCTGGTTCCCCTGTTGCTCGTGGAGCGAAAGCCACTCGGCGGGGGCGCCATCCAGGTCCGCTCCCTCCAGGTCGTAGCGATCCGCCGGGTATTCGATCGCCAGCCGAGCCGCGCCCAGCAGAGCCGCGCCTTCGAGCGCGATCGGCACCTCGACGCGCTCACCGCCCGCTTGCGGCTGGCCCATCGACACGCGCACCCCCGGCTCGGGGCGACCCGGGATCGTATCCTGGCTGCCTCCACTCAGAACCGTCCGTGCGCAGCAGAGGACATCGTCCACGCCCAGCGTGCCGTCGTGATTGCAATCCAGATCGGACGGCTTGGGATCCGGGCACCCGCCCACCCCGAGGATGCAATGCACCATCAGCACCAGATCGCGCACGTCCTGACTGCCGTCGCCGTTGAAGTCGCACGGCTGGTCTGCGCAGATGCTCGCGGCCATCTCTAGGAACGGACGCGCGAACAGGGACGGGCATTCGGGCACGGCGTTGCCCAAGGAGTCCGAAGCGAGCAGCCCCCGAGCGACCAGGTGCGTGACCGGCGGCAGTGGCACGCCGGCGCGCGGGCCGAGCGTGACCTGGAGCACCGGCCAGCCACAGTGGATGCACTCCATGAGGAACGGCGGAATGGGTGAGCCTTGCTCGGCGAACATGACGAACTGAGCGCCGCGCGGGGTGGGCCGCCAGCCGAGGTGCATGCCGGCCGCCGGCCCCACCGGCTTGAGGTCGGTGATCTCGAGCGCCAGCGAATCGAGAGCAAACTCGCCTTGTAGCCCCGCGAGGGCTACGCCAGGCGACAGCTCCAGGATGACTTGGGCCTTGCGGTCGGGCGCCACGAGCGCTTCGCAGGGATTGCCGTCGAATGCTCCGTGCCACTCGGCGGTGAAGCACGACGGCGAGGGGAGTGGCGGGCACTCCTGGACCACGGTGAACGGCACGCCGGTCGAGCCCAGGGTCTCGACCAGGGAGTCCCCACAGGTCGAGTGAACGAGCACCGCCTCGACCGGCAGGACGTAATCGCCTGGAGGGAGCTCCGGGATCGCCAGCCGGGTCGACCACGGGAACGTGCCGTCGATGCACGGCCTGCGACTGCAATCGTTCTGGCCGTAGACGATCCGCACGAAGGGCGGAGCAGGATACGCGCGCCTCGGCAGCACCTCGACGCGCTGGAGCCCAATGCAGTCGGTGTCGAAGTGCCCGCGCAGGCCCACCGGGATGAACACGAACGGGCAGGCGAGCGGCGGACACGGGGCGCGCACGCAGATCACTTGGGTTCCAATCTCGACTTGGTCCAAGTACGGGAGCGGTCCCTGGGGCCCGCACGCCGAGCCCACCGTGAAGGTCAGGGTCTCCGTGCGCTCGGCGATGCACACGCTGCTATCCGGATGGACCACCTCGCCGATCACCCTGACATTCAAGGTTTGCGTGCCCGCCGCCAACGGGCCGAGACGAACGACGAGCGTATCCTGGAAGCAGACCGCAGGCATGCAAAGGAACGGCCGCATGCGCGCGCGTACTCTGAGCGAGTCGGGCCCCTCGAGGCCGACCAGCCGCACGCAAGGGCCACAGCTCAGGATGACAAGCTCGACGTCCCTGCCTGCGCACGGATTCTCGGGGCGGATCAGGAGCTGGACGGGAACGAAGGTGCCGGAGGGACAAGGCTCTGACGCGGCGCTGCCGGCCAGGCTCGTTGCCAGCAACAACCCTATGAAACCGAAGAGCGACTTCGACCCGAAAGTCACGCTGCACCTGACACGTTGCGCACCCGCCGATGGCTTGAGCGGGGACCGTGGGGATCTTCCCGGTCGGAACGCGCGAGGATTCGCTCATCACGCGTCCAAGAAGCATAGCATGATGGAGAGCGGCGCGCGCCCATTTCGGAGCCCCCGGCCGAGAGCGCGGCCCCAAGGCGGCCCCTAGGGCCGAGCCACGGATGCCTGGTAGCCGGCGCGGGCAGCCGCCTCGAGGAGCGGCCCCACGTCTGGATGGGCCACCGACAGCCGAACCTCGACCCGCGTTCCGGTCGAATCCAGCTGCGCATCGAGAACGTGGGGTACGAGACGCAGCTCGCGCTCGACCTTGGCGGCGCACGGGAGGCAGCGGGAGCCGTGGATCGCCAGGGTGACCACCGATCCTGGGGCTGCCCGTCCCACCCACGATGGGACACGCCAACCCGTGCCGCGGCCGGCGATGAGCACCCATGAGACCGCGACCAGCGCCACGGCGAGGGCCACCAGAGAACGCGGACGGAGCACCGGGTGGACGGACGGGGGCGACGGGGACCCAGGCCGGTCAGCGCACCAGGATGACGCTGCGGGTCATCTGCGCTTGCCCTACGCGCAGCACCAAGACGTACATCCCCGAGGGCAGGTCGCCGCTCGACAGCAGGGCGCTATGAGAGCCGGCGGGCAGGTGCGCGTCGATCAAGGTGCGCGCGAGCTGGCCGGTCAACGTGTAGACGCGCAGCGCCACGCGCTGGCTGTGTGGCACCGAGAAGCGAATTGCGGTCTCGGAGTGGAAGGGATTCGGGAACGCGCCGCGGAACTCGATCGCCTTGGTCTGGTCGTTCGGCGACGCGGCGTCCTCGGGCGCTACTTCGCGGCCCGCGGCGCGCGGGGCGGCGCCGAGCAGGCTCGGGCGGTAGACTGCCACGGCCTCAGTCATGCGCGCTACCTGTCCTGCCGTGAACTCGGTCACGGAAGCGTCGTCGCCGTAGCCCATGTAGTTGCGGATCGGATCTTCTCCCGGATCGGGACGGTTGCGTCCGGTCGAGCGACCGAGCGCCGCGCTGGCTTCGGACCGAGCATCCTCGACGCCGTCACCCGGAGCCTTTGAGCCGAACGGGAAGGCGTGGAACAGCCCGAGGTAATGGCCGACCTCGTGCACCGCGGTTCGCCCTCGATCGAAGCCCGAGATGAACCCGCCGGGCAGCGTCCCGTAGTGGACGACGACGCCGTGCATCGGATCTTCCTCGGTGGAGACGTAGGGCAAGGTCGCCCACCCGAGCTGGTCGTGCGCGGGCGCGCAGAGGTAGAGGTTCAACCGATGGGCGGGATCGATCGCCAAGGCCTGCTTGGCGCGCTTCTCCTTGATGCTCCCGGGGGAGATCCGGAACCAGATGGGGTCGTCGGTGCGATCGATGGTCGCGAGCTCGAACCGAAACCCGGTGGCGGAAAAGCCCTGGTTGAGCACGCGAATCTGGTCCTCGATCTGCCGGTCGGTGACCCGACCTTCCACGCCGTCGGTGATCACGTGAACGGCGACCTGGATCGTTCCACCGGTCGGGGCTTCGTTGCGCTCCTGGCGCCATCGGCCGAGCGCAGCCGCGACGTGGACCGCGTCCGCGGCGGTGGGGCTCGACGTGCCGCACCGCTCGACGCCCGCTCCCCCGGCGGTGGGCGAGGCCGCAGACGGGTCGCCGAGCCCGCCGGTCCAGCCGGCGACCGGCGAGAGCGCGAGCAGCGCCGCCGAGAGCAACAGCCGAGGATTCATCGACATCCGTTCCCACCCGTACCGATCATTCGCGCTTCGAGCCTCGCTATCATTTTTACCGAAGGGGACGCGTGGAATCCACCGCAAAAGCCCGCGTCACGGGCGCGGGGCTCCGATTCGGCCCGCATCCGGCGCGCCCGCCAGCGCTCCGACGATGGTGCGTGCCAGGGTGGCGAGCGAGGGATCCCGGGCCCCCATGATCAGCACCAGGTCGCCCTCGCGCGCTTCCTCGGTGAGCCGGCTCACCAAGGCCTCGCGACTCGCCGCGAACTCGGCGCGCACGCCGTGGGCGGCGACCTCCGCCGCGATGTCGGCGGCCGAGAAATCGCGCTTCGCCGTCCCCCCTGCGTAGAACACCTCGAGCAGCCACAGGGAATCCTCGGGGGAAAGCGCTGCCGCGAACGCGTCCACCAGATCGTGCCTCAAGAAGCGCGTCGGTCCGTAGCCGTGGGGTTGGTAGACCGCGAGCACGCGACGGGCGCGGCGCTGGGCGGTCGCGATCGCCGCCGCGATCTTGGCCGGGTTGTGGGCAAAGTCGTCCACCACTTCCACGCCGCGGGCGCGGCCCAGCGACTCGAAGCGTCGCGCCACTCCGTGGAAGCCGGCGAGCGGCTTCGCCAGGGCGGCCGTCCGGAAGCCGAGCGCCTGGCACGTCGCGATCGCGGCGAGCGCGTTCTCGACGTTGTGCCGTCCGGGCACCGCCAGGGTGAACCGCACGCCGTCCACCTCGAAGGTGCTGCCTTCGGCATCGAGCATCACCTCCACGCCGCGCACCGCTGCCTCCCGGCCGAACCCGAAGGTGCGAGCGCCTGGCGCGAGATGGCGGAGCGCGACGCCCTCGCCCACCACGCACGCCTCCCTCGCACATCGGGCGAAGACCGAAAACAGCGCCGCCACCTCGCCCGTTTCTTTGTGATCCTTGTGGAGGTTGAGCAGCACGGCGAGAGCCGGCTGGTAGTGAACCAGCGACCCGTCGCTCTCGTCGGCTTCGACCACCAGCAGGTCGGAGCCGGATGCATAGGCGTTCCCCCACAGTCCTTGGCGCTGCAGCGTGGCCAGCTCCCCGCCCGTGATCACCGAGGGAGCGGCGTCGAGTGCGCGCAGGATCTCGAACACCATCGCCACCACCGTGGACTTTCCGCTGGTTCCGGCCACGGCGATCGTGCGGTGGGTGCGCACGAAGTGAGCGAGCAGCTCGGAGCGGTGAACGATCGGCACGTCCCGCTCGCGGGCACGCGCGTAATCCGGCACTTCCGACTCGACCGCCGTCGACACCACCAACGCGGCGCACCCCTCGCCGGTACCGCTGCCATCCTGCGGAAGGACCTCGATGCCGAGCCGCTCGAGCGCCTGCCGCGCCTCGGGACGGCCTCCCTGGTCGAACGCGCGGTCGCTCCCGCTCACCCGGCCGCCGCGCATCGCCTGGAACTGGGCGAGCGCGCTCATCCCGCTGCCGGCAATACCGGCGTAGTGGAAGCGTCCCGCGGAGAGCGGGTCGGGAAACCCCGGGCGAGCGTCCTCGCCGACGATCACCACCGGGTCGCCGATCTCGACGCGGTCGAACAGGCGGACCACGTCGCGGCCCGACATGCGCACGCAACCGTGCGAGGCCGGGCGGCCCAGCAAGCGTTCGTGGTTGGTGCCGTGGATATAGATGAATCGCTCGAGCGAATCGCAGCCGGGGCCACGATTCACGCCCTGCTCCAAACCCTCGAGGGTCAGGATGCGCGTCAGGATCCGATCGTCCTCGCTTGGCCCGCCGTCCCACACTTCGCCCGTCGGCACCCGGCTCTCGAATACGGTGCCGAGCGGCGCGCCCTCGCCGATGCGAGCGTGTACGCGGTGCCACCCGGGTGGCGTGCGAAGCGATCCCGCAATCCCCCCCACACCCGCGCTCGCGGTCGATACGGGGAACTCGAGCGTGACCTGGGCCCGCTCCACCAACGCCAAGCGCTGCCGCTCGACGTCGACGACGATCAAGCGCTGTGGGAGCTCGCTCGAGGGTGCGAAAGGCCGTTGCAACGCCCCCAGCGCTCGCTCGAGCAGGTCCGGCGTGCCGGGCGCGGATGGCATGGAGCCCACTGTGCCACAGCGCGCTCCTGAGGAGCCAACCAGCCCCCAACGCCGAGCGGGCCGGTCGGGAGACCCAGCCCGCTCACACGCGTGGACCCGCGATCATTGCTCCCTAGGAGGAGCGCTTGGTCGCCACACTCAACGCAACGACCTCGCTTAGTCATGATTTTGTCAAAGTCCAGGCGGCGACGCCACAGGAAACTGCGGCTCACGCTGGCTGCCTCGATTAGAGTGAGGCCAGTATGGCTTCAATCCTCGACGAAGATCGCGCATGCGAGATCCTGGCGCGCCTGGGGCGATCGAGCCGCGCCATTGCCGAGGGCACCCCGGAAGACACGAGCGCACGCCAACCCGTGCACACCGTCTACGGAGGTGCACATCTGTTCAGATGCGACATCTCGGCCAAGCTGGGAGCGACGGCTCTCGGCGGGATCCGGCACTACGCGCCGGATCCCAAGACGTTCGCCGACGCGATGGGCCTTGGGCCGGGCGGTGGCCACGACCTCGAGGCGGCAGCAGATCGGCTTTCCGACGGCGTGTACGCCCGGGTGATCGAGAAGCTCGAGCGCGAACCGGTCGAGGACTTCCGCGTCGACTTCGAGGACGGCTATGGCCAGCGCTCCGACGCCGAGGAAGACGGCCATGCGGTCATAGTGGCCGAGCAGCTCGCGCTCGGCATGGAGCGCGGCACGCTACCCCCCTTCGTGGGCCTACGCATCAAGCCGCTCACCGAGGAGTCGGGGCGTCGCGCGGTGCGCACGCTCGACCTGTGCATCGGCACGCTCGCCGCGCGCACCGGCGGGACGCTCCCGAGCGGATTCGTCGTCACGCTGCCCAAGGTGTCCTCTCCCGAACAGGTGGCATGCCTGGTCGATCTGCTCGAGATGCTGGAGAGCCATACCGGCATGGCACCCGGATCGCTTCGACTGGAGCTGATGATCGAGACTCCGCAGTCGATTCTCGATCCTCGTGGGGCGGTCGCGCTCCCGGCGCTGGTAGCGGCGGCGCGCGGGCGCTGCCGCGGCGCTCATTTCGGAACCTACGACTACACCGCACAGCTCGGCATCACGGCGGCCCACCAGACCCACACCCACCCGGCTTGCGACTTCGCGCGCCATGTCGTGCAGGTGAGCCTCGCCGGCACCCGCGTGATGATCTCGGATGGCGCGACCACCGTGCTGCCGACGCCCCCACATCGCGCGGGCCCGCACGGTCCGAGCCTCACCGCGCGCCAACAGGAGGAGAATCGACGCACCGTGCACGCGGCATGGAGGCTGCATGCCGACAACGTCCGGAGCTCACTCCGCCATGGGATCTACCAGGGCTGGGACTTGAGCCCGGGACAGCTCCCGGCGCGTTACGCGGCGGTGTTCGCATTCTTCCTCGAAGGGCGGCTCGAAGCGGGAGCGCGCCTCAAGGCGTTCGTCGACGCCGCGGCGAGGACGGCCATGAGGGGCAACGTGTTCGACGACGCCGCGACCGCGCACGGATTGATCAACTTCTTCCTGCGGGGCATCCGCTGCGGGGCGCTCACCGAGCGGGAGGCGCTCGACGCCGGCGTGACGCCGGAGGAGTTGCACGGCCGCTCGTTCGCCACGATCGCCGCCGGGCGACACGCGCGGCCGCCCGGGGGCGACTAGCCCATGGCGAAGCTGGCGACGATGACCGTGACGTTGTCGCGACCGCCCCGCTCGAGCGTCAGGTCGACGAGCGAACGGCACGCGGCTTCGTCGGCGGGGAAACTGCGCAGGATCGCCGCGATCTCGTCCTCGGTCACAAGATCGGTGAGCCCATCCGAGCACAGCAGCAGCCGGTCCCCGTGCGCGACCCGCAGGTGATGCATGTCGCCTTCCAGCGTTTCCTCGGGGCCACCCACGGCGCGCGTCAGGACATGGTGCATGTGATGGCTGGGCACTTCTTCCTGGGAGATGATTCCGCGATCCGCGTACTCCTGGGCCACGGTGTGATCGTGGGTGATCTTGGCGAGTGCGCCGCCACGCAACAGGTAGGCCTTGGAGTCGCCGACGTGCAGCACGAACAGGTCCGCGCCGACCGAGTAGGCGCCCGTGAGCGTGGTGCCCATGCCGGCCAGGCGAGCGTCCGTCGAGGCTTGCTCACGCAGCGCCGCATGGATGCTCGCGAGATACGTCTTCGAGCGGGCAAGCAATCCACGGATCTCGGCCTCGCGCGTCGTCGGATCGTCGAGCCTGAGGGCCCACCTCGGCGCCCGCAGGATCAATCGAAGCGTGGTGACCAGGGCGGTGCGGCTCGCCACGTCCCCCGCCTCGTGGCCGCCGAGCCCGTCGGCCACGACCATAACGTGTCCCGCTTCTTCGTAGCGTGACGGCAGCTCGCTCTCGGGGACATTGCTGTCCACGCGCTCGAGGTAGCGGCCGATGCGGAAGACGACGTAGGCGTCTTCGTTCGATTCCCGCACGTGACCGCGGTCGCTCAGCGCCGCGACGTTCACACGCACGCGTTTCTTGGGGAGGCCGGGTTCTTCGATCGAGTGGGGGTCGATGGGAGACGGCGTGCTGGGCTTCGGCATGGCAAGCGGCCTCGCGACTCGTTCCACCTGGGGATGGAATCCTACGCTCGAACTGCCGCATCTGACAAGCTCGACCGGCAAGGCCCGGCTGGCGGGCGGGGGCCGAGCCCCCAGCGAATCGGCCAGCGGCGCCGGCCCGAGGCGGGTTGCGTTATGGTGTATGGCGTCGTTCGCGCCGTCGCCCGGCCGACACACGGATCCGGAGACCCTTCATGGCCTCACCCAAGAAACCGTTCGACGTCTCCGCCGCGTGGCGCGAGGCAAGGGAGCTGGCCTGGTCTCATCGTGCCCGCCTCGCCCTGGGACTGGTGCTCATGCTGGTTGGCCAGCTCGCCGGTCTGGTGCTGCCGGCTAGCTCCAAGTTCCTGATCGACGACGTGATCGGAAAGCGACGCGCCGAGCTGCTGCCGATGCTGGCGCTCGCCACCGGAGCGGCCACGCTGGTGCAAGCGTTCACTTCGTTCGCGCTCTCCCAGGTGCTTGGCGTGGCTGCGCAGCGAGCGATCACCGACATGCGCCGTCGGGTGCAGGAGCACGTGACGCGGTTGCCGGTGCGCTCGTTCGACTCCACCCAAACCGGAGTCTTGATCTCGCGCATCATGAACGACGCCGAAGGGATCCGGAATCTCGTCGGCACCGGGCTGGTCCAGCTCTCCGGAGGGCTGGTGACCGCGGCGATCGCGCTCACCCTGCTGTTCGCCCTCAACTGGCGCCTCACCTCGATCACGCTGTTCGTGCTGGTCGCCTTCGGCGGCGCCATGGCGCTGGCGTTCTCACGGCTACGACCCCTGTTCCGCAAGCGCGGCCAGATCCAGGCCGAAGTGACGGGACGGCTCACCGAGTCGCTGGGCGGAATTCGAGTCGTCAAGGCCTACACCGCCGAGAAGCGCGAGCAGCTCACCTTTGCACGCGGGGTGCACCGCCTGTTCCGCAACGTGGCCCAGTCGATCACCGGGGTCTCGACCATCACCGCGTTCTCCTCGGTGATCGTCGGCACGATCGGCGTGATCATGACGGTGATCGGCGGCCGCGCGATCCTGGCCGGCACGATGACCCTGGGCGACTTCGTGATGTACGTGTTCTTCACCGGGCTGATGGCCGCGCCCCTGGTACAGATCGCGTCGATTGGCACCCAGATCACCGAGGCCTTCGCAGGGCTCGACCGCATCCGCGAGATCCTCGGCACGACGACCGAAGGAGACGAGGACGGGCGCCTCCCGGTGGATGGCGTGGCAGGAGATATCGCGTTCGAGGACGTGTGGTTCGAATACCAGGAGGGGGTGCCGGTATTGCGGGGCGTCTCGTTCCGCTCGCGCGCCGGCTCGACCACGGCGCTGGTGGGCTCGAGCGGCTCGGGCAAGAGCACGCTGATCGGCCTGATCATGGCGTTCCACCACCCGCAGAAGGGCCACGTGGTGGTGGATGGCATGGATCTGGAAAGGCTGCGGCTGCGTGACTACCGCGGGCATCTGGGGGTGGTGCTCCAGGACAATTTCCTGTTCGACGGCACGGTGGCCGACAACATCCGCTTCTCGCGGCCGGACGCCACCCCGGAGCAGGTCCGCGAGGCGAGCGCGATCGCTCACTGCGACGAGTTCGTGTTGGGCTTCCCTCAGGGGTACGACTCCATCGTCGGTGAACGTGGGATCCGCCTCTCGGGAGGGCAGCGCCAGCGGGTGGCCATCGCCCGCGCCATTCTGGCCGATCCGCGCATCCTGATTCTCGATGAAGCCACGTCCAGCCTCGACAGCGAGAGCGAGGCGCTCATCCAGGACGGCCTGAACTCGCTGCGGCGCGGTCGCACGACTTTCGTGATCGCGCACCGACTGTCGACCATCCGGAGCGCCGACCAGATCCTGGTGCTCGAAGAGGGACGGATCGTCGAGCGTGGTACGCATCACGAGCTGCTCGCAAGGCACGGGCGGTATCGCCAGCTCCACGACCGCCAGCACAAGATCGAGAGCGATCGCTTCATCAATCCGGGCGAGGACTTCACTCCCGAGCCCGAGCGTCCGCTGGTACCCACGCCGAGCGACGCCACGGTGCGCGCCGACGCAATGTAGGGAGAACCTCAGGCGTCGGCCTGGATGCGTGGATCGAGCGCGCAGTAGATCAGGTCGACGATCAGGTTGGCGAGCACGATGAACACCGCGGCGAACAACACCGTGCCCATGACCATCGGCAAGTCGCGCATGCGGATCGCGCGCCAGGCGAGGCCACCGATCCCGGGGATCCCGAACACGCTCTCGGTGAGCACCGCGCCCCCCAACAAATACGCCACGTCCATGCCGAGCATGGTGACGAGCGGCAGCAGGGCGTTCCGCAGGATGTGCCGACCCACCACGGCACGCCGCGACAGCCCCTTGGCGTACGCCGTGCGCACGTAGTCGAGACGCGCGACGTCCAGCATCTGGGCGCGGGTCATGCGCGCGTACCAGCCGGCGTAGAGCAGCGCCAGAGTCACCCAGGGCAGCGCCAGGTGGTGCGCCCAGCCCGAGACCCCGGCGCGCGCGATCTCCTCATAGTCGCCGAGGGGAAACCAGCCGAGCAGGTCCGCGAACAATCGCAGGAACAGCAGGCCGATCCAGTACGCCGGCATCGAGATGCCCACCAACGCTCCCACCATCGCCATGCGATCCCACACCGAGCCCGGCTTGAGCGCGCTCAGGATACCCACCGGGACGCCGAGCAGGATCCAGATCACCAGCGCGCCGAGGGTGAGCGACAACGTCTTCGGGAACGCCACCAGAATCGTCGGCAGTACCGGCTGCTGGCTCACGTAGGAGAACCCCCAGTCGCCACGGGCGGCGTGCGTGATGAAGCGCAGGAACTGAAGCGGCTTCGGCTGATCGAGCCCGAGGCGCTTCTCGATCAGGGCGACCGTCTGGGGCGTGGCGTACTTGCCCGCGATCAGCTCGGCGGGCTTGCCCGGCACGGCGAAGAAGATCACGAAGGTGATCGCGCACACGATCACCAGCACCACCACGCTCAACGCGAGCCGCCGCGCGATGGTGACGGTCACGGCCGGCTCCGCGCCCGCGATCCGGGCATCAGGGCGTCCTTGAGCCCGTCGCCGACCAGGTTGAGGCTCACCACGGTGAGCAGGATCGCGAGCCCCGGAAAGAGCGTGATCCACCAGGCCACGGTGTAGAACCCCATCCCCTCCTGGATCATGTTGCCCCACGACGGCGTCGGTGACTGGATTCCCACCCCGAGGAACGACAGGGCGCTCTCGAGCAGGATGTTCCCCGCCATCGACAGGGTGGCGAACACCAGCAGCGGCCCGGCCAGGTTGGGCAGCACGTGGCGCGCCAGAATGCGGCGGTCGCCGGCGCCGACCGCCCGCGCCGCCTCGATGAACTCCTTCTCCCGCAGCGACAGCACCTCGGCCCGCAGGATGCGCGCCAGGTAGGTCCAGTTCACGAGCCCCAGGATCAACACCACGGTCCACACGCTGCCGCCGCGCAGCACCGAGGCCAGCGCGATCGCCAACAGCAGGATGGGGATTGCCATCATCGCGTCGATGAAGCGCGACAGGATCGCATCCACGACGCCACGGTAGAACCCGGCCAGCAGGCCCACGGCCAGCCCCAGCAGCACAGCGAGCAACGTGCCGAGCGTGGAGACGAGCAGCGAGATGCGCGCGCCGTAGAGGATGCGGGCCAGCACGTCGCGCCCGATCAGGTCGGCCCCGAGCGTGAAGCGGACGTTGGGGCCGACCGGCACGCCTTCGGCCGAGACCACCTCGACCGGGCGGCCATGGACCTGGATCTGGTCCATCATCGCGAGCCGATAGGCCGAAGCATGGAGCACGTGGGTGGCGATCCAGGGCGCGCCGAGCGCCAGGAGGAGGAGCAGGCTCAGGAACACCATTCCCGCGAGCGCCCAACGGTCGGCAGCGAAGCGCCGCGCCGCATCCGCCAGGGCCGAGCGCTGCCGGCTGGCTTCGAGGTCGCCTGCCTCGATCGACACCGATGTTGCCGTGGTCACGGAGAGCCTCGCCGCGCGGCCCCGCTCCGCGGCGACTTGAGGTACAGATCCTCGATCTTGAGGAGGCGGGTGACGTGCCGGTACCAGCCGCCGAGCCTCAAGCCGTAGAGCCGGCTTTCGTAGATGTGCACCAAGGGCAGCACCGGTGCCTGATCCATCACGCGCTCGTCCACTTCGCGCCACAGGCGAGCGCGGGCCGAGTCGTCGGCCGTCGCCATGGCCCGCTCGATCCGATCGTTCACGTCCGGGTCGTCGAACAGGCTCAGATCGTTGTTGTTCGTCGCCGTGATGCGGCGACCGTTGAGCAGCGTATCGAAGAAGTTCGAAGGATCCACGTAGTCGGCAGTCCAGGCGTAGTAGCCGAAGGGAACGTGGTTCGACGTGTCCTGGGCCATCGACGTGTAGCCGACCGCTTCGCCCATGTCGAGATCGGCCCGAATGCCGACGTCGGCGAGCTGCTGCTGCACGATCGTGAGCAGCCGGGGGATCGGCTCGGCCGTGTACCCGTAGAGACGGGTCCTGAAGCCCCGCGGGTAGCCCGCCGCCGCGAGCAGTTGGCGGGCACGCCGGAGGTCGGGCCCGGCGTAGCGGCCGAGGGGCCTGGCTCCCGGCATCCCGGGCGGAAGGAACTCGCCGGCGATTCGGCCCTTGCCCGAATAGGCCTTGAGCAGCGCGCGGCGATCGACCGCCCAGCAGATCGCCTGCCGCACGCGCGGGTCGTTGAAGGGGGCCTTGCGCACGTTGAAGAACAGGAAATCGGTCTCGAGCCCGTCATCCACGCTGATCTGGCCCCGCCACACCGAATCCGCCCGCAGTCGCGCGTACTCCGCCGGCGGAACCTCGAAGAACCCGCCGTCGGCCAGACCGCGACGGATCAGCGCCACGCCGTTGACGGCGCTCACGCCGAGCCTGAGCTCGAAGGTATCGAGCCAGGCTGGCGTGCCGCAGTAGTCGGGGTTGCGCACCAGGATCACGTGCCGTCGCGGGACGAACTCGGCCACTTGGAACGGGCCGCTCGCCACGGTGTGCTGCGAGAAGGTGCGCGCGTAGGGCTCCGCGATCTCGCGCGGCAGAGGGGCGGTGAAGGTCATGGAGACGATGTGGAGGAACACCGGGTCTGGTTTCGTGAGCCGGATGTAGAGCGAGTCCCCGCGCGCGATCACGCCCTGAAGCAGCGAATCTCGGCCCGCCAGCACGCGATCGGCGCCCACGATGTGACGGTAGAAGTTGACCCCGGGCGAGCTGACCTTGAACAGCCGTTCGATCGAGTACTTGAAGTCGGCGGCGGTGATGTGACGGTGGAGCGGTGCGCCGAAGCGCGCTTCGCGCCGCACGCGAAAGCAGTACAGCGTTCCGCTTTCGCGGACGTCGGGCAGCGCCTCGGCCAGATCGGGGATGAGCCGCGCGCCCGCCGGTCCGGGAACGCCTTGGTAGTCGAGCAGGGTATGGAAGATCGCCTCCGTCACCGGGGCCGAGTAGAGGCCGTAGGAGAGCGCGGGATCGAGGTAGTCGGGATCCTCCTCGCGCACGAACACGGCGTGTCCGCCGCGGCGTGGTGAACCGTTCGGTCCGGGGTCGTAGGCGCTGGTGCCGACGGACCGGGCGCAGCCGCCCAGCCAGAGCGCGGCGATGGCGAGCGCGGTAGCACCCGTCGCCCGGACCCCGGGCGGCGATCGCCGAGGCAGCCTCCGAGCGGGCCCGCGCCAGCGCCTCATCGGCGACCCAGGGCGTGAAGGATCCCGGTCGTGAGCCACGGCGCGTAAGTGATCACCAGCACGCCGAAGCCCAGGATCAGGAGCATCGGCACCGCGGCCCGCGTCACTTCGAGCACCGGCCTCTCGAACCGGTACGAGGCGAGGAACAAGTTGAGCCCGACCGGAGGCGTGAGATAACCCAGCTCGAGGTTGGCAACGAAGATAATCGCCAAGTGCACGGGATGAATTCCAAATGCCATGCCGATCGGCACGATGAGCGGCACCACGACGACGATCGCCGAGAAGATGTCGAGCAAGCAGCCGACCACGAGCAGGAAGAGGTTGAGCCCGAGCAGAAAGACGAGCGGCGAATGGACGTGCGCCTGGGTCCACTCGACCATCCGGGCGGGCACCTCGGCATCCACCATGTAGCTGCTGAGCCCCATCGCGCAGCCGAGGATCACCAGCACGCCGCCCACCACCACCACGCATTGGGAGAGCACGCGGCCGAGGTCGCGGCGCACGGACAGGTCGCGCACGACCAGGAACTCGATCACGAACGCATAGAGCACGGTGAGGGCCGAGGCCTCGACCAGCGATGCGAAGCCGCTGTAGATCGCGCCCACCACGAACACCGGCAGAAGCAGCTCCCACTTCGCCTCGACCATGGAAGCCCATAGCTCGCCAAAGGAGAAGCGCGTCCGGCCGGTCGAGGTCAGCATGCCCTCGCGCACTCCCCACGCCGCGGTCAAGCCGAGCAGCAGGAACCCTGGAAGGACGCCGCCCAGGAAGACGTCTTCGATCGGCACGTGGGCGACGATCCCGTAGAGGATGAGGGGCATCGACGGGGGAAAGAGCAGTCCCAGCGAGCCGCACGCGGTGATGAGACCGAGCGAGAATCGCTCGCGGTAGGAGTCGGCGCGCAACGCCTGATAGAGCAGGGCTCCCAGGGCCAGGATCGTCACCCCCGAGCCGCCGGTGAAGGCGGTGAAGAACGCGCACAGGGTGGCGCAGACCACCGCCGTGCCGCCCGGCACCCCACCGACCGCGGCGCGGAAGACGCGCAGCAGGCGCTCGGAGGCCCGCGCCTCCGAGAGCACGAAGCCGGTGAGAGTGAAGAGCGGGATCGCCGCCAACGTCGGGAACACCGCGAGCCGATAGGTCTCGGCGGGGATCGCGGCGATGGTCACGCCGTCGCGGAGGAAGAACAGGAGGGCGAACCCGCCGAGCGCGGCGAAGATCGGGCCGCCGAGCGCGGTGCCGAGCACCAGCAGCAGCGCTCCCGGCCAGGGAGAAACACCCTTGAGGAGATCCGGGAACTGGCCGACCAACAGTCCGGCGGCCACGCCGGTCGCCGCGATCAGGCGACCCATCGCGTCCGGAGCGGCCCGCCATGCCAGTCGCAGCGCGATCAGCCCGAAGCAGACCGGCAGGACGAGCTGGCCGACCCAGATCGGCACGCCCGCCGCGATTTGCGTGGCTGCGGTGCGCTCGGTGAGCACCATCATCAGGCTCGCACGCCAGAGCAGCACCGCGACCGCGCCGGCGACCCACGCGGAGGCGATCGAGGCGGCGCGGCGGGGCCAGCCTTCCGGCAGGAAGCTCGCGGTGGCGAGCGCCAGCAGGCGGCCGTCGCGGGCCGCCAGCGCCGCACCCAAGAACCCGACCCACAGCGTCAGATGCTGCACGAAGGGCCCGGAGCCCGGGATCCCGATCTTGAAGAGCGCCCGCACCGGGATTTCCGCGAGCGGCAACAACACCATGGCCGCGAGGCAGGCGCTCGCGACGATCCGCTCGAGACGGCCGAGCCAGTGGCTCAGCGCACCCCTCCGCCGCTCGCGCGCCGGTACGCGTTGCGCTCCCTGAGCGCCAAGTCGAACACCTCGGGCGGCACCGTGGCGCCGCGCATGCGCTGCGCGAACGACGCCGCTTCCGCTTGCCATTCGGCCGCGCTCTTGGGATCGAGACGGACCACCTTGAGGCCGCGTTGCTCCATCTCGTGGACCGCGGCGGTGTCCTGCTTGGGTATTCCCTCCTCGAGACGCCGCTCGGCCCGCTGGCAGCTCGCCAGGATGCGAGCCCGGTCCGCGGCGCCGATCTTGTCCCACGCCGGCCGCGAGATCACGAGACCGCCCACCAGCGGGCCGAGGCCGCCGTGCACCATGTACGGCGTCTGCCGGAACCACTGAAGGTAGAGCGCGGCCAGCGGCGGGATCGGCAGCGCGTCGATCATGCGCGTCTGGAGCCCGGTCAAGATGTCCGTCTCGGCGAGCGCCACGGGGCGGAAGCTGCTGCTCTTCCACACCTGCACGGCGCGGTCGTCGCCGGCCGGCACGAAGATCTTGAGCCTCTTCAAGTCGGCCACGCTGGACACCGGCTCGCGGGTGAAGAAGTGCGCCCAGCCGCCGAAACCCCAGTTGAGCAAGACGAACCCCTTCGCCTCGAGTCGTTTGCCGAGCGCCGGCTCCATGCGGTCGAGCACGTGGAACAGCTCGTCGTAGGACTGGAAGAACATCGGGATCCCGAAGACTTGGAACGCGTCGTCGATGGCGGTCATGCCCGCCGAGGTGACGGCCGCGGCCTGGAGCTGACCGATGCGAATCTTGCGCACCATATCGGGCTCACTCCCCGCGACACCGCCCGGATAGATGCGCAGCACGACGCGTCCCTCGGTCTCGCGCGCCCAGTCCGCCTCCATGTCCTTGAGCACCTTGTGCCACACCGAGCCCTCGGGGGCCAGGGTTGCGAGCTTGATCACCTGGGGCTCGGCCCCGACCCGCACGGCACTCACGAAGAGCAACGTCCATACGACCAGCAGTGCGTTCGCCCTGGCTCTCATCGATGGGAGTCTCCGGTCTTGGTGGTGTCGTCCGCGAAGAACAGCTCGTCCTCGCGGCGCAGCAGATCGCGGGCGCGCCTTTGTAGGATTAGGGTCGCGAGCCTCTTGCTCAGGTCTCGATCGGGATCGATCGCCAGCGCGTTGCGGAGCAGCGTCTCGAACTCGCGCCGGTCCTGTGTGGCGACCGAGACGCTCGAGGCCATCGTCACGTAGGGACCAGCGGCCGCGCCGTGCGAGAGCTCGATGGCGCGCTGGAAGTGGGCGCGCGCCCGATCGAACGAGCCGCCCATCATCGCCGGCAGAGACTCGAGCACGATGAGCGCTTCGTGCAGCGCGCCGCCATCGTACGCCTCGTTCAGGGCGAGGCCCCGATTCATCAGAGCCCGCACGACGTCCACGTCCGCCACCAGGTCGGGGCGGTCCTTGCCGAGATTGATCGCCGAGCCCCAGGCCGCGGCCGTCCAGTAGAGCAAGGGCAAGTCCTTGGCCCGAATCCGGGCCGCGGCGGACTTGGGGTCGCGGCGCAGTTGGTCCGAGATCCCGCGGTAGTCGAGGTCGAGCGCCTTGAGGCCGAAGCCGCGGGCGCGCAGGTAGAGCTTGAGCGCACGCTCCTTGAGCGCGCTCGCTCGCGAGTAATCGGCGGACTCCGTCAGCTCCGCATCGGACTCGACGAAGGCGAACGAGTACTGCGTGTAGCCCTGACAACCGGCGAGCAACAGCTTCCGGTTGTCGGGCACGATGGCGAGCAAGGACTCGATGGTCTTGAGACCGAACGGCAGCGCGTCGCGCACCAGCTCGGGGTCGTCGTCCGAGCTGAAGACGTCACCGCCCTCGGCGAGCGAGCTGGCGATGCTGTTGACCGCCATGCGCTTGAGCGAGCACCCTGTGGTGGCCGCCAGCGCGGCGACGGCGAGCGCGAGCGCCGCTCCTGCCCGGACTCGGATCATGGGGCGCGTTCCCCTGGCTTTGGTGGAAACGAGACCGCGGCATCATAGCCCACCTCCGCCACCCGCGGGATCCCCTCCGGACACACCGCCACCGGTCGCCCGCGCACGGCGCGACCACACCCCACGCGCGTAGAGCGCGGCCCCGGCCACCAGCAACACGACGCTCGCCCCCACGACCTTGAGGGTGGCGAGCGCCGGGTTCGGCGTGTCCTCCGCGGGCACCGCGGCGAGCACGATCGAGATCGCGGTGGTGGCAAAGCCGATCGCGGCGAGCGACGTCGCGGCCGGGCGGCCACCGGGGGCGCGGAACGTTCCGCCCGGCGCGGGCACGTTCTGCAGCTTGATCATGGCCGCGAACATCAAGAGATAGGGGATGAAGTAGCTGATGACGCCGAGGCTCACCAGGGCGTCGTACGCCCCCTTCACCGACGTGCCGGCTTGGCTCAGCGCCACGAACACGGCCGCCATGACCGCCTGCAGTCCGAGCGCCACGTGCGGCGTGCCCCAGCGCGGATGGAGCCGGCCGAAGGCGGATGGCAGGAGCTGGTCCACACCGGCGACGAACGGCAGCCGCGCCGTGGAGGCGAGCCACGCACCCACTCCACCCACGCTGCCCACGGTGAAGCAGAAGGCGGCCACCGGGGCCACATAGGGCGCGCCGACCCGATCCGCCGCGCGTGCGATCGCCTGCATGATCCCTTGCAGGCCACCTACGTCTCGGCTCGGCAACGCGACCAGCACGGCCAGCGTGCCGAGCACGTAGATCGCGGTGATGATCGCGCCGCCGGCAACGATCGCCCGCGGGATCGTCCGGCGGGCATCGACCACCTCACCGCCCATGAAGGACGCCGCCTCGAGCCCGCTGAAACCGAAGGCGATCGTCGACCAGAACAGGACGTCTTTGAGCCCGAAGCTCGGGACGAAGGCCGCGGGATGGAAGTCGCTGGCGGGGCCGAAGCGCAGGCACGCGACGAATCCGATCGCCACCAGGATGCCGATCGGGATCCAGGTGCCGAGCCCTCCGATGTTGTGCAGCCATTTGCCCACATGGAGCCCCACCACGTTGAGGGCCAGCGCGATCCCGAGTCCACCGAGCGACACCGCGACGTAGTACGGGGCGCTGTCCGAGAGTCCCTGCCACGAAGGCCCGCCGAGGAAGAGGGCGTTGCCGGCGATGAAGTAGAGCAATCCGGGGAAGTACACCACGGTGCTCATCCAGTACATCCAGGCCGCCAGAAACCCGGCGAAGTCGCCGAACGCGTACCGCACCCAGACGTAGAGACCGCCTTCTTCCGGATGGCGAGACGAGAGCTCGACCACGGTGAAGCCGAGCGGCAGGAAGAACGCCAGCAGCGCGATCAGCCATACCGCGAGGGAGCTCGGGCCCGCGGATCCAGCGGGGCCCGACGACCGCGGCGACCAGGAACCAGACGACGTCCCAGAAGCCCATCGTGCGGCGCAGCCTCGTCGGGAGCGTCGGCAACGCGGTCCTCGGCGGCTCGAGGAACCCTCAGCCCGCCAGCTCGATGAATCGCGCGGCCAGCTTGGGTCCAGTCCCTGCTTCTTCGTGCTTGAAGAAAACGAACGCTTCGTCCCAGCCCAGACCTCGAATCCGTTCGCCCCAGGTCTCGAGCTCGGCCTCTCCATAGGCCGCACGCCGCAGCCGCAGGTAGCCCCATCGCGCCGTGGCGACCGGTGGCGCGTCCTCGCCGTCGTCGGTGTCCGCCAGACAGAGCGCGGCGTCGCGGGCCCGCAAGGAATCCAGGACCTCGTCGTCGTACCAGGAAGGATGCCGGAACTCGAAGGCCGCGGCCGGCCGCCGGGGAAGCGCTCCCAGGAACGCGCGCAACCGCTCGACGTCCTTCTTCATGTTGGGCGGCAGTTGGTAGAGAACCGGACCGAGCTTGTCGCTGGAGTACCGAGTCCTCCACGTTCTGGAGCCGCTTCTCGTGCGTGATCCGCCGCGAGGCCTTGAGCACGAAAGAGAAGTCTCGAGGCACCTCGCCGGCCCAGCGTTCGAGCACCGAGGTGGAAGGCATGCGGTAGAAAGTATTGTTGATCTCGACCGTCCCGAATCGCTCGCCGTAGAAGCGCAGCATGTCCTCCGCCTTGATTCGGTCGGGATAGAAGCTTCCCTTCCACTCCTTGTACGCGAAGCCGCTGGTGCCGACCCGGAGCTTCACGCGCGCCCCCCGCGCTCGAGCGCCGGCGGTCTAGCCACCGGCCGAGTTCCCCGCCATCCAGGCGGTCGCGACGTCAGCCAGCTCGTCGAGCACTTCCTCGTCGGTCCTGCCGGTGCGCTTGAGCACGTGGAACGAGTGATCGGCGTCGTTGACGACGTGAAGCGTGGCATGGAGCCGCTCGCAGATCGGGCGCAACTGGGGCACGTGAGCCAGATGATCCCGGGTTCCTTGGAGGAACAGCATCGGCACGGTCACCCGGGGCAGATGCAAGGCACGTCCGGTGGCCGGACGGCCGGCGGAGTGAAGCGGGAAGCCGAAGAAGACGATGCCGCGCACCTCGGCCAGCGGCTCATCGGCGGCGGCGAGCGAGGTCATGCGTCCACCCATGGACTTTCCGCCCGCGAAGAGCGGTATGCCCTCGCCCGCCTGACGCGCGGCCCCCACCGCCGCTCGCACCGTCTCGAGCAGCACCGGCTGGGGGTCGGGTCCCCCGCCGCCGCGCTCCATGTAGGGGAACTGGTAGCGGAGACTCGCCACCGCTCGGTGGGCCAGCCGCGCGGCGATCGCTTCCATGAACGCGTGTCGCATGTTCGCCCCCGCTCCGTGGGCCAGCACCAGCATGGCCCGCGCTTCGCGAGGCCGCACGAGCAATGCGGACACCTCGCCGTGGCGCTCGGTGGCGCGGAAGCGAAGCGTGGTCGCGGCGGTCGAGGTCGAGACGCTCATGAGATCTCGGCGATCAGTCGCGCATGATGCCGGACGTGGACGGCCTCGACCCGGATCATCTCGGGAAACGTGTAGTGCCAGCGGGACACGAAGGGGTTGGGGATCCGCAGCTGATAGCGCTCGGTCTTGGAGAGCCGCGCGCCAATCTCGCGGTGCCGTTGCACCTGCTGGTCGAGCCTCGCCCGCGTGGTTGTCGCCGGCGCTCGCCGTCCCGGGGGTCGCGGGAAGGGATGCGCGGAGGAGTCGGTGATCGAGGGATTCACATCGCCGAACGCGCCGAAGGCCAGGAACTCCTCGATGCGGGTCGCCGAGTCGAACGCCATGGATCCTCCGCCGTGGGCGTGGCGCGAGCCACCGCCCGGAGCATAGCAGGGAATGGCGCCGCGTGGCGTGCGGGTCCGCTCGATCGCCTGCGTTTCACGCCTGGCCGGCCCACCTGGCGAGGCGCGGCCGGATCTCGACCGAGCGGAACATCGAGCGATGCGACGCGTGGATCGTCACGATCCGCACGCAAGGGATCGCACCATGACGACACGTCGCGATCTCACGCGCCTTCCTCTCGTGCCTCAGGGCGCGCGGGCTTGGCGCGGCCACGACGCCGCGCAGCGCACGCGATACCGCGGGGAGCGCGACCTGGAAAAGCGCGGTCGACACCACTTGGATCTCGCTCCGATGCGGGTCTGCAGGCCCGGACACGGCGCCGCGCACGGTGCGGGCCAGGCCGGCGAACGCCACCGCCTCGAGAGCGAACAAGCTCAATGCCATCAGAATCATCGCCGCCCGTCCGAGCGCGCTACGTGTCATGGAGAGCCTCCTTCCTCGAGTTCACGTACGATTCGACGAGAGCGGCTCGCAAATGGTTGCCGAGCGAGCATCGGGGTCGCACTGCCAGACGAATGATTTGCCTCGGGCTGACACGCGGCTGCCCCGACGTCGAGCGTGTTGTCCAACCACCCGCGCCCGGCTACCTTTCAGCCGCGATGGTCAAGAAGGCCGAACGGTCGCGTGCCCAGTTGCGCAGCGCCGCGTCTCGAACCTCGGTCCGCGACGCGGCGGAAGGCGAGCCGTGGTGACGTGGGCGCCATCTCGCCCTGAGACGGCTTCGTCGGGCTTGGTGCGGGGCGTCTACCGCTGGGACGCCGTGGCGCTCATGGTCAACGGCATCGTCGGCGCCGGGATTTTTGCGCTGCCTTCCAAGGTTCACGCCCTGGTCGGAGGGTACGGACTCCTCGCCTTCGCCGCGTGCGCCCTCATCGTCGCCGGGATCGCCCTGTGCTGCGCGGAGGTTGCGAGCCGCTTCACCGAAACCGGAGGAGCCTACCTGTACGCGCGGCGCGCGTTCGGCCCCCACGCCGCGTTCGGCGTCGGCTGGCTGATGTGGCTCACCCGGCTGAGCGCTGCCGCCGCGATCGTCAACGTCACGACCAGCTACCTGGGTTACTTTTGGGCCCCGGCGGCCTCGGGAATTGGCCGCGCGTCGTTCATCACGATCATCGTTGCGACGCTCACCGCCGTGAACGTCGTGGGCGTGCGCCGGGCCGCGACCCTGTGCAACCTGTTCACGATCGGCAAGCTCGTTCCGCTTCTGCTCTTCACCGGGGTCGGGCTGTTCTTTCTCGACCCGCGCGCTTTCACTTCCGCGGCACGGCCGGGACTCGAGCCCTTCACGGCGGCCATCGCCCAACTCATTTTCGCGTTCGGGCGCTACGAGGCAACGGTGGTCGCCGGAGGCGAGATTAGCGATCCGCGGCATGACCTGCCGTTCGCGACTCTGCTCACCATCGGGTTCGTCGCGATTCTCTACCTTCTGATCCAAAGCGTGTGCATCGGCACTCTCCCCGATCTTGCTGCTTCGCAGCGCCCCCTGGCCGACGCCAGCGCGCGCTTCATGGGTTCCGCCGGCGGCTCGATCATCGCGGCGGGCGCCGTGCTCTCGACCGTTGGAGTCCTCCTGGGCGGCTTGCTGATCGCGCCGCGCGTGCTGTTCGCCATGGCGGTCGAGAATCAGGTCCCGCCGGTGCTCGGGCGAATCCACGGCCGGTTCCACACGCCTCACGTGGCGATCCTGGTCGGCGCCGGCCTCGTCCTGGGCCTCGCCCTCTCCGGGAGCTTCACGTATCTGGCCACGCTGAACGTCCTGGCGAGACTCACCACGTTTCTCGCCACGATTGGATCGTTGCTGGTGTTCAGGCGGCGTGGCGACGAGCCTGCGGCGACGTTTCGCGTGCCCTTTGGGGCGGTGGTGCCGCTGGTCTCCCTGGCCGCGTGCCTGTGGCTGCTCGCCCGCGCGGGCGGCCGCGAGCTGCGCGACGTCGCGATCGCGGTTGCCGTCGGCTTCTCCGTCTACGGAGCGCATCGGCTGTCTCGAGGCCGTGCGCCTCGCGCGCCGGCCTAGTGCTTCTCGAGGAACGGGTGCCCAGAACCTGGGGCCTTCCCGCCCGCACGCGAGAAGCCCCCGCAACTCATCGAGTTACGAGGGCTCTCGGACGTGGCTCCTCGGGTAGGATTCGAACCTACAACCCTCCGGTTAACAGCCGGATGCTCTGCCGTTGAGCTACCGAGGAATCGGGAATCGGCGGCCGCCGGAGGCGGCCCAAACGGGCGGCGCAGCTTATCTGCGAGAGGGATGGCGGTCAAGAACGGGTTGCGACGGAACCTCGGGTCGGCGACCGGTCGTTCCGCCTGGGCGCCGAGGACCGCGTCGCTACGCCGCCTGCTCCGAGGGGTCAGCCGAGGGCCCGCCCGCCGCCGGCTCTGCCTCGCCCCGCGGCCCGTTCCCTTCGTCTTGCAGCGCGGCGTTCGCCGCCTTCAGCTCGGCGACGACCCTTCGAAGCTCTTGGGTCAGCTCGACGATCCTGAGCCCGGCTTTGACGCGCGCCAAGAGCTCCGCCTGCTCGCAGGGCTTCACGAGGTAATCGTCGGCCCCGGTCTCGAGCGCCAGCAACTTGTCGCTGATCTCGTCCTTCGCGGTGAGCAAGATGAAGTACGGCGCCGCCTCGCGTAGTCCCGTCTTCACCGACTGGCACAGCTCGAGGCCGTCCACTTCGGGCATCATCCAGTCCGAGATCACCAGGTCGGGCTCGAAGGTGACGATCGAACGCATGCCCTCGCGCCCGTCGGACGCCGCCGCCACCTGATAGCCCTCGCCCGCGAGGCGCTTACATAGCACGCGTTGGAAGAACAGGTCGTCCTCGACCACCAACACCTTGAACTGGGAAGCCGGCCTCATGCCGCCTCCGCTCGCAGCAACCCTCGGATGAGGGTCAAGAAGGCCTCGTGATCGACCAGGGGCTTGGCAACGTAACCGTCGGCCCCACTCTCGGACAGCAGGCGCTCCTCATCGCCACGCATCGCGTGCGCGGTCGCCAGGACGGCGGGGATCTTGGCGCACGCCGGGTCGGACTTGAGCAGCCTGCAGATGTCGACCCCGCCGACGTGCCGTCCCTCCCAGAACGAGTCCGTGAGCGAGACGTCGAGCAGCACCAGGTCGGCCCCCTCGCGCGCCAGGCGGAGCACCTCCTCGGGCGATTCCGTCAGGGTCACCCGGTAGCCGCCCCGGCGTTCCAGGAGCTTGTGGAACAGCAGCGCGTTGAGCGGATCGTCTTCGACCACGATCACGTGCCTCACGCTGCTTCCTCCAAGCCCTCGCGATCGCCCGCGACCTCGACGTGCCACTCGACGACGTGGGCCAGAAGCGAGGGGTTCTCGTGCACCGCCGTCTTGGAGACGATGTCGAGGACCATTCCATGCTCGAGGAGCTGGCGTTCCTCGTCGGTGCGCGGCTCCGGGTAGTTCGTGAGCACCAGCACCGGCAGCGAGGCGGAAGTTCCGCTCAGCGCCATCTGGCGCAGCACGTCATAGCCACTGACGCCGGGCATCATGAGATCCAACAGCAACAGATCGAACCCGCGCGGCTGGGTCCGCAGGATATGGAGGCATTCCTCTCCGTTCGACGCGAGATCGAGGTGGAATCGGCCTTCGGGCAGCACCTTGCGCACGAACGCCGCCACCGATGCATCGTCGTCTGCCATCAGGATGCGAACCTGCCGGCTCCCGATCGCGCCCACGACCTCCTCGATCGCCGCGACCAGCGTGGCTCCGTCGATCGGCTTCACGAGGTGCTTCGGTCTCTGGGCGAAGACGTTGTTCTGGAGCCGATCGCGCACCTGCTGGTCGAAGCCGGTGACGAACACGAACGGGATATGCCGGGTCTCCGGATCGGATGCCAGCCGCTCCCCGAGATCCCAGCCGGTCCGGAGCC
>VBOY01000013.1:0-37045 GCA_005893295.1 Candidatus Eiseniibacteriota bacterium | reverse complement strand
ACCCATCCGGACTCCGCGCTCTCGGCCTGCGCCGTCCGGTAGCCCTGACGGTTGAGCAGTGCGGTCATGAACCGCCGAAACACGGGATCGTCCTCGACCACCAGCACGAGCGGTCCACTTCGACCTTCGATCCGCTCGGGCACCCCCTCTTCCACGGTGGGCGCCTCTTCTATCTCGTCGGTCCAGATCGGGAGCGAAAAGAACATCTTCGTTCCCTTGCCGGCCCCTTCGCTGTGCACGCCGATGATGCCCCCCATCAGCTCGACCAGACTACGTGAGATGGCGAGTCCGAGCCCGGTGCCGCCGTACTTGCGCGTCGTGCTGCCGTCACCCTGGGCGAACTTCTCGAAGATAATCGCCTGCCGTTCGCGTGCGATTCCGATGCCCGTGTCCACGACCTCGAACATCACGTGACCGAGCTCGGGGCGTGCCACCGAGCGCACGGTGATCGAGCCCTTGGCGGTGAACTTGAGGCTGTTGCCCACCAGGTTGATCAGCACCTGCTTGGTCTTCGCTGGGTCACACCGCGCCGCCACGCCTTCCCCAGGGGGCTCGAAGCGGAGCGAGATTCCCTTCTGCGCCGCCTGGACGTGGGTGACGGTGTGGACGTCTTGGAACAGATTCTCGACATCGACCCGCTCGACCTCCACTCGGAGCTTGCCCGATTCGATGCGGGCGATGTCGAGCACGTCGTTGATCAGACCGAGCAAGTGCCGCGAGCATTGCAGAGCCTGTTTGAGGAACTCCGTCTCTTCCTCTGGGTTTTCGCACATCCCATCGAGCACCAGCTGCAGGAAACCGATCATGCCGTTGAGCGGGGTACGCAGCTCGTGCGAGGTGTTGGCGAGGAACTCGCTCTTGAGCCTCGAGGCTTCTTCCAGCTGGGCGTTGACCTCTTCCAGCCGTCGGTTCGTCGCCTCGAGACCCTCGGCCGACTCGCGGATGCGCCGCTCGGCCTCCACCCGGTCGCGAATGTCGCGGATGATCGCTGTGTAGAGAAGCTCCTCTTCATCCCCGGATCGGCCGAGGGAGAATTCCGCCGGGAACGATTCGCCGTCGGCGCGGAGGCATTCCGCCCCGCACACTGCGCCCGCCGGGGGGAGTTCGTGGTGCGCGGAATGTCTTGCGCCGCCCCAACGCAGGAACCGATGCATGGGTTGCCCATCCATCTCCGAGGCCGCCCTGCCGAACAGCTGCTCTCCCGCCCGATTCACGGTGCACACCCGACCCTCGCGGTCGAAGGTCAGCACGGCGTCGAATGCGGTATCGAGGATCGCCTGGGCGCGCGCCACATGCCGCCGCGTCACTTCGACCTCGGTGCGGGCGACCCCCTTCGCGTATTGGCGGCGCCACATCCAAATGATCACGCCGGCGCAGGCGGCGAGCGCTACATCCAAGGCCAGCAGCCGCATCGCCACGCCATGCATCGGAGCCATCACGAGGCGCCGCTCGGTCTGAACCACCATCCCCCAGCCCAGCTCGGGCAGCACGCGCGTCACGGCGCAGGTGGCGCGGCCGTTCTCATCCTTGTACTCGACGCTCGATTCGATTCCCGCGGCGGCCATCGCCCCCGCGCGAGCGCTGCTCGCGCCCATCGGGGCCAGCGTCTCCTCCGGGACTCCACCGCGAGGCTCGGGGGAGGTCAAGAACTGAACGGAGTTGCCTGCCGCTCGTACCAGATAAGCCTGGCCACCGGTTTCGAAGTCGGACCAGTTGTTCAAGAGCGGAAGGAGCGACTCGTCCGCATCCGCCGCCAAGAGCAATACCGGCACGCGCCCGCCCAGCGACGCGGCGGCCATGGGAACCGCGACCTCGAAGGTGCCCGATCCGCCCGACTCGGGGCGGATGTCGCCGCGCACGCGGTTGGGCGCCTCGCTGGCATCGAGCGCGAGCCGGGAGTGGCCGGACCTCTGGGAGCTCTGCTGGACGTCGGTTCCGGCCAGCCACACGCCCTCGGGACTCAGAATTGCCAGGTATTCGAGGCGAAACCCGCGCACGGCCCGATCCAGCTCCAGTTCGAGCCGTTGCTGATCCTCGGGCGAGAGCGTGCCTGCCATCGTGGTCGCCGCGGTCGACAGCGACGGACCTTCGGCGATGTAGCGGGCGAGGCTCTCCATGTGATGGAACAGCGTCCGCATCTGACTGCGCTTGGCGTCTGCCTTGTGCGCCAACTCGGCCCATTCCTGCTGCGCGAGGGCGCTGCGGGCCCTCTGGTAGAGCACGAGGTTCAAGAGGGCGATGGTCAGCGCCAACAGCACCAGCAGCCCGATGAAGACGCGAATGGAGTCGTGCCGGGAGGCACCGGTGCTCGCTCGTGTGGGCTCGCGGACCCGCCCGGGGTCTGAATCGGGCTGGCCGAGCCGCGGGACATCGCCCTGTTGCGCGCCCGGGGCCTGCGCCGGTGAGTTCATCCTGCTTCCCGAGGGGGGCGCACCCATGACACGGTAGAAATCGGCCCGTCGCCCCCAAAACTTGAGGGGATCGAAAGATACGGGGATTGGTCGGGAGGGGCGGGCTACCCGACTTGCTGCCAGTAGCGCGGGCGCACGTAGCCGCAAGCTTCCGGGCGTGACCTCGAGCAGCTCGTCCTCGCGGATCCACTCGAGAGACTGCTCCAGCGAAAGGGTGCGGACCGGAAGCAAGTGAATGCTCTCTTCGGAGGTCGAGGCGCGCATGTTGGTGAGGCGCTTCTCCTTGACGATGTTGACGTCGATGTCTTCCTCGCGCGCGTTCTCGCCCACCACCATGCCCTCGTAGATGCGCACTCCGGGCCCGACGAACATCTCGCCCCGATCCTGGAGCCGCTCGATCGCGTACCCGGTGGCCACGCCGGGCCGGTCCGCCACCAGGGCCCCGGTCACGCGATGGGGGATCTCCCCCTGCCATGGTCCGTAGGCGTCGAACAGGTGGTGAAGCAACCCGGTGCCTCGGGTGTCGGTCAAGAACTGGCCGCGGAAGCCAATCAGTCCGCGCGAAGGAATCAGGTACTCGAGCCGCACCCGTCCGGTGCCGTGGTTGACCAGGTTCGTCATGCGCCCCTTGCGACCGCCGATCTTCTGAGTGACCACGCCCACGAACTCCTCGGGGCAATCGATCACCAGCCGCTCCATGGGTTCCTGGCGCTCGCCGTCGACCGTCCGGACGATGACCTCGGGGCGGCTCACCGACAGCTCGTACCCTTCGCGACGCATGGTTTCGATCAGGATCGCCATTTGCAACTCACCACGCCCGGACACTTGGAAGGTGTCGGGGGTGGCCCCGGGCTCGACGCGCAGGGCGACATTGGTCCGCGTCTCGCGCTCCAGCCGTTCCCGCAGGCTGCGCGAGGTGACGAACTTGCCCTCCTGTCCAGCCAGCGGCGAGGTGTTGACCGAGAACATCATGCTCACGGTGGGCTCGTCGATCGTCACGGCGGGCAGGGCGCGCGGATCCTCGGGGTCGGTCACGGTGTCTCCGATCGAGACTCCGTCCAGGCCCGCGATGGCCGCGATCTCGCCGGGTCCGACCTCGCCCACCTCGACCCGATCCAGACCTTCGAAGACGTAGAGATGCGTCACGCGCCCGCGGCTCGACGAGCCATCCGGGCGCGCCAGCGCCACGTCTAGGCGCGCCTGGACTCGTCCGTTCACGATGCGCCCGATCGCGAGCCGACCGACGTACTCCGAGTAATCGAGGTTGAGGACCAGCATCTGCAGCGGTCCGGCAGGGTCGTGACGGGGGGCGGGAATCGCGCGCACGATCTCCTCGAACAGCGGTCCGAGCTTGTGATCCTCGCCCTCCGGCGTGCGCCGGCAGAGCCCGGAACGAGCCACCGTGTAGAGCACCGGGAAATCGAGCTGGTCATCGGTCGCGTCGAGATCGATGAAGAGGTCGTAGATCTCGTCCAGCACCTCGCGCGGGCGCGCGTCCTTGCGGTCGATCTTGTTGATCACGACGATCGGTGGCAGGCCGAGCTCGAGCGCCTTGCGCAGCACGAAGCGCGTTTGGGGAAGTGGGCCTTCGCTGGCGTCCACCAGCAACAACACGCCGTCGACCATCTTGAGGGTGCGCTCGACTTCGCCACCGAAATCGGCGTGCCCTGGCGTGTCGACGATGTTGATCTTGTAGCGCCCGTACCGGACCGAGGTGTTCTTGGCCAGGATGGTGATCCCCTTCTCGCGCTCGAGATCGTTCGAGTCGAGCACGCGCTCGACGACTTCCTGGTTCTCGCGAAACACCCCGCTTTGCCACAGCAGCGCGTCCACCAAAGTGGTCTTACCGTGGTCCACGTGCGCGATGATGGCGATGTTGCGCACGTCCTCGCGGACCGCGAGCGGTGGGGGAGTCTCCTGAGCTGGGGACGGGGATTGAGTCATCGGAGGGGCCGAGCGTGAAGCCGAGTCGAGCGCCGGGCGGCCGGTCGCTCACGCGGCGGGCGGAACGTCCAGCCTCCGCCCGCCGCATGATCCGCCGCGCGACCTCTCAACCCGTCGTCACCGACCTCTTGGGAGGTTTGCGCGCCGGCCCGGGCGCTACGGCAGGCTCGGTCTCGCGCTTCTTGCCCCGTTTGGGGCGCTCTTCCTCGGCCGCCGCCGGGGCCGCTTCTTCCTTGGTCTTCGACTTCGCCTTGCGCGGCGCGGTCGCGCCCTTGAGCGCTTTCTCCTTGGCCTCGGCCGCGGCGATGCGTTCCTTGAGCGCTTCTTCCTTCTGCGATGCGGTCTTGACCAGCTCGAGGTAGGCGGTTTCGCCGGCGTCGCCGAGGCGGCGGCCGAGACGCAGGATGCGCGTGTACCCCCCCGACCGCTCCGCGTACCACGGCGCGATCGTCGCGAACAGCTTGCGCACGACCTCGGGGCGGGTCACGAAGCGCGCCACGTGCCTGCGCGCGCCCAAATCACCCCGCTTGGCGAAGGTGATCATGCGCTCCGCCAGGCGCCGCGT
The DNA here is from genome assembly GCA_005893295.1 of Candidatus Eiseniibacteriota bacterium. GTDB lineage: Bacteria > Eisenbacteria > RBG-16-71-46 > RBG-16-71-46 > RBG-16-71-46 > WS-8. The sequence goes on along the minus strand of VBOY01000013.1, from coordinate 32,125 downwards.
CTCCTTGGCCTTGGCCACGGTGGTCTCGATACGCTCGTACTGGAACAGCGCGGTCACGAGGTTCCGCAGCAGCGCCCGCCGGTGGGAGGCGGTGCGGCTGAGCTTTCGGTGGTCTTTGCGGTGTCGCATGTTCGCGGTTCCCTTCGCCGGCGCGCCCCCAAGCCTGGGCGCGTTCGCGTGCGCCGTCTCCGGGGGCGTTCTCGGCTGCTTACGCGTCGAGCCGGACCGGGGTCTTGCCCTCGTAGTACTCGTTGACCTCCATGCCGAACGACAATCCCATCTCGCTCAGGATGTCCTGGATCTCCTTGAGAGACTTGCGACCGAAGTTGCGGTACTTCAGCATCTCGGGCTCGCTCTTCTGGACCAGGTCCCCGATCGTCTTGATCTCGGCCGCGCGCAGGCAGTTGCTCGAGCGCACCGACAGCTCCAGCTCCTCGACGCTCTTGTCGAGCAGCCGCCGAATCCGCAGGATGTCCTCGTTGATCTCCTCTTCGACTTCCTCTTCGATCGGCTCCTCGAAGTGGATGAACAGGCTGAAGTGGTCGCGCAGGATCTTGGCCGCCACGGCGACCGCATCGGACGGCAGGATGCTGGCGTCCGTCCACACTTCGAGCGTCAGCTTGTCGTAGTCGATGCGTTGGCCGAGCCGCGTCGTCTCGACGTTGTAGTTCACTTTCAGCACCGGCGAGAACATCGCGTCGATGGGAATCACCCCGATCGGGCGCTCGGCCTGCGCTTGCTGGTCGGCCGAGACGTAGCCTCGCCCACCATCCAGCTCGACTTCCATTCGCAGGTCACCGTCCTTGTTCAGGCTGGCGATGTGGAGATCCGGGTTCAACACCTCGACCTCGGGGTCCACGACCAGGTTTCCGGCGCGCAGCTCACCCTTGCCGCGAACCTCGAAGGTGCCCTTCTTGGGGCCGTCTCCGTGCAGCTTGAGACGTACCTGCTTCAGATTCAGGATGATCTCGGTGACATCCTCGATCACGCCCGGCAGGGTCGAGAACTCGTGCAGCACCCCCTCGATCCGGACCGCCGTGACCGCCGCGCCCTGCAAAGACGACAGCAGCACGCGCCGCAGGGCGTTGCCCAGCGTGAGGCCGAAGCCGCGCTCCAGCGGCTCGATCGTGAATTTGCCGTAGCGGTCCGTGTTGGCGGCATCCGGCGTGACCTGCTTCGGCATCGTGAGATTCTTCCACTTCATCCGCAAGCCTCCTTCGGGAAGGCGGTTATTTCGAATAGAACTCGACGATCAACTGCTCGTTGATCGGCGTCGCGATCGACGCACGGGTCGGAATACTGCGCACCCGACCACTCAGCCGCTCGGCGCTCATGTCGAGCCACTCCGGGAGGTCCTGGCCCTTGCGCGCTTCGAGCGTGGTGAGCACCACCGGTATCTTGCGACTTCTCTCGCGCAACTGGACTTCGTCGCCGGCGCGCACCAGATAGGACGGAATGTCGACCTTGCGGCCGTTGACCTGGAAATGACCGTGCCTCACCAGCTGGCGCGCGGATTGATGCGAAGGCGCGAAGCCCAGCCGGTAGACCACGTTGTCCAGCCGGCGCTCCAACATCTGCAAAAGCTCCTCACCCGTGATCCCCTTGGTGACCGAGGCCTTGGAGAAGTACTGACGGAACTGACGCTCGAGCAGACCGTAGATGCGGCGCGCCTTCTGCTTTTCGCGCAGCTGTTGTCCGTAGTTGGTCTCCTTGACTCGACGGCTCTTGCCGTGCTCGCCGGGCGCGTAGCCGCGGCGTTCGAACGCACACTTGTCGGTGAAGCAGCGCTGGCCCTTCAGGAACAGCTTCATCCCCTCACGCCGGCACAGCCGGCAGCGCGCATCGTGGTACACCGCCATGGCGCGCCCCCTAGACCCGGCGCCGCTTGGGCGGGCGGCAGCCGTTGTGCGGGATCGGGGTCATGTCCTTGATCGCCGAGATCTCGAGCCCGGCGGCCTGCAACGAGCGGATCGCGGCCTCGCGCCCCGCGCCGGGACCTTTGACCCAGACCTCGACCCGCTTCATTCCCAGGTTCAGGGCTTCGCGCGCGCTCGCCTCGGCGGCAACCTGCGCCGCGAACGGCGTGCTCTTGCGCGACCCCTTGAAGCCAGCCTTGCCCGCGCTCGCCCAGGTCACGACGTTGCCGTCGGTGTCGGTGATCGTCACGATGGTGTTGTTGAACGTCGCTTGCACGTGCGCTACGCCATTCGTGCCCACGCGACGGTCGCGCTTCCTGGTCTTCTTCGCTTCAGCCACTCGCTACCTCCATCCGGGTCCCTAGGGGACCCATCAGCGGATGTCCTACTTCTTCAGCGCCGGCCTGGCGGCAGTCGGTCTCTTCATGACCCCCGCAGTCTTCTTGGGACCCTTGCGCGTGCGGGCGTTCGTCTTGGTGCGCTGCCCGCGCACCGGCAGGCTGCGCCGATGGCGAAGCCCCCGATACGCGCCGATGTCCATCAAACGCTTGATGTTCATCGCCATCTCGCCGCGCAGTGCGCCTTCCACCTTGTGCTCCCGCTCGATCAGGATCCGCAGCTTCGCGGTGTCCTCCTCGCTCAGTTGCTTCACGCGCACGTTCGGGTTCACACCGGTGTTCGTGAGAATGCGGCGAGCCGTCGGGCGGCCGATTCCATAGATATACGTGAGGGCGATTTCGATCCGCTTGTCCGCCGGAAGGTCGACCCCCGCGATTCGTGCCACGGTTGCTCCCCCTCTCTCCTACTTTTGACGCTGCTTGTGCCGCGGATTGCGCTTGCAGATCACGCGGATGACGCCCTTGCGACGCACCACCTTGCAGTGCTCGCAGATTTTCTTGACCGAAGAACGGACCTTCATCGCTGCCTCTCCCGCCGCCGGGTGCGCGGTGGCGCCCCGTTGCCTACTTGTACCGATAGACGATCCGCCCGCGGGTCAGATCGTAGGGCGAAAGCTCGACCGTCACCTTGTCCCCCGGCAGGATGCGGATGAAGTGCATCCGCATCTTGCCGGAGATGTGCGCCAGCACTTTGTGGCCGTTCTCGAGCTCGACGCGAAACATCGCATTGGGTAGCGGCTCGATCACCGTGCCTTCGACCTGAATGCCTTCTTCCTTCGCCAATCCCCCCTCGATTCGTCCGGCCTCTGGTCTAGGACCGGTCAGACGCCGTCGGCGTCGGACAGGATTTCCGGACCGTCCGTCCCTATCGCCACCGTGTGCTCGAAGTGCGCGCTCAACGACCCGTCCCTCGTGACCACGGTCCATCCGTCATCGCGCGTGACCACGTCGGGCCCGCCGCCATTTACCATCGGCTCGATCGCCAGCACTTGGCCGGCCATCAACCGGGGGCCGCGCTCCGGCGGCCCGTAGTTCGGAACCTGGGGCTCCTCGTGCATCTCGCGACCGATCCCATGTCCGACCAGCGAGCGGACCACCGAGAAACCATGGCTCTCCACGTGGCTCTGGATCGCGTGCGAGATGTCGCCGATGCGATGCCCCGCGATCGCCTGGGCGATCCCGGCCTTCAATGCCTCGCGCGTCACGGCCAGCAGCCGGCCCGCCTCTTCGGTCACGCGGCCCACCGGGAAGGTGTAGGCAGCGTCCCCATAGTACCCTCCCATCTCCACCCCGACGTCGATCCCGATGATGTCTCCCTCGCGCAGCTGGCGCGCCCCCGGAATCGCGTGAACGACCTCCTCGTTCACCGACGGGCAGATGCTCGCCGGAAAGCCGCGGTAACCCTTGAACGCCGGGCGCCCGCCGCGCTCGCGAATGAACTGCTCGGCCAGCCGGTCCAGGTCTGCGGTGGTGACACCCGGATGGATCTCCTGGCCGAGCGCCTTCAACGTCTGCGCCACCAGTCGTGCCGCCTTTCGGATCGCTTCGATCTCTTCCCTGCGCCTCAGATAGACCACCGTCTGCTCCGCCTGCCGGGCTCATCCTGCCTAGCAACCCAGGGCCCGATTCAGTTGGCGGTACACCTCGTCTACCGACCCCAGGCCCTTCACTTCGCGCAGCCGACCCTGCCCACGATAGTATTCGAGCAGAGGCGAAGTCTGTTTCTCGTACACTTCGAGGCGTTTGCGCACCGTCGCCTCGGCATCGTCCTCCCGTTGCACCAGATCGACGCTCGGATGGTCGTCGCAATGACGACCATCGCGCGGCGGGGCGCTCGCCCGGTTGTACGCCCGCTGGCAGACCGGGCACTCGCGCCGCGCACTCAGCCGCTTCACCAGCTCCTCCTTCGGCGCCTCGAGCCCGATGACCGCGTCCAGCCGGTGGCCCCGCGACTGCAACATCGAATCCAGCGCGTCGGCCTGCGCCACCGTGCGCGGGAACCCGTCCAGCACGAACCGGCCGTCCGCGTCCGCCTCGTTGCTGCGATCGCGCACCAGTCCGATCATCATGTCATCCGGCACCAACATGCCTTTCTCCATGCACCGTTGTGCTTCCAGCCCCAGCGAAGTCTTGCGCGCCACCGCGTCACGCAGGATCTCTCCCGTCGAGATCAGCGCCCAATGGTGCTCGGCCGCCAGTCGACGTCCCTGGGTTCCCTTGCCGACGCCCGGGGGCCCGAGGAGGACCAGACGCACGTCACATTCTCTGGCGGCCGCGAATCCGCCCGCGCTTGACGAACCCCTCGTAATGCCGCATGAGCAAATGCGATTCGATTTGCTGCAACGTGTCCAGCGCGACCCCCACCACGATCAGAACGCTGGTGCCTCCGAAATTCAAGAACGGCAGGCCCATCGACGTCATGATCATGTCGGGCACGGTGGCGATCAACGCCAAGTAAACGGCTCCCGGAAGCGTGATGCGCGAGAGCACACGATCGATGTACTCGGCGGTCTTGCGTCCGGGGCGGATGCCGGGGACGAAGCCGCCGTACTTGCGCATGTTCTCCGCCAAGTCATTGGGGTTGAGCACGACCGCGGTGTAGAAATAGGTGAAGAACACGACGATCAGGCCATACACGATGTTGTACGCGGCGCCGCGTGGGCTGAACCACTGTCCGAGCGCCGCCAGCGGATGCGTGGGAGGCACGAAGCCCGCGACCGCGGTCGGCAAGCTCATCACGCTGAGCCCGAAGATGATCGGGATCACGCCAGCGGTATTCACGCGCAGCGGGATGTGCGTGTTGGCGCCACCGTACATTCGCCTTCCGACGATGCGCTTGGCATACTGCACCGGGATCTTGCGCGTCCCTTGCGTCATGAGAACCACGGACGCGGTGACGAAGAAGCCGAGCACGGACGCCGCAAGTAGAGTCAGAAGGCTCAGAGAGCCGGCGCGGAAGCTGTCATAGGCGGCGAACGCCGAGTTCGGCATTCGTCCGACGATGTTCAGGAAAATGATGAGTGAGATTCCGTTGCCGATGCCGTGTTCGGTGATCTTCTCGCCAAGCCACATGACGAAGATCGTCCCCGCGGTCTGGGTCACGACCGTCGAGATCGCGAACAGGACCCCCGGGTGGGGCACCACGGTGACGCCGTGGGACGCCCCCATGTTCACCAGGAACACGCTGTAGGCGAACGACTGCACGATCGAGATCAGCACCGTGCCGTATCGCGTCAGCTGGGTGATCTTCTTCTGTCCTTCCTCCCCTTCCTTGCGCAGCTTCTCGAGGTAGGGCACCACCGCCCCGAGCAGCTGCAGGATGATGGAGGACGAGATGTACGGCATGATCCCGAGCGCGAACACCGTCGCGCGCGAGAACGCCCCGCCGACGAAGAAATCGTAGAGGCCGAACAGGGTCCCGCGCTGGCTTTCGAAGGCCCCCGCCAAGGCCTTGGCGTTGACCCCCGGCGTGGGCATGTGCTCGCCCAGCCGATAGACGACGAACAGCGCCAGCGTGAACAAGATCCGGCGCTTGAGCTCGGGAACCTGGAATACGTTGCGCAGCTTGTCCAGCATCGATCGTCCTAGGCCTTGGTCGCCGGCGCCGCGGTCGGTGTCGGCGTCTCGACCCGCCCGCCGGCGGCTTCGATCGCACGACGCGCCGTTTCGCTCGCGGCGTCGACCTTCACGACCAAAGCCACCGCGAGGTCGCCGCCGGCGAGCAGCTTGATCGGGCCCGATCGCCGCACCATGCCGGCCTGCACGAGCCATGCGCGATCCACGGTCGCCCCGGCACCCGCCGCGGCGATGCGGCCGACCGAAACCACCTGATAGCAGACGCGTCCGGGGTTCTTGAATCCCCGCTTGGGAAGCCGGCGCTGCAGCGGCATCTGGCCGCCTTCGAACCACACCGGGATCTTGCCGCCGGCGCGGGCCTTGTGGCCCTTGTGGCCCCGTCCGGAAGTCCCGCCCAAGCCGGTGGACGTGCCCTTGCCGCGCCGCTTGCTCGGGCGGGTCGCTCCCACCGCCTTATGAATTGCTCCGATTCTCATGCTCGTCCTAGCCGATCTCCGCCACCTCGACGAGGTGACGGACCTTGAAGATCATGCCCCGGATCTGGGGCGTGTCGTCGTGCTCGACCACCTGCTGCAGCCGTCGAATTCCGAGGGCCCGCACCGTGGCCTTCTGGTCCCCCCGATGACCGCTCGCGCTCTTGATCTGTCGCACGCGCAGCTTACGAGGCATCGTTCGCTCCCGCCGGCCGGCCGAACAGATCCTGCACCGTGCAGCCGCGCATCGCCGCCACGTCCGAGGGCCGGCGTAGGCGCTTGAGCCCGTCCACCGTCGCCTTGACCAAGTTGTGCGGGTTGCGGCTTCCCAAGCACTTGGTGAGCACGTTCTGGATCCCCGCCGCCTCCAGCACCGCGCGCACGCCCGCCCCGGCGATCACGCCCGTGCCTGGGGTTGCCGGCTTGAGCAGGACCTCGCCGGCGCCGAAACGCCCCACCACCTGGTGAGGGACGCTGCCACCGCGCGTCACCGGAACATGGAACAACCCCTTCTTGGCCACTTCTCCAGCCTTGCGGATCGCGTCTGCGACCTCGTTGGCCTTGCCGAGCCCGACGCCGACCCGTCCGTTCTGGTCGCCTACCGCGACGATCGCGTTGAACGAGAAGCGGCGGCCGCCCTTGACCACCTTGGCGCACCGGTTCACTTGGATGACGCGCTCGACGAACTCGGACTTGGGCGCATCGGAGCCGCGGCCTCGGGAGCCCTCAAACGTTCGCACCGTCAGAACCTCCTAGAATTCCAGCCCGCCCGCGCGGGCTCCGTCGGCGAGCGCCTTGACGCGGCCGTGGTAGAGATAGCCACCGCGGTCGAAGCAGACCCGCGCCAGGCCCTTGCCCTTGGCGCGCTCGGCCAGCAGCTTGCCGACCGCAGCGCTCACCGCGATCTTTCCCGCGCCCTCGGGCTGGATCGAATCGCGGCTCGATGCCGCGACCAACGTCGTGCCGGGCCCGTCGTCGATGATTTGGGCATAGATGTGGGAGGCGCTCCGAAACACCGACAGGCGCGGGCGCCCGGCCGAGCCACGAACCCGCCTGCGGATCCGCAGCTTGCGGATCGCGCGTCGCTGGTTCTTGTCGTGCCGCCCGCTCATGTCGCGGCTCCCGCGGCCTTGCCGGCCTTGCGGCGGACGTACTCGCCTTCGTACTTGATGCCCTTGCCCTTGTAGGGCTCCGGCGGCCGCACCGCGCGGATGTTCGCGGCTACTTGCCCGACCAGTCCCTTGTCCGCCCCACTGACGGCGAGCCTGGTCGGGTTCTCGACCTTGATCGTGATCCCTGCCGGGGGATCGAACGTCACCGGGTGCGAGAATCCCACCTGGAGCACCAGCTTCTTGCCTTCCATGCTCGCCCGGTAGCCCGTCCCGACGATCTCGAGCGTCTTGCTGAAGCCGCTCGTCACCCCGGTGACCATGTTGGCGATGTGGGCGCGCATGGTGCCAAACGGCGGATTGCGGCGCAGCTTCTCCGACGACACGCGCGCCACGCCGTTCTCGACCACCACCTCGGTACCGGTGAGGATCGGCGTGCTCAGCTCACCATGGGGGCCCTTGACGCGCACCAAGCCGTCGGCCACCGCGACGCTCACTCCGCTCGGGATCGGCACAGGGCTCTTTCCGACTCTCGACATCCGAACCTCCTCACCACACCTGACAGAGGATCTCGCCGCCGAGCCCGGCTTCGCGAGCCTCGCGGTCGGTCATCAGGCCACGTGGCGTGGAGAGGATCGTCGTGCCGAGTCCACCCATGACTCGGGGGATCTTGGCCTTGCCGACGTACACGCGGCGGCCCGGCGTGCTCACCCGTCGAATGCCGTTGATCACGCTCACGTCCTCGTCCACGTACTTGAGATAGACCCGCAGGATGCCCTGCTGCCGGTCCTCGATCACCTTGAAGTTGTTGATGAAGCGCCCGCGCAGGAGCGCCTTGGCGATCTCCGTCTTCAGCCGCGAGGCCGGAACGTCCACCTTGCGCTGTCTCGCGCGGACGGCATTGCGCACGCAGGTGAGGAAATCCGCCACAGGATCACTGACCGCCATGTTTCCTCCTGGGATCCGGCATCCGGGTCCCGCTCGACCACGCCGGCTCGCCCGGCGCACTGGCTGCTCCGAAGCGCGCGTTCACCAGCTCGACTTGACGACGCCCGGAATCTGGCCCGCGAGCGCCAGCTCGCGGAAGCAGATCCGGCACAGGCCGAAGTCCCGCAGGTGGCCGCGCGGTCTTCCGCATCGGTGGCACCGTGTGTAGGCGCGCACCTTGAACTTCGGAGCGCGCTTCCATTTCTCGATGATCGATTTCTTCGCCACTCGAACCCCCGCTAGCGCTGCCGGAAGGGCATGTTCATGAGCCGCAGCAGCTCGCGTCCTTCCTCGTCGGTGTCGGCCGTGGTGACGATCGTCACGTCCATGCCGCGGACCTTCCCGACCTTGTCGTAATTGATCTCCGGGAAGATGATCTGCTCGGTGACCCCCATCGAATAATTGCCGCGACCGTCGAACGATCTCGGGTTGAGGCCGCGGAAATCGCGGATGCGCGGCACCGCCACGTTGATGAGCCGATCGAAGAACTCATACATGCGCGCTCCTCGTAACGTCACCATGCAGCCGATCGGAACTCCGGCGCGGAGCTTGAAGTTGGCGATCGACTTCTTGGCGCGTCGAATCGCCGGCTTCTGGCCCGCGATCTGGCTCATCTCGGCGGCCGCGGCATCCAGCATCTTCTGGTCCGTGAGCGCGTCGCCGACGCCCATGTTGAGCACGATCTTCTCGAATCGCGGCGCTTGCATCGCGCTCGTGTAGCGGAACTTCTCGATCAGCGCCGGACGCACCTTCTCGGCGTAGTAGACCGCCAAGCGCGGCTTCTTGCCGGTGGAGCGCGGCCGTCCCACCGTGCGTGCCGGGGCCGCGGATGCCTTGGGCGCCTTCTCTTCGCGCGCGCCGCCAGCCTCGGCCTTGGGCTTCGGGCTCTTGGCGCTCTTGGCGCTCTTGGCGCTCTTGGCGCTCTTGGCGCCCTTTTCGCTCTTGTCGCCCTTTTCGGCCTTGGGGCTCTTCTCTTTCTTGTCGTCTGCCATGCCTATTCGCCCTTCGCCAGCGTTTCCCCGCTGGCCCTCGAAATGCGCTCGCGGCTACCGTCGGCGAGCGTCCGCACTCCCACTCGTGTTCCGCGACCTGCCTTGGAATCGAACAGCATCACATTCGACAGATGGACGGGCGCCTCCTTCTCGATGATCCCGCTCTTCATCCCCTGCCGCCGGGCCTTGGTGTGGCGCTTGACGAAGTTCACGTTCTCGACCACGACGCGCATCTTCACCAGGTCCACGGACAATACGCGCCCGGTCTTGCCCCGGTCGTCGCCGGCGATCACCTGCACCACGTCGCCCTTGCGGATCCGCACCGACATCAGATCACCTCCGGCGCGAGCGAGATGATCTTCATGAACGCCTTCTCGCGCAGCTCCCGCGCCACGGGTCCGAAGATGCGAGTCCCGCGCGGCTCCTTGTCGTCGTTGATCAACACCACCGCGTTCTCGTCGAAGCGGATGTAGGAGCCATCCTTGCGGCGCCCTTCCTTGACCGCGCGCACCACCACCGCCTTGGCCACGTCGCCCTTCTTCACGGCCGCACCCGGGATGGCGTCCTTCACGCTCACGACCACGATGTCCCCGAGACGACCGTAGCGCCGGTGATGGCCGCCCAGCACCTTGATGCACTGGGCGCGCTTGGCGCCCGAGTTGTCCGCGACCGTGACCATGGTTCGGAGCTGGATCATGACGACACCGTTCCGTTGTGGGACCGCACGGTTCCATCGCGGGGCAGGAGGGAACCCTCGCTCCCCTGGGGCGCCTTGCACGGGGCGTCAGGACGGACGGGACCCTTGCTTCGCGGCGAGTGCGGAGTAGCGTGTGTGCGATCGAGGCGCCGCAGCGAAGCAAGGGCCGTCCGGCCCTGGCACCCACGGGCGCTCATTTCTGCCTGGCACCCACGGGTGCTCACTTTGCCCTCTCGACGAAGCCGACGAATCGCCAGCGCTTGTCCTTCGAGAGAGGTCGCGTCTCCATGAAGCGGATCGTGTCGCCGGCACGACACTCGTTCTTCTCGTCGTGAACCTTGAACTTGGCGCGCTGGCGCACGTACCGGCCGTAGACGGCGTGCTTCACCAGACGCTCGATCGACACCACGACGGTCTTGTCCATGCGGTCGCTCACGACCTTGCCGATCCGCGTCTTGCGCCGACTCCGAACCGTCGTCATGCCTTCACGCCTTCCTTCTCGCGCAATACGGTCAGGAACCGCGCCATCTCGCGTCGTGCCTCCCGAATCTTGAGCGGGTTGTCGAGCTGCCGCATCGCGTTGCGGAAACGAAGGTTGAACAGCTCTTCGCGCAGCTCGGCAACGCGCAGCTGGATCTCCTCGGCCGTCAGGTCTCTCATCGAAGTCGCCTTGGCATGAGGCACCTCACTCACCTCCCAACTCGTGACGCTCCACAAACCGCGTGCGGATCGGCAGTTTCGACGCTCCTAGTTTCATCGCTTCCTTGGCCAGCGGCCGCGAGATCCCCTCCAGCTCGAACATCACGCGGCCGGGCTTGATCACCGCCACCCAGAATTCCGGCGCTCCCTTGCCCTTTCCCATGCGCGTCTCGGCCGGCTTCTTGGTCACCGACTTGTCGGGGAACACTCGAATCCACATCTTTCCGCCGCGCTTGATCGACCGCGTGATCGCCACCCGTGCGGCTTCGAGCTGACGATTGGTCACCCACGCGGGCTCGACCGCCTGCAGTCCCCATTCACCGAACGCCACCGATGACCCTCGATGGGCCTTGCCCCGCATGCGCCCCCGTTGCTGCTTGCGATACTTGACCCGCTTCGGCATCAGCATCGGGGAGCTCCTAGCGCGCCTGGGCGACCGCGCCCTGTGGCTTGTCGAGCACTTCGCCGTGGAACATCCACACCTTCACTCCGCAGGTGCCGTAAGGGGTGAACGCCGTCGCCCGCGCGAAATCGATGTCGGCCCGCAGCGTATGGAGCGGCACCCGGCCTTCCCGGTACGTTTCGTAGCGCGCCATCTCGGAGCCCCCGAGACGGCCCGCGCACGCGACGCGGATCCCTTGCGCCCCGGCACGCATCGAGGAGGCGATCGCCTTCTTCATCGCGCGACGGAACGAGACCCGCTGTTCGAGCTGCTTGGCGATGTGCTCGGCCACCAGCTGGGCGTCGAGGTCGGCGCGCTTGATCTCTTCGATGTTGAGCTGCACCACCTTCTTGGTCAGCTGCTTCATCTCCTCGGACAGCTTGTCCACCTGTTCGCCCTTGCGCCCGATCACCAGCCCCGGACGCGCCGTCCGGATCCCCACCGTGATCTTGTCTCCTTTGCGTTCGATCGTGATCTTGGAGATGCCGGCCTGATACAGGCGCTTCTTCAGGTAGCGCTTGATCAGCAGGTCCTCCTTGAGGAACTCTTGGTAGCTGCGCTTGGCGAACCATCTCGAGTCCCAGGTTTTCACCACGCCGAGCCGAAAGCCGATCGGATGGGTCTTCTGCCCCATGACTACTCCTTCAATGCCACGGTCAGCGACACGTGGCTCATGCGCTTGAGCATCGGGGTTGCCCGTCCCTGGGCGCGCGGCAGCCAGCGCTTCAGCGTCGGGCCGGCGCCGGCCACCGCCTCTTTCACGTAGAGATTCTCGATCTTCACCTTGCCCTCGTGCAGCGCGTTCGCGACCGCGGACTTCAGCACCTTCTGGACGATGCGCGCACCCAGCTTGGGCGTGAACTGCAAGGTCACCTGCGCCTGCTCGACGCTCTGGCCCCGGATCAGCTCCAGGACCTGGTTGCACTTGCGTGGCGTAATGCGGACGAACCGCTGGATGGCTCTAGCCTGCATGGCTCTACTTCCCGGGCGCCGCGGTCTTCTCCGCGACGTGCTGTCCGTGCCCGCGGAACACGCGGGTGGGCACGAATTCGCCCAGCTTGTGGCCCACCATGTTCTCGGTCACGTAGATCGGAATGAACTTGTTGCCGTTGTGCACGGCCAACGTGTGGCCGACGAACTCCGGCAGGATCGTGCACCGGCGCGCCCAGGTCTTGAGCACGCGCTTGTCGCCACTGCGGTTCAACACCTCGATCTTCCGCAACAGCGAGTCGACGACGTAAGGTCCCTTCTTGACGGAACGCGCCATGGGTTCTCCCGCCTACTTCTTGCGGCGTCGCACGATGAGCGAGTCGCTCAGCTTGCGGCGCCGAGTCTTCATGCCCTTGCTGATCTTGCCCCAGGGCGAGCACGGATGGCGGCCGCCCGAGGACTTGCCCTCGCCGCCGCCCATCGGGTGATCGACCGGGTTCATCGCGACGCCGCGCACGCTCGGGCTGCGGCCGAGCCAGCGAACTCGCCCCGCCTTGCCGTGGGAGACGTTCTCGTGATCGAGGTTGCCGACCTGACCCACGACGGCGCGGCAATTCACGTGGAAGCTGCGCACCTCGCCCGAAGGCAAGCGCATCTGCGCATAGTCACCCTCCTTCGCCATGAGCTGACAGAAGGACCCGGCCGAACGCGCGACGCGCGCGGCGCGCCCGGGGAACAGCTCGACGTTGTGCACGTTGGTGCCGAGCGGGATGTTGCGCAGGGGCAGACAATTCCCGGCCTTCACTTCGGCATCCGATCCGGACTGGAGCATCTCGCCGACGCGCAAGCCGTCGGGAGCCACGATGTAACGGCGCTCGCCGTCCACGTAATTGAGCAGCGCGATCCGCGCCGAGCGGTTCGGATCGTACTCGATGCTCGCCACCCGGGCCGGGATCCCATCCTTGTTTCGCCGGAAATCGATCAGGCGATAGCGCTTCTTGTGGCCCCCGCTGATCCAGCGCGACGAGATGTGCCCATAGTTGTCCCGGCCCCCGGTTCTCCGTTTCGGCTGGGTGAGCGACTTGACCGGCTTGCCGCGGGTCAGCTCGGAGAAATCGGGCACCACCGAGTGCCGGAGCGTCGGCGTGATTGGTCGATACTTCCTGAGACCCATGGATGGCCGTCCTTAGATCTGCTCGAACAGCTCGATCTTCTGATCGGGACCGAGCGTGACGATCGCCTTCTTCCAGCCGCTGCGTCTGCCTGCGAAGCGGCCTTGCCGCTTCACCTTCCCCTGGACTTGGAGCGTGCGCACGTCCTTCACCTTGACGTTGAAGATGGTCTCGACCGCGCGCTTGATCTCGATCTTGTTGGCGTTGCGAGCCACCTCGAAGTGGTACTGGTTCCGCGCCTCCCTGAGCACCGTTCCCTTCTCGGTAATGAGCGCCTTCTTGACCACGCTACGAGGATCCTTCATCGGACGAAGACCTCCTTCATGCGGTCCAGCCCCGCCTGGGTGATCAGCAGGGCTTGGCAGTCCAGAAGGTCGTAGGGGTTCACTTGGTGAGCCAGCGTGGTGCGCAGGTTGGGGAGGTTGCGGCACGACTTGATCACGTTGGTGTCGGCCCGGTCGAGCACCAGCAGCGTCCGCTTGTGGTGGAGACCCAAACGCTCCAGCGCCTCGGCCATGTGCTTGGTGCGCGGAGCCTCGAATGAGAGCTGGTCCAGAACCGTCACCGCGTTCTCGCCCGCCCGCAGCGAAAGCGCCGCCACCAGCGCGCGCCGCCGTTGGGACTTCGGCAGCTCGGTGCGGTAGTCGCGGGGCTTCGGCCCAAATGCCCGCCCGCCACCCGGCCACAGTGGAGACGTGTTCGAGCCGGCTCGCGCCCGCCCGGTGCCCTTCTGGCGCCACGGCTTGCGCCCGCCCCCCGACACCTCGCCGCGCGCCTTCACCTTCGCGGTGCCTTGGCGTTGATTGCCCAGGTGGCGCTTGACGGAAAGCCACAACAGGTGCTCGTTCACTTGTTGGGCGAACAAGTCATCGGGCAACGCGGCCGTGCCCTTTTCGCTTCCATCCAGGGCGACGATCTTGGCGTCCATGTCAGTCCTTCCGCGTCTCGACCAACACCAACCCGTTCACCGGACCCGGCACCGCGCCGAGCACGAGAAGGACGTTTTGCTCCGCATCGACGCCGACCAGCTTGAGATTCTTGACGGTCAGCTGCGCGCCTCCCATGCGTCCCGGCAGCCGCTTGCCCTTGGTCACGCGCGACGGATAGGCGGAGGCGCCGATCGATCCAGGCTGCTTGCCGGCCGTTGGACCGTGCGACGCGTGGCCCGCCGCGAACCCATGTCGCTTGACCACGCCCGCGAAGCCGCGGCCCTTCGTGGTGCCCTGGACGTCGACGCTCTTGCCCTTCTCGAACAGAGACACGGTGAGGCTCTGGCCGACCTCGAGGCCTGCGACGTCGGCGACCCGGAACTCCCGGAGGTGGCGCGCCGGCGGCAGGTTCCTGGTCTTGAATTGGCCGAGCACCGGCTTGGTGAAACGCGTCTCCTTGTTGGTGCCGAATCCCAGCTGCACCGCCGCGTACCCGTTGCGCTCCGGCGTGCGCACCTCGGTCACCGTGCACGGCCCCGCCTCGATCACGGTCACCGGTAGCGCCTGGCCACCGTCTCCGTAGATCTGTGTCATCCCGACCTTTCTTCCAATGAGTCCGATCATGTCTTGATCTCGATATCCACCCCAGCAGGAATGTCGAGCTTCTCCAACGCCTCCATGGTCTGCGCGGTGGAGCGGGTGATGTCGATCAGGCGCTTGTGAATGCGAATCTCGAACTGCTCCCGCGACTTCTTGTCCACGTGCGGGCTGCGCAGCACGGTGTAGATCGTCTTCTTCGTCGGCAGTGGCACCGGCCCCGAGGTCTCGGCGCCCGTGCGACGGGCGGTGCGCACGATCTCGGACGCGGATTGATCCAACGTCGCGTGATCGTAGGACTTCAGCTTGATTCGGATCTTTTGCAGCATCGTGCGCTCTCTACGCGACGACGTCGGTGACGACGCCGGCCCCGACGGTGCGCCCACCCTCGCGGATCGCGAACCGCAGTTCCTTCTCCATCGCGATCGGCGTGATCAGGTCCACCTCCATGTCCACATTGTCGCCCGGCATCGCCACCCCGGTCACGTCCGTGGTCCGGAAGTAGAACTGCGGCCGGTACCCATTGAAGAACGGCGTGTGCCGCCCCCCCTCCTCCTTGGTCAACACGTACACCGACGCCTTGAACTTGGTGTGCGGCGTGATCGACTTCGGCGCGCACACCACCATCCCGCGCTCCAGATCGTCCTTCTCCACCCCGCGCAGCAGCAGCCCGATGTTGTCCCCCGCGATCGCCTCGTCCATCGACTTGCGGAACATCTCCACCCCCGTCACCACCGTCTCCCGCGTCTCCCGCAACCCCACCACCTCCACCTTGTCCCCCACCTTCACCTTGCCCCGCTCCACACGCCCCGTCCCCACCGTCCCCCGCCCCGAAATCGAAAACACGTCCTCCACCGCCATCAACAACGGCTTGTCGATCGCACGCTCCGGCGTCGGTATGTAGCTGTCCACCGCCTCCATCAGCGCCAGAATCGACTCGTTCGCCTTCGCGTCCTTCCCCCCTGCGTCCATCGCCGCCTTCGCCGACCCCCGGATCACCGGGATCTCGTCCCCCGGAAACTCGTACTTCTTCAGCAGCTCCCGCACCTCCAGCTCCACCAGGTCCAGCAGCTCCGGATCGTCCACCATGTCGCACTTGTTCATGTACACCACGATGTACGGCACCCCCACCTGCCGCGCCAACAAGATGTGCTCCCGCGTCTGCGGCATCGGCCCGTCCGCCGCCGACACCACCAGAATCGCCCCGTCCATCTGCGCCGCCCCGGTGATCATGTTCTTCACGTAGTCCGCGTGCCCCGGACAGTCCACGTGCGCGTAGTGCCGCTTGTCCGTCTCGTACTCCACGTGCGCCGTCGCGATCGTGATCCCCCGCTCCCGCTCCTCCGGCGCGTTGTCGATCGACCCGTAGTCGCGCACCGCGATCTTCGGATTCTTCTGCGCCAGCACCATCGTGATCGCCGCCGTCAGCGTCGTCTTCCCATGATCCACGTGCCCAATCGTCCCCACGTTCACGTGCGGCTTCGTCCGCTCAAACTTCTGCTTCGCCATGCGACAACCTCCGTGCTCGACGACTGTCTGGACTCGGCAAGTCACGGCCGCGCTCGCGGTCCACGACCTCCACCGCTCGTGTCAACCCTTCACCTTGGCCACGATCTCCTCGGCGACGGCCTGAGGCAGCGTTTCGTAGCGCGAGAACTGCATCGAATAGATGGCTCGCCCCTGCGAGATCGAGCGCATGCGGGTGGCGTACCCGAACATCTCGGACAGCGGCACCGAGGCCGCGATGACGCGGGCGTCGGAGCGAATGAACATGCCGCCGATACGACCACGGCGGGCCGACAGATCGCCGATGATGTCGCCCATGTATTCCTCGGGCACCACGACTTCGACGTCGAAGATCGGCTCGAGCAAGCGCGGCTTGGCCTTGCGGCAAGCCTCCTTGAACGCCATCGAGCCCGCGATCTTGAACGCCATCTCGGACGAATCCACTTCGTGGTACGAGCCGTCCTCGCAGGTCACCTTGATGTCCACCATCGGATAGCCGGCCACGACGCCGTTCTTCATCGCCTCTTCGACGCCCTTCTCGATCGCCGGGATGAACTCCTTCGGGATCGACCCGCCGACGATCTCGCTCTCGAACGAGAAGCCCTGCCCCGGCTCCTGCGGGTCGACGCGCAACGTGACGTCGGCGAACATCCCCTTGCCACCGGTCTGGCGCACGAAACGGGCGCGGTGAACCGCGCTCACGGTGATCGTCTCGCGATAGGCCACCTGCGGCTTGCCGACGTTCGCCTGGACGCCGAATTCGCGCAGCATGCGATCGACCAAGATCTCCAAGTGCAGCTCGCCCATCCCCGAGATCACGGTTTGACCGGTCTCCTCTTCGGTGCGTACGCGGAAGGTCGGATCTTCGTCCGACAAGCGCTGGAGCGCAGTCGCCATCTTCTCCTCGTCGGCCTTCGACTTGGGCTCGATGGCCACGTCGACGACCGGCTCGGGGAAATGCATGGCCTCGAGCGCGATCGGATACTCCGGGTCGCACAACGTCGTGCCCGTGGTGACCTTCTTGAAGCCGATTCCGGCCGCGATATCGCCCGCGAACACCTCGCTCGTCTCCTCGCGTTTGTTCGCGTGCATCTGCACCAGACGTCCGATGCGCTCGGTTCGTCCGGTGGCCGAATTCAAGATGGAGTCCCCCGTCTTGACCGTGCCCGAGTAGACGCGGAAGAAGGTGAGCTTGCCGACGTAGGGGTCGGTCATGATCTTGAAGGCCAGCGCCGCGAACGGCTCGTCGTCCGCCGGCTTGCGCGTAACGTGCTGGAAGGTCTTGAGCTCCTGACCTTGAATCGGCGGAATGTCGACCGGCGAAGGGAGGAGATCCACCACCGCGTCCAGCAGAGGCTGCACGCCCTTGTTCTTGAACGCCGAGCCGCACAGGACCGGGGTGATCTTGCCCTGGATGGTGCCGTTGCGCAGCGCCCGCCGCAGGTCTTCCGCGCCGTACGGCTTCTCGTGCAGGTAGTCGTCGAGCAGCTGCTCGTCGCACTCCGCGATGCTCTCCAGCAACTGATGGCGCTTTTCGGCGGCGGTGCGGGCGAGGTCGCGCGGAATGTCATGGACGTCGAAGGTCGTGCCCTGACTCTCTTCGTGATAGGTGATCGCCTTCATCTCGATCAGGTCGATCGCCCCCTGGAACTGCTCGGCCATCACGATCGGCACGTGGATCGGCACCGGCCGGGCCCCCAGCCGTTCCTTCATCATGGCGATGACATTGTCGAAATCGGCCCCGACGCGATCCATCTTGTTCACGAACGCGATGCGCGGGACGTTGTACTTGTCGGCCTGGCGCCACACCGTCTCGGACTGCGGCTCGACACCGCCCACGGCGCAAAACACCGCGACGGCCCCATCGAGCACGCGCAGGCTGCGCTCGACCTCGGCGGTGAAGTCGACGTGTCCGGGCGTGTCGATGATGTTGATCCGGTGATCCCGCCACTGGCAGGTGGTGGCGGCCGAAGTGATCGTGATGCCGCGTTCGCGCTCTTGCTCCATCCAGTCCATCGTGGCGGAGCCTTCGTGCACCTCGCCGACCCGGTGGATCCGGCCGGTATAAAAGAGGATCCGCTCGGTCAAGGTGGTCTTGCCGGCGTCGATATGGGCCATGATCCCAATGTTGCGATATTTGTCGAGCGCAGTCTGCCGGGACATCGGCGTTCCTATCCTCTAGTGGTCTGGGACCGCGATAGCACCACCTGCCTTTCCGTCTCGAGAAAGCGGTGATGAAGCGTCGGGCCGTACGCGAACTTCAGGTCGAGTCGGCACCCACGAGACGTGCCTTCTCGACCCAGGCCGGCCACAGGCCGGCCTTCCCCGCGAACGGGTTACCAGCGATAGTGCGCGAAGGCCTTGTTGGCCTCCGCCATCTTGTGCGTGTCTTCGCGCTTCTTGACGGCGCCCCCCTCGTTGCGCGAGGCCGCCAGGACCTCGGCGGCGAACTTGTCGGTGAACGAGTGGTCGTTGCGTTGGCGCGCGAAGATGATCAGCCAGCGAATCGCGAGCGCGTTGCGCCGGTCCGGCCTCACTTCGACCGGGACTTGATAGTTGGCCCCTCCGACGCGCCGCGACTTCACCTCCAGCACCGGCTTCACGTTGTTCATGGCCTGCTTGAGCACCGTCATGGCGTCCTGGCCGGTCTTCTGCTCGAGCATGCCCATCGCCTTGTAGAACTGGCCTTCGGCCAGGGAACGCTTGCCACGCCCCATGAGCGCGCTGACGAAACGCGTCACGAGCACGTTGTCGTACTTCGGATCCCCCGGCACTTCGCGCCGTGGAACGCTTCCTTTGCGAGGCATGCGTCGAGCTCTCCCGACCTTGCTACTTCGCCTTCGTTCCGTACTTGGAGCGACTCTGCTTGCGACCGGTCACCCCGCTGGCATCCAGCGTCCCGCGCACGATGTGGTAGCGCACACCCGGGAGGTCCTTCACGCGACCGCCGCGAATCAGCACGATCGAGTGCTCCTGTAGGTTGTGACCTTCCCCCGGGATGTAGCACGTCACCTCCATCCCGTTCGTCAGCCTCACGCGCGCCACCTTGCGCAGCGCCGAGTTGGGCTTCTTGGGCGTGGTGGTGTACACGCGTGTGCACACCCCGCGTTTCTGCGGACACATCTTGAGCGCCGGCGCACCGGTCTTGCTCTTCATTGGCCGCCGCCCATGACGGACGAGCTGGCTCAGGGTAGGCACAGAAATCCTCCAAGCCTGAGTCGAACAAGGGCTTGCGCGGTCAGGTAGGCCACGGTATCCGCGAAGGAAAGACACGCACCGTCGCCGCGCGGACCCAGGAATGTATGGATCGTGTTTTGTCCTGTCAAGCGGTTTTTGCCCCTTCATCTTCTTCCGCCACCGCCACTTGCTGCCGCTCCGACTCGAGCCGGAGGCGCCGGTAGCCCGACATCCCCGTGCCGGCGGGGATCAAGTGCCCGATGATCACGTTCTCCTTGAGCCCTCGCAGGTTATCGATCTTGCCGTGGATCGCCGCCTCGGTCAGCACCCGGGTCGTCTCCTGGAACGAGGCCGCGGAGATGAAGCTCTCGGTCGAGAGCGACGCCTTGGTGATGCCGAGCAAGAGTGGCTGGAAGGTGGCCGGCTGCTGGCCCTCCTTGAGCGTCCGCTCGTTCTCCTCCAGCACCGACAAGCGATCCACCGCCTCGCCTTCCAGGAACGCGGTGTCGCCCGGGTCCTCGATGCGCACCTTCTGCAGCATCTGGCGAACGATGACCTCGATGTGCTTGTCGTCGATGCGCACCCCTTGCAGCCGGTAGACCTCCTGGATCTCGTTGACCAGGTACTCCTGGACTTCCTCGATTCCCTTGATGCGCAGCACGTCGTGCGGGTTGATCGGCCCTTCGCTCAGGCGATCGCCGGCCCGCACCACGCTGCCGTCCTGCACGTACAGATGACGGCCCTGCGGGACTGGAACCTCCTGCTGCTCGCCTCCCTCACCGTGGATGATGAGCTTGCGCAGGCCTCGACTCACGCCACCGAACTCGACCCGGCCGTCGATCTCGGCCACGATCGCGGCGTCCTTGGGCCGGCGCGCCTCGAACAGCTCCGCGACGCGCGGGAGACCACCCGTGATGTCGCGCACCTTGCCGGCCTCGCGCCGGATCCGGACCAGCACGTCCCCGGCCACCACGCTCTGGCCGTCCCGCACCTCGAGTCGCGCGCCGGTCGGCAGCGGATAGTGGGCCAGCTTGGTCCCGCCATCGCTGACAATGTCGATCGCCGGCTGCAGCTCCTTGTTGCGGTCCTCCATGATCACCAGGAGCTTCAAGCCCGTGGTGTCGTCCACCTCGTCACGCACCGTGACTTTCTCCTTCACGTCGACGAAGCGAACCCGCCCCGACTTCTCGGTGACGACCGGCTTGTTGTAGAGGTCCCATTCGAACAGCAGCTGCTCGGATTCGACCGGTTGGCCGTCGGACACGAACAGGTGGGCACCGTAGGGAACCGTGAACCGCTGGCGCACGCGGTCGGACGAGTCCAGTAGCTCGATCTCGCCGTTGTGGCCGACGCACACGCGCACGCCTTCCTGGTAGTCCACGACGTCCAGGGTCATGTAACGCACCGTGCCTGCTTCCTTGGCGACGGTGCGTGACTCTTCGACGATGCGACCGGCCACGCCGCCGATGTGGAACGTCCGCAGCGTGAGCTGCGTTCCCGGCTCGCCGATCGACTGGGCGGCGATCACCCCCACCGCCTCGCCCAGGTCCACCGGGCGACCGGTGGCGAGATTGCGCCCATAGCACTTGGCGCACACGCCACGTCGCGAATCGCAGGTGAGGACCGAGCGAATCTTGATCTTGTCGAGTCCGGACCGCGCCGCTTCTTCGACGTGCGCCGCGATCGCTTCGTCCACCAGCGTGCCGGCCTCGACGATCACCTCGTTCGAGATCGGGTGCATCACGTCTTCGGCCGCCACGCGTCCCAGCACGCGGTCGGCCAGAGGCTCGATGATGTCCTCGCCGTCCTTCAGCGCTCCCACCGACAACCCGCGGATCGTCCCGCAATCGTCTTCGTTGATGATCACGTCCTGGGCCACGTCGACCAACCGTCGCGTCAGGTAGCCGGCGTCGGCCGTCTTGAGCGCCGTGTCGGCCAGCCCCTTGCGCGCGCCGTGCGTGGAGATGAAGTACTCGAGCACGGTGAGGCCCTCCTTGAAGTTGTGCATCACCGGCGACTCGATGATCTCGCCCAGGCCGCCGGTGATCTTCTTCTGCGGCTTGGCCATCAGACCGCGCATCCCGGCGAGCTGGCGCACCTGCTCGCGGTTTCCGCGTGAGCCCGAGTCCGCCATCATGTAGATGGGGTTGAAGCCCTCGCGGTCCTTGGACAGTCCTTCGAACGTGATCTCCTCCACCTCGGTGGTCGCCAGGGTCCAGGTGTTGATCACCTTGTTGTAGCGCTCGCCCTCGGTGATGACGCCGCGACGGTAGTTGAGGTTGATCTGGTCGACCTCACCCAGGGCGCGCGCGATGATCTCGTGCTTCTCGGGCGGAATTCGCACGTCGTCGACACCGACGGTGAATCCTGCCTGGGTCGCGTACTTGAAGCCCAGATTCTTGAGCTCATCCAAGAGGTCCGAGGTGACCTCGGGCCCGAGCTGCGAGTAGCAGTCGCCCACCAGGTTCTCGAGTCGCTTCTTGTCCATCGTCTCGTTGATGAAGCCGAGGTCGCGCGGCACCACTTCGTTGAACAGCACGCGTCCCACCGAGGTCACCGCGTAGCCGCTCTTCGCCGCGCCCTTGCCCAACTCGGCGCCTTCCTGGCGGAGCGCGATTCGGCCATGCAGGCTGATCTCGCCGGCGTCGAACGCGGCGCTCACTTCCGCGGCCGAATGGAACGCACGCAGCCGCCGCGGGTCCTCGGGGGCCAACGTCACCCCCGCGGCTGCCAGGCGCGGGTTCGGCGTCTCGCCCCGCAGCTTGGTCAGGTAGTGGCACCCGAGCACGATGTCCTGGTTCGGCGTCGCCAGCGGTCGTCCGTGAGCCGGCGACAGGATATTGTGCGACGATAGCATGAGCAGGCTGGTCTCGATCTGTGCCTCGAAGGAGAGCGGAACGTGGACCGCCATCTGGTCACCGTCGAAGTCGGCGTTGAAGGCTTGGCACACCAGCGGGTGGATCCGGATCGCCTTGCCCTCGACCAGCACCGGCTCGAAGCCTTGAATGCCCAAACGGTGCAGCGTCGGCGCGCGGTTGAGCAGCACCGGGTGGTTTTCGATGATCTCGCCCAGGATGTCCCAGACCTCGGGCTTCTCGCGCTCGACCAAGCGCTTGGCGCTCTTCACGGTCTGCACGTAGCCACGGTCCTCGAGCTTGCGGATGATGAACGGCTTGAAAAGCTCGAGGGCCATGTTCTTGGGCAGACCGCACTGGTTCAGCTTGAGCTCGGGGCCGACCACGATCACCGAGCGTCCGGAATAGTCCACGCGCTTGCCGAGCAGGTTCTGACGGAAGCGCCCCTGCTTGCCCTTGAGCATGTCGGAGAGCGACTTCAACGGTCGATTCCCTTGACCGCGCACGGCGCGGCTGCGCCGGCCATTGTCGAACAGGGCGTCCACCGCCTCCTGCAGCATGCGCTTCTCGTTGCGCAGGATGACTTCGGGCGCCTTGATGTCCATCAGCTTCTTGAGCCGATTGTTGCGGTTGATCACTCGCCGATAGAGGTCGTTGAGATCCGAGGTCGCGAAGCGACCTCCCTCGAGCGGCACCAGCGGCCGCAAATCCGGCGGCAGCACCGGCACCGTCTCGAGGATCATCCACTCCGGACGGTTGCCGCTGTGACGAAACGCCTCGACGATGCGCAGACGCTTGAGCGTCTCCTTCTTGCGCTGGACCGAGGTCTCGATCTTCGCCCGCGCGCGCAGGTCGGCCTGCAGCTCCTCGAGATCCAGCTCTTGAAGAAGGTCGCGAATCGCTTCGCCCCCCATCTTGGCCTTGAGCCCGGATTCCGGCTGTTCCTCCATCACCTCGTTGAACTGGTCTTCGGTGATGATCTCGCGCTTCTTGAAGCCGGTCTTGCCCGGGTCGATGACGACGTACGACTCGTAATAGAGGATTCGTTCTAGATCGCGAATGCTCATGTCGAGCAAGTGTCCGATCCGGGACGGCACGCCTTTGAAGAACCAGATGTGCGACACCGGGACCGCCAGCTCGATGTGCCCGAGGCGCTCCCGCCGCACCTTGGCTTGGGTGACCTCCACTCCGCAGCGATCGCAGATCACGCCGCGGTAGCGGATGCGCTTGTACTTGCCGCAGTTGCACTCCCAATCCTTGACCGGGCCGAAGATCTTCTCGCAGAAGAGCCCGTCCTTTTCCGGCTTGAACGAGCGGTAGTTGATCGTCTCCGGCTTGGTCACCTCGCCATGCGACCAGCTGCGAATGACGTCCGGGGACGCGAGGCGGATACGGATGGAGTTGAAGGCCGCTCGACGGCGCTGCTCGTGCTCCTCGAGGCGGCTCAAGCCCAGTTTTCCTGCGGCCACGCTGAGTGGCGATTGCAGTTCCGTTTCCTGAATCATTCCGTTCTCCTTATCGCCCGCGGGCCGATCGGTCCGCAGGCGTCACCGAGGACGAAGCGTTCTACGCTTCCTCGAACTGGACTTCGAGACAAAGGCTCTGCAGCTCCTTGACGAGCACGTTGAAGGACTCGGGCACCCCGGGCTCGGGTGGATTCTCTCCCTTGACGATCGCTTCGTAGACCCGCGATCGGCCCGCCACGTCGTCGCTCTTGACGGTCAGCAACTCTTGAAGCGTGTACGCCGCGCCGTAGGCTTCGAGCGCCCACACTTCCATCTCTCCGAACCTCTGGCCGCCGAACTGGGCTTTGCCGCCGAGCGGCTGCTGCGTGACGAGCGAGTAGGGTCCGGTGGAGCGGGCATGGATCTTGTCGTCGACGAGGTGGCTCAGCTTCATCATGTAGATGAAGCCGACGCAGACCCGCTCGTCGAATGGTTCTCCGGTCCGTCCGTCCCGCAACACGAACTTGCCGTCCTCCGGGAGCCCCGCCTGGCGCAGCTCGGCCTTGATCTCGTCGACCGTGGCGCCTGCGAAGACCGGGGTCGCGCAGGTGTAGCCCAGCGCGCTGGCGGCCCACCCGAGGTGGGTCTCGAGCACCTGGCCGATGTTCATGCGCGACGGAACCCCGAGGGGATTCAGCACGATCTCGGTCGGACGGCCATCGGGCAGGCACGGCAGATCCTCTTCCGCGAGGATCTTGGCCACCACGCCCTTGTTGCCGTGGCGTCCCGCCATCTTGTCGCCCACCGAGAGCTTGCGCTTCTTGGCCACGTAGACCTTGACCAGCTTCACCACGCCGGGCGGCAGCTCGTCGCCGCGCGTGACCTTCTCGATCTCCTTCTCGAGATCCTTTTCGCAGCGCGTGAACGCGCTCTGCGCGCCGTCCATGGCCGCCCAGAACCGCTCGTTGACGCGATTGTCCTCGGTCACCGGAGTGCCCCAGGCGAGATCGTCCAAGTCCACCTCGGCGAGGAAATCCGGGCTGAACTTGCGACCCTTGCGGGCGATCGGCTCGCCGCTCGAGGCGCTACGCATCACGTTCACCAGCTGTTCCTGGAGGATCTCGGCGATCGTCGCCATCCGCACGTCGGCGATGCGCTCGCGCTCCTTCTTGCTCTCGCGGCGCAGCTTGTCGATCTTCTTCTTCTCTTGCTGCTTCGTGCCCTCGTCCTTCTCGCGGCGCGAAAACACCTTGATGTCGATCACGATGCCGTCCATGCCGGGCGGCGCCTTGAGCGACGCATCACGCACGTCGCCCGCTTTGTCACCGAAAATCGCCTTGAGCAGGCGCTCTTCCGGCGACAGCTCCTGCTCTCCCTTGGGCGTCACCTTGCCCACCAGGATGTCGCCCTGGCGGACGCGCGCGCCGATGCGGATCACGCCCTCCTCGTCCAGGTTCTTGACCGCCTCCTCGGAGACGTTGGGGATTTCGCGCGTGATCTCCTCGACGCCGCGCTTGGTGTCCCTGACCTGAAGCTCGAATTCCTCGATGTGAATCGAGGTGAACAGGTCGTCCTTGATGAGCCTCTCGCTCACCAGGATCGCGTCCTCGAAGTTGTAGCCGCCCCAGGGCATGAAGGCGCACAGCACGTTCCGTCCGAGCGCCAGCTCGCCGTCCCGCGTCGCCGGGCCGTCGGCGATCACCTGCCCCTTCTTGACCTTCTGTCCCTCTTCCACGATCGGCCGCTGGTTCAGGCAGGTGTCCTGGTTCGAGCGCCGGAACTTGATCAGGCGGTAGATGTCCAGGTTGGGCTGGTCGGTGTAATCGATCGGGACGTCCTCGGGGTCGCGCTCGTAGCGGATCGCGATCATCTCGCCCGAGATGAACTCGACCACCCCCGAGCGCCGCGCCAGCACGAGCGCGCCGGAATCCTGCGCCACCTTGTCCTCGAGCCCGGTGCCGACCAGCGGCGCCTCGGTGGCCAGCAGGGGCACCGCCTGGCGCTGCATGTTCGAACCCATCAGAGCTCGATTCGCGTCGTCGTGCTCGAGAAACGGGATCAAGGCCGCCGCCGGAGAGACGAGCTGGATCGGAGAGACGTCCATGTACTCGACCTCGTTGCGCTCGACGCTCGGGTACTCGCCTCGGAAGCGGACGGTCAGGGACGGATCCAGGAGCTGTCCGCTCCGTTTGTCGAACGGCGTGTTCGCCGGGGCGATGTGGGATCGGTCCTCGACGTCGGCCGCCAGAAACTCCGGCTTCTTGCGGTCCACCGTCCCGTCTTGGACGCGGAAGTAGGGAGTCTCCAGGAACCCGAACTCGTTCACCTGCGCGTAGGTCGAAAGCGACGAAATCAGCCCGATGTTCGGGCCTTCCGGAGTCTCGATCGGGCACATGCGCCCGTAGTGCGTGTAGTGCACGTCACGCACCTCGAAGCCCGCGCGGTCGCGCGTCAGCCCGCCAGGGCCGAGCGCGGAGAGCCGCCGCTTGTTCGTCAGCTCGGCGAGCGGGTTCGTCTGGTCCATGAACTGAGAGAGCTGGGAGGAGCCGAAGAAGCTCTGGATCACCGCCGAGATGGTGCGCGAGTTCACGAGGTCGGTAGGCGTCACGTTTTCCTGGTCCTGCAGCGACATGCGCTCGCGGATGATGCGCGCCATGCGCGCCAAGCCGATGTTGAATTGGTTCGCGAGCAGCTCGCCCACCGATCGGACTCGCCGGTTTCCGAGATGGTCGATGTCGTCGGTGATCGCCGGCTCGACCCCACGATCGGTCGCCAGCTCGCCGTTGGTGCGCAGGTGGATCAGGTACTTGATGATGACGATGAAGTCTTCGCGGCACAGCGTGGTGTGGTTGAGATCCGGAATCCCCAATCCGAGGCGCTTGCGGATCTCGCGTCCCGGCAGCAGGAACTCGTGCGGCAGCTTCTGATTGAGCTTGTAGCGTCCGACGCGGGCCAGGTCGTAACGCTTGGGGTTGAAGAACAGCTTGTTCAGGATCTCGCGCGCCGAGTCTGCGCGCGGCGGCTCGCCGGGGCGCAGCAGGTTGTAGATCCGGTGGAGCGCCTCTTCCTGGGAGCGGGTCGGGTCCTTGCGCAGGGTGTTGCGCAGGAGGTCCGCTTCGTCCTGCATCGGGATGGCGAACACGTCGAGCGTGTCGAGGTTCGCCTTTCGCAAGATCTCGATCTTCTCGGCGGTGATCTCGTCGTTGGCCTCGAGCAGGATCTCGCCGGTCGACTCGTCGACCAGATCCTGAGCGCAGATCCGCCCCAGCGCGCTTTCGGCCTTCTTGCCCCGCACCTCGAGCGTCTCACGCTCGTAGAAGAGCTCGAGGATCTCGCGGTCGCCGACGAAGCCCAGCGCCCGCAGCAAGACCGTGACCGGAAGCTTGCGCTTGCGATCGATGTGGACATGCATGACGTCGTTCACGTCCAGACTGAACTCCACCCACGAGCCACGGTAAGGAATGATGCGGGCCGAGAACAGACGCTTCCCGTTGGGGTGCGTCAGCTCGTCGAAAAACACGCCCGGAGAGCGGTGGAGTTGGGAAACGATGACCCGCTCGGCGCCGTTGATGATGAAGGTGCCGTTGTCGGTGATCAGAGGCAGCTCGCCGAGGTAGACCTCTTGCTCGATCACATCCTTGTCGCGGCGCACGCCCTCCACCTCTTCGCGCGTGATGAGCCGCAGCCGCGCCTTGAGCGGCGCGGAGAAGCTGAGATCTCGCTCGACGCACTCGTCCATCGAGTACTTCGGCTCGCCGACGTCGTAGGCGACGAACGCGAGCTCGAACAGCTCGCGCGGGTCGCTGATCGGGAACACGCCGGTGAAGACCTCTTGCAGGCCCTCGTTGCGCCGGCGCAGGGGATCCACATCCAGCTGTAGAAAATCACGGAAGCTCTTGAGCTGGACCTCGAGCAGGTTGGGAATCTGGAGATTCCACTCGCGGTCGATCTTCGAGAAGCTCTTCCGATCCTTGCGACGTACGATCTTCAAGGCCTACCCGACCTTTCTCCCGTGGGGAAGCAGGTGCTCTCCAGGCGCGTGAGCGCCCAGTGACGGACTCATGCGGGCCGGAAACTCCGGTGAGGTCGGGCACCAACCACGACGCACCGGTCGCGTGCGCACGCCCGACCAGGACACAGGGCTACCTGATCTCGACAGTGGCGCCCTGCTCGTCCAGCTTCGCCTTCATCTCGGCGGCCTCGGTCTTGCTCACCTTCTCCTTGACGGTCTTGGGTGCTCCGTCCACCAGATCCTTCGCCTCCTTGAGGCCGAGCCCCGTCAACTCGCGCACGACCTTGATGACCTGGATCTTCTTGTCGCCGGCGCTCATGAGCACGAGGTCGAACTCGGTCTGCTCCTCGACCACTGCCGCAGCGCCGCCGCCCGCCCCACCCATGGGCATCGCCATCATCGGTGCCGCGGCGGTCACGCCGAACTTGTCTTCGTACTTCTTCTTCAGCTCCGCCAGCTCGAGCACCGTCATGTTGCCGATGAGGTCGAGCACCTGGTCGATCGTGGTCGACATGTCACGTTTCTCCTTGCTTGAGGGACTGGCTTTTCTCACATCGCACCCGGGATCGCGCCCGAGGGGAATTCAGCTCGCCTTGCTCTTTTCTCGCTCCAGGACCTCCGCCATCACCGCCGGCAGCCGCAGGGTCGCGTCGATCGCCCCCAAGAACTGGGTCAACGGCGCGATCATCGTGCTCAGCAGCTGGCTCATCAGCACCTCGCGGCTCGGCAGCATCGCCAGCACCGCCACCGCCTTCTCGTCGAACAAGCGCCCATGCACGACCGCCGCCTTGATGCGTGGCCGCTCGTGTTGCTTGGCGAAGTCCGCGAGGATCTTCGCTGGCGCCACCTCGCTCACCGGGCTGAAGACCAGGCCCGTCGGGCCCGCCAGATGCGGGTCGAGCTCGGTGATCCCGCGGGCATTGAACGCGCGCTTGAGCAACGTGTTCTTGATCACCCGGAACTGCACCTCCTGTTCGCGGCAGGCGCGGCGCAGCAGCGAGAGCTTCTCCACGCTCATCCCGCTGAAATCCGCCAGGTAGAACCCCTGCGCGTCGCGAATCCGCTCGCTCGTGTCCCTGAGGATCTCCTCCTTCTTGGGTGTCGGCATCGCGGTTCTCCTATCGGTTCAAGCTCGAGGCGACCGCCGCCGGATCGAGCGTGATCCCCGGCCCCATGGTCGCGCTCAATGTCAGCGACTTGATGTACTGCCCTTTGGCCGCCTGTGGCCGGGCGCGGAGCAACTCGCGCAGGAACGTGGCGGCGTTCTCCACCAGCTTTTCCTCGCTGAACGACGCCTTGCCGACCGGCGCGTGGACGTTCGAGCCCTTGTCCACGCGGAACTCGATCTTGCCCGCCTTGAGCTCCTTGACCGCCTTGGAGACGTCGAAGGTCACCGTGCCGCTCTTCGGGTTGGGCATCAGCCCACGCGGACCCAGCACGCGCCCGAGCTTGCCGACCTCTCCCATCATGTCCGGCGTGGCGACGATCGCATCCACCTCGAGCCACCCATCCTGGATCTTCTTCACGTAGTCTTCGGCGCCCACATGATCCGCGCCGGCGGCTCGCGCTTCCTTGTCCTTCTCGCCCTTGCACAACACCAGCACGCGAAGGCTCTTTCCGGTGCCGTGCGGCAGTATCACGGTGCCTCGCACGAGCTGATCCGAATGCCGCGGGTCCACTCCGAGGTGGGACGAAACGACGATCGTTTCGTCGAACTTCGCGCACGCGGTTTGCTTGACCAGCTTGATGGCCTGCACCAGGTCTTGCACCAACCCGGCCTTAAGGGCCAGGTCCGCCGATGCGCGATACTTCTTCCCGTGCTTCATGGCTCCTCCGTGGTTCGAGCGTGACGGTCGAACCGTCACTCCCACGCAACGGTGGACGGCGGGGAACCGAGAGCGTCATCCCGACCGCTCCCGCGCGACTAGCTCGCCTCCTCCTCGACCGCGTCGAGCTCGGCTTCGGTCGCGTACCCCTCCCGGACCACCCACTCCAGCGTTTCGATGAAATCGTTGATGCTGGCTCCCGGAGCTCGAGCGACGCGCTCGCGCACGATCTCGTACCTCGGCGTCTTCTTTTTCCAGGCGAACCATTCGTCTCCTTCCCTTCCTAGTCGGCGATCTCGATTCCCATGCTGCGGGCGGTGCCCATGACCATCCGCTCGGCCGCCTCGACCGTGGCGGAATTCAAATCGGGCGCTTTGAGCTCGGCGATCTCCCGGACCTGGCCGCGATTGACCGTGCCGACTTTGGTCCGGTTCGGCACGCCGGAACCCTTCGCCAGGCCCGCTGCACGCTTGAGAAGAACCGCAGCCGGCGGCGTCTTCGTGATGAATGTGAACGAGCGATCGTTGTAGATCGTGATGACGACCGGGATCACCAGCCCGGCCTGCCCTTGCGTGCGGGCGTTGAACTGCTTGCAGAACTCCATGATGTTGATGCCGTGCTGGCCCAGCGCCGGGCCCACGGGAGGCGCCGGCGTGGCGTTCCCCGCGTTGCACTGCAGCTTGACGACCGCTTGAATCGGCTTCGCCATCGCGACGACTCCTCCAGCTACGAACCGTTTCGCCGCACCGCCGGCCGGGCCGGCCGCGGCCCGCCCGGTTCAGACGGGCTGCACTTGAAGGAAATCCAACTCCACGGGGGTGGCTCGGCCGAAGATGCTCACCATCACCTTCACCTTGCCGCGCTCGTTGTTGACCTCGTCCACGACTCCTGAAAACGCGCTGAACGGACCATCCACGACCCGCACGTGATCTCCGATCCGGAACGCGACGCTCGGTACCGGCTTGGTCTTGGTGGCCTCCATCTGTCCTAAGATCCGTCGAACTTCGCTCTCCTTGAGCGCGATCGCGCTCTGGCCCGACCCGATGAAGCGCGTCACCCCGGGAACGTTCTGGACCAGGTGGCGCGTCTCGTTGTTCAGCTCCATCTCGATCATCACGTACGAGGGAAACGTCTTCCGTTTGGAGATCTTTCGCTTGCCATCCTTCATCTCCGCGAAGTCCTCGGTCGCCACGAGAATCTGGCCGAAGCACTCTTCCAGGCCGGCCGCGTGAATGGCTTTCTCGAGGTTCGTCTTGACCTTGTTCTCGTGACCCGAATAGGTGTGGATCACGTACCACCGCTTTTCCATGACTTCGTTCCTTGACATGTGAGTTCGCGCGCCCCCGCCGCCGCGTGCGTCGATCCTTAGCGGAACAACAGTCCGATGCCGAAGCTCAGCACGCGATCCACCACGAACACGAACGCCGCGACCATGAAGACCGACGCGATCACGACCACCGTCGAATCGCGCAGCTCGGTGCGCGACGGCCAACTGACCTTGGTGATCTCGACGCGTACGTCCTTCACGAACTCTCGAAGCTGTTCCGTCCAGGCCATTCCCGTCTCGTCTCCCGTCACCCCTCGCCGGGGCGCCATCTGCGCCCCTGGCTCCTCGAGCCCGCCCGATCCTCGGTGGCAGGCCTGGAGGGATTTGAACCCCCGACTCCCGGTTTTGGAGACCGGTGCTCTAGCCGGACTGAGCTACAGGCCTGCCTTCTGTTCTCGCGGAAAGCCCCATCTGCTGCGTCAGCTCGTCCCTCCGACCTGCGACGTATCCGGATGGATACGCCTCGGTCGTCGCTCCTCGCTTCCTTGCATCTGGGCCTCCCGCGAGAACAGAGGCTTCGCTCGTTCTCCTGTTGCCTCGAGCTACCGGGTTTCCTTGTGCGCCGTGTGCTTGCGGCACGAAGGACAGAACTTTCGAAACTCGACGCGATCCGGATGGAGCCGCTTGTTCTTGGTCGTGATGTAGTTCCGCCGCTTGCAATCGTTGCAGGCCAGGGTCACTTGATCGCGCATCGAGTTCCTCCGCCCGCTAGCCGACGACCGAGCCGACGACGCCGGCGCCGACGGTGCGCCCACCCTCGCGGATCGCGAACCGCAGCCCGTCTTCCATCGCGATCGGCGTGATCAGCTCGACCTCCATCCCGTCCACGTTGTCGCCCGGCATCACCATCTCGCGCCCATCGGGCAGGTGCGCCACCCCGGTCACGTCCGTGGTCCGGAAGTAGAACTGCGGCCGGTACCCATTGAAGAACGGCGTGTGCCGCCCCCCCTCCTCCTTGGTCAACACGTACACCGACGCCTTGAACTTGGTGTGCGGCGTGATCGACTTCGGCGCGCACACCACCATCCCGCGCTCCAGATCGTCCTTCTCCACCCCGCGC
>VBOY01000158.1:1309-7379 GCA_005893295.1 Candidatus Eiseniibacteriota bacterium | reverse complement strand
TCGGGGCGAGCTGGGCCGGGGCGCGCGCCATGACCTCGACCTCCGGGCCGGGGCTGTCGCTGATGGCGGAATTCGCCGGCTACGGCTACTACGCCGAAATCCCCGCGGTGATCTGGGACATCCAGCGGATCGGCCCCTCGACCGGGCTGCCGACGCGCACCTCGCAGGCCGATCTCCAGTTCGTCCATGGTCTCTCGCACGGAGACACCCGGCATCCGATCCTGCTGCCCGGCTCGGTGGGCGAGTGCTACGAGTTCGCGATGAAGGCCTTCGATCTCGCCGAGCGGCTCCAGACTCCAGTCTTCGTGCTCTCGGACCTCGATCTCGGCATGAACAATTGGATGAGCGCGCCGTTCGTTTACCCGGAGCGGCCCTGGGACCGCGGCAAGGTGCTGCGCGAAGAGGATCTCGCCAAGTTGCCCCGTTTCGAGCGCTATCGAGACGTGGACGGCGACGGCATTCCGTACCGCACGCTTCCTGGTTTGGCCGATCCCAAGGGCGCCTACTTCACGCGCGGCTCCGGTCACGACGAGGCGGCGCGGTACACCGAGAGCCCGGAAGCCTACGCCCGCGGCATGGATCGCCTGGCGAAGAAATGGGAGACGACGCGCACGCTGGTGCCGCCGCCCGCGATCGAGCACCAGGAGGATGCCGAGGTGGGGCTGGTAGCCTTTGGCTCGACCCACTGGGCGCTGGTCGAGGCGCGCGATCAGCTGCGGGCGCGTGGCATCCCGACCGGCTACCTGAGGCTCAAAGCGGTGCCGTTCACTCCGCACCTGGTGAGCTTCGTCAAGCGGTACCGGCGCATCTACGTGGTGGAGCAGAACCGCGACGGCCAGATGGCCGACATGATCCGCCTCGAGGTTCCCGAGGAAGCGTCCCGCGTGCGCTCGGTGCGCCACTACACCGGGCTGCCGATCGACGCGCTCTCGGTGACCGAGGAGATCGTGCGCCAGGAGGGGGCTCCGGTCGCCCCGGTGGCCGCCGGAGCTTCCCGATGAGCGCCACGCCTGCCGGCCCGGCCAGGAACCGGGCGGGTCTCACTCGGGCCGATTACGACGGATCGAAGACCACGCTCTGTCCGGGCTGCGGGCACAACGCGATCACGGCGGCGATCATTCAGGCGGCGTTCGAGGCCGCGCTCGAGCCTTCCCGCGTGGCCAAGCTCTCGGGCATCGGCTGCTCGAGCAAGACGCCCGCGTATTTCCTCGGCCAGACCCATGGATTCAACGCGGTTCATGGCCGGATGCCGAGCATCGCCACCGGTGTCAGGGTCGCGCAGCGGGACCTGCTGCTGATCGGCGTCTCGGGGGACGGCGACACCGCGAGCATCGGCCTCGGACAGTTCTGCCACCTCATCCGTCGCAACGTGCCGGTGGTCTACATCATCGAGAACAACGGCGTGTACGGTCTCACCAAGGGCCAGTTCTCGGCCACCGCCGACCAAGGCAGCACGATGAAGGGTGGCAAGGCGAACGAGCTGATGCCGATCGACTGCTGCGCGATCGCGCTCGAGCTGGGCTGCGGCTTCGTGGCGCGCTCGTTCTCGGGCGACCAGAAGCAGCTGCGCCCGCTGCTCAAGGCGGCGTTCGCACATCGTGGCACGGCGGTGATCGACGTGATCAGCCCGTGCGTCACGTTCGCGGACCACGAGGGGTCGACCAAGTCCTATGCCGCCGTCAAGGAGCATGACGTGCCGCTCCACGACATCGACTACGTGCCTTACTTCGAGGACATCCACGTCGACTACGAGCCAGGCACGACGCGCGAGGTGACGATGCCCGACGGCTCGCGCCTGGTGCTGAAGAAGCTCGGGGAGGACTACGACCCCACGAGCCGCGAGCGCGCAGTCATGACTCTCCAGGAGGCGCGTCGTGAGCAGAAACTCTTGACTGGGCTGTTCTTCGTCGACCCGCAGCAGCGGCCCTACGAGGACGAGCTGGGCCTGGTCGACGATGCGCTCGCGTCGCTGCCCCTCGAGCGCGTGCGTCCGCCCGAGCGCGTGCTCGCGGAGATCATGGAGCAGCTGCGCACCGGCAAGGGCCTGACGGCGCCCGCCGGCGGGGGATGACGCCGTGCACTTCAAGCAATTCTACGTCGGTTGTCTCGCCCACGCTTCCTACCTGATCGGGGATCAAGACGAGGCGGTCGTCGTGGATCCATCGCGCGACATCGACATGTACCTGGAGGAAGCCCGGAACCTCGGCTTCAGGATCCGCTGGGTGCTCGAGACCCATCTCCACGCCGACTTCGTCTCGGGCCATCGCGAGATCGCGGCGCGCACCGGAGCGACGATCGCGATCGGCTGCCAGGCCGAAGCCGCCTATCCCCACCGTGGGCTGTGCGAGGGGGACGAGATCCGGATCGGCGACGTGCGACTCCGTGCGCTCGAAACCCCGGGGCATACGCCTGAGAGCCTGTGTTTCCTGGTGTTCGAGCATGCCGGGGACGCGGAACCGTGGGCAGTGCTCACCGGCGACACGTTGTTCGTGGGCGACGTCGGGCGCGTGGACATCCTTTCGTCACGGCTGCCGGTGAGCGAGCTGGCGGCGCGCATGTACGACAGCCTGCACCGCAAGCTGCTCATACTCCCCGACGGGACCCGCGTCTACCCGGCGCACGGAGCCGGCTCGCTGTGCGGGCGCAGCATCGGCAAGGAGACCTGGAGCACGATCGGGCGGGAGCGCCAGATGAACCCGGCGCTGGTCGACCGCGGGCGCGAGGCGTTCGTCGCCGACATCACGCGCGACGTGCCCGAGACGCCGGTCTATTTCCTCCATTCGCGCGACCTCAACAAGGCGGGCCCACGACTCGATGCTCAGCGCGAGATGCCGCCGTGGCTCGCGCCCGCGGCATTCGCGGCCAAGGCCCAAGCGGGCGCGCTGATCCTGGACACCCGGCCGGCCGCGGCATTCGGGCCTTGCCATCCGGCAGGATCACTCCATGTCAGCCTCGACGGCCAGTACGCCTCGTGGGTCGGCACGCTGGTCAAGCCCGACCAGCCGATCTTGATCGTGGCCGACCGCGAACGCGCCGAAGAGGCCGTGACGCGCCTGGCCCGGGTGGGATACGAGGAGGTGGTGGGAATTCTCGACGGCGGATGCGAGCGCTGGAGGGCCGAAGGGATGCCGGTCGACGCCGTGCCCCAAGTCGCCGCCGAGACGCTCGCGCCCGGCGACCGTTCACCTCGCCGGCGCCACGCACCTTGCGCTCGCTCAGCTCTCGGACCGGCTCTCGAGCCTCGATCGCGGGCTCGCGTGGACGACGGTGTGCGCGACCGGCTACCGCAGCAGCATCGCGGCGAGCGTCTTGAAGCGCGCCGGCTTCACGGGCGTGCGCAACGTCGTGGGCGGCATGGACGCCTACCGCATGGCAGGGCTCCCGGTCGAGGCTAGCGCCGACGGGTAGCAGACAGGGCGCGTGAGCCTGGTCTCCAGGCTACGGCCGGTCTTGCCGAGCGGGCGTGCCCCATCTAGAGTCCCCGCTCTGCTCGTCTCACACGACCCTTGCAAGGGAGCCTTCGTCTCATGGATCGCCTGACCGAGTGCCTGGAGCAGGACCGCGAGCGCTACCTCGACGACCTCAAGGCCGTGCTCCGCATTCCGAGCGTCAGCGCCCAGCCCGACCACAAGGACGACGTCGCGCGTTGCGCCCGGCACGTGGCCGAGCATCTGAAGTCGCTCGGCATGACGCGCGCCGAGGTCGTTCCGACCGCCGGGCATCCGGTGGTTCATGCCGAATGGCTGGGTGCTCCTGGCAAGCCGACGGTGCTGCTCTACGGCCACTACGACGTCCAGCCGCCGGAGCCGCTCGAGCTGTGGAAATCGGGTCCCTTCGAGCCGGTGGTGCGCGACGGCAAGCTCTACGCGCGCGGAGCGTGCGACGACAAGGGCCAGGTCTACATGCACCTCGGCGCGATCGCGGCCCACATGAAAACCAGCGGCAAGCTGCCGATCAACGTGAAGCTGGTGATCGAAGGCGAGGAGGAGGTGGGGAGCGATCATCTCGAGGCGTTCCTGCGCGAGCGTCGTCGGGATCTGGACGCCGACGTGATCGTGGTGAGCGACACCAGCATGATGGGGCCGGACCAGCCGGCCCTGTGCTACGCGTTGCGCGGGATCCTCTATACGCAGATCGAAGTGGTCGGACCCACGCGCGACCTCCATTCGGGGGAGTTCGGCGGAGCGGTCGCGAATCCCGCCAACGCGCTGTGCGCGATCGTGGCCGCGCTGAAGGACGGAGACGGTCGGATTACGGTACCCGGCTTCTACGATCGGGTGCGTGCGCTGTCGCCCGCGGAGCGCGAGGCGATGCGGAGCCTGCCGTTCGACGAAGCCGGCTTCCTCAAGGAGAGCGGCGCCCCACAGGCGTTCGGCGAGAAGGGATTCACGACCATGGAGCGCATCTGGGCGCGCCCGACGCTCGACGTGAACGGGATGTGGAGCGGCTACATCGGCGAGGGGAGCAAGACCGTGCTCCCTTCGTTCGCGGCCGCCAAGGTGAGCATGCGACTGGTGCCCGATCAGGACCCCGACGACCTGATGCCGCGCATCGAGAGCCACGTGAAGAAGCTCGCGCCCCCCGGCGTGACCGTGGCGCTCAAGGACCTGCACTCGGCGCCGCCGTTCTTGACCTCGCCCGATCATCCCATGCTGGGCGCCGCGCGCCGAGCGCTCGAGCGCGCCTGGGGCAAGCCGCCGGTCATGATCCGCGAGGGCGGCTCGATCCCGGTGATGGCGACCTTCCAGAAGACCCACGGGCTGCCGTGCATCCTGATGGGCTTTGGGCTCCATGATGATCAAGTGCACGCGCCCAACGAGAAGTTCAGCCTCTCCTCGTTCTACGGCGGCACCAAGAGCGCGGCGTACCTGTACCAGGAGCTGGCTCGGACGTAGGAGCGCCCGCCCCATCGTTGTGACCGCCGCGCGCGCTGCGCTATGGTGCGCCGCGTGGTCGCTCTCGAGACTCCTCACGACGTCCAAGCGCTCGCCGAGCATTTGGTCGCGCTTCCGAGCGTGAGCCCCAATGCGGCCGCCGAGACCGCATGCGCCGCGGCGATCCGCGACGCCCTCCCGGCCGGAATCGCGAGCGGCGCGTGGCACACCAAGGACCGACGACCGGTGGTGTGGGCGCTGTTGCGTGGGCGTACGCCTCGCGCGGTGCTCGTGCTCGGCCACTACGACACCGTCGGGGTCGCGGAGTACGCGATGCTCGGCGATCCCCGCGGCATGGCGATCGCGTTCGATTGTCGATCGCTTCGTGAGCGACTGCTGGCACTGGACCGCGCGAGCGCCGGAGTCGACGAACAGCTGGGACGAGACCTCGACGAGGAGCGATCGCGTCCCGGCACCTGGATGTTCGGCCGCGGCGCGCTCGATATGAAGAGCGGGCTCGCCGCTGGTCTCGGCGCGCTCGCGACGCCTCGGTGCTGTTCGTGGCCTGTCCCGACGAGGAGTGCGAGTCGGCCGGGATGCGGGCCGCGATCGCCGCGCTGCCGGCGCTTCGGGATCGCGAGGGGCTGGAGCTGCTGGGAGCGCTCAACCTGGACTACGGGACCGAGCCGATCGGTTACGCCGGCGTGGTGGGCAAACTGCTGCTCGGTGTGTGGGTGCTCGGCGATCCGACGCACGCGTGCGAGCCATTCCGCGGCGTGGATGCCGCGCAGCTGACGGCCGAGATCGTCCGGCGCATCGCCTTGGCGGGCGAGCTGGCGGACGGCCTCGCGGTGCCGCCGGTGACACTCGGGCTGCGCGATCTCAAGCCGGAGTACAACGTGCAGACCGCGGTCGAAGCCGCGGCGGAGTTCAACCTGATCACGACGCGACGGCCGATCCGAGAAACGCTCGAGCGGGCACGCGCGCTGGTCGAGCAGGCGATCGCCGAGATGGGCGAATCCATGGGGTCCCTCGAAACCCGGCTCGGCGGCAGGAAGAGCGCGTGCGGCGCCCGCGTGGGCCAGCGCGTCTTCACCTACGCCGAGCTGCTGGCTCGCGCCGGTCGCTCTCCGGACCAGGACCCGCTCTCTGCGCCCGCTTCGGGAGGCGCTCCGCCGTCGCCCGCGAGCGAGGCT
>VBOY01000158.1:0-1292 GCA_005893295.1 Candidatus Eiseniibacteriota bacterium | reverse complement strand
CTCACGGGACCGGCCGTGGTGTTGTGCCTCGTGCCTCCGTACTACCCGCCCGCCGCTCCTGGTAGAGGCGCGCTGGCAAGGGGCGCGGGGCAGGTACTGGACGCGCGCGGGATCGAGCTGCGCCCGTACTATCCGTTCATCAGCGACGCCGCGTACCTGGCGTGGCGGAGCGAGCCGCTTCGCGAGGTGAGCCGACAGCTTCCCTCGTTGGGCCGCGAGTACCATCTCCCGGTGGAGGAGTCACGCGCGCTGGATCTGGACGTGGTGAATCTGGGTCCGTGGGGCCGCGACGCCCACGGCCGTCTCGAACGCGTGCACGCGCCGCACGCCTTTGGTGTGCTGCCCGCGCTCCTGGTCGAGACGGTGCAGCGGGCGTTCGCGTCGTGAGCCGCGCGCTTCCGAGGATTCCCCGGAGTCGAGGAGGACGGGCATGAAGCGACCGATGTGCGAGGAAGATCTGCTCTCGTTGGTGTGGATCGCGGATCCGCAGATCTCCCCCGATGGCTCGCGCGTAGCGTTCACCAAGGTCTGGATCGACGCCCAAGAGGACGAGTACCGCACCCAGGTCTGGATCGCGGACATGGAGGGTGCACCTCCGCGACCGTTGACGGCCGGAGTGCGCGACGCCCAGCCGCGCTGGTCGCCCGACGGCAGCGCGATCGCCTTCGTGCGAGGCTCCGAGCCCAAGAAGCCGGGGCAGCTCTGCGTCCTTCCGATGCGAGGCGGCGAAGCCGTGTCGCTCACGCGCCTCGAGGGCGGGGTTACCGATCCGTGCTGGTCACCGGACGGACGGCGGATCGCATTCCTCAGCACCACGAACCCGACGCTCGACGACCCCAAGCGCGAGAAACCCAAGCACGAGCCGGGACGAGTGATCACGCGCCCCGTCGTGCGAGTCGACAACGAGGGATTCATCGATTTCGACCATCGCAGCCATGTGTGGGTGATCGATGCCGCGGGCGGGGAGCCACGACAGCTCACGGCAGGGAAGTATGCGGAGAGCGCGCCGCGCTGGTCACCGGATGGGCGCGCGGTCTGGTTCGTGTCGGACCGCAGGGCCGAGCCCTGGTTCGGGGACGAGGATTCGAATCTGTTCGCGATCTCGCCCGACCGTGAAACCCCGACCGAAGCCGATGGGATCAGCCCGGTCGTGGAGTTCCGCGGCGCGATCCTGGCGTATCGCGCGGGCGCAGAAGGACGCATCGCGATGGTGGCCATGCTGCCGACCGAATCTCCTCGGTCGTACGAGCAGACCCATCTGGCGCTCGCCGAGGAGCCCTGGCCCTGCCGGA
>VBOY01000159.1:3497-12591 GCA_005893295.1 Candidatus Eiseniibacteriota bacterium | reverse complement strand
CGGACGCGGATGAAGGCGCTTGGGGCCTCTTGCTCGAGGTGCGCTCGGCGGTGAACGGCGCACTCGAGCCGCTGCGCGCCGCGAAACAATTGGCGACGACGCTCGAGGCCGAGGTGACACTGCGCGCCCCGGCCGCGCTCGCCCGGAGGCTCGCCCCGTTCCGCGACGAGCTGCCCGGCTTCCTGCTCGTGGCCGCAGCCGACGTCGTCGAAACCCCCGGTGCGGCGGGCCTCGAGATCGAGGCGCGGCGCACCGACTTCCTCAAATGCGAGCGCTGCTGGACGCATCGTGCGGACGTCCGCGCCGAAGGCTCGGAGCCCAGGCTCTGTGGCCGCTGCGTCTCGGCGCTGGCGGTGCGGCGCGAGCACTGATCTCACGCCCCTCCAGGCGGTTCCCGAATCGAAGCGATGCCGGTCGACATCCTGGCCTCAGCGTGTCCTGTCAGAGAGATGTTCAAGCGCTGACCAGGCTGCGACAAGCCCGGAACCGCCCATTCGGCCGCCCGAAAAAAATGGAACTCCTAGGGCGACTCGAACATCTCAGGATGTGAACGGCCGGGGGGCTAGTTCAACGAAACTCGCGTGCGGCCCGCGATTCTGAGAACGATGCCCCCCTTATTCTTTGCCCCGCCGTCCCTTCCCGATCAGCGAGCGGTTCGTGTGGGACTCTCGCGGCTGCCCCTGGTCGGTCGCGCTGCGCCGCCTCCACCACGCCGCACCACGACGCCAAAGGTCCGCGCGAGAGTGCGCACGTCGACCAGGATCGACCGATTGTCCACGTAGTAGAGATCCTGGCGCAGCCGTCGAGGGGCCGTTGCGTCCGCTTCGCGTCCTTCGAAGAGCTCCGCCAATCCGGTGACGCCCGGCGGCCCCGCGAGGCTCGGCGGTACGAACGGGCGCGGCGCGTGGCTCGAAACCAGGTCGCTCGGGATCGGGACCGGCGCGACGCGAGTCGGCGCCTCGGATGAAGGCGTGCCGCCCTGACCACGGTGGCCGGCCAGCAGCTCGACCGCGGGCACCGTCGGGACTGGCTCCGACTCGTGACGCTCTAGCTCACGGTATTCCGGGACCACACGGTGCAGCGCGTCGCGGATCGCCTGCGGGTCGGCATCGCCCTCTGCCAACGCCACCAGCGCGGTCACCTCGCCGAGCAGGGGTGCTGCTTCGCGCGCGTCCCAATCCCACGTCAGGATTCGCTCGTGGCGCGTGATCCGAGTGCGCTCGCTGTCGGTGTGCAGCTCCTCGAATAGCTTCTCTCCCGGTCGCAATCCGGTGAAGACAATCTGGACGTCATCGCCCTCGCGCAG
The DNA here is from genome assembly GCA_005893295.1 of Candidatus Eiseniibacteriota bacterium. Classification (GTDB taxonomy): domain Bacteria; phylum Eisenbacteria; class RBG-16-71-46; order RBG-16-71-46; family RBG-16-71-46; genus WS-8. Next base: position 11,285 of record VBOY01000159.1, on the reverse strand, counting down.
CCCGGCGAGATGAATGAGCTGGCGCGCGAGGTCCAGGATCCGCACCGGCTCGCCCATCTCGAGCAGGAACACCTCGCCACCGCGACCCATCGCGCTTGCTTGGAGCACCAGGCGCGCCGCTTCGCTCACGGTCATGAAGTAGCGGCGAGCCTCGGCATGCGTCACGGTGAGCGGGCCGCCCCGCTCGAGCTGGCGCTGGAACAGCGGAACGACCGAGCCGTCGCTTCCGAGCACGTTCCCGAAGCGCACCGCGACGAAGCGCGTCGCTCCACCGCTACGGCTCTGCAGCAACATCTCGCATACCCGCTTCGAGGCACCCATGACGCTGCTCGGGTTCACCGCCTTGTCGGTCGAGATGAGCACGAACTTGCCGACCCCGTGGCGCTCGGCCGCGTCGGCCAGCACGCGCGTGCCGTGGATGTTGTTGAGCACCGCCTCGCGGGGATTGAGCTCGAGCAACGGCACGTGCTTGTGCGCGGCTGCGTGCAACACGACGGTGGGCCGGTGGCGCGCGAACACGGCTTCGACGCCCTGCTCGTCCTGGATGTCCGCCACCACCGGGAGCACGGGAAACGGCGGCCGGCGGGCGGTGAGGTCGTGGTGCACGAAGTAGAGTCCGTTCTCGGCATGGTCGAGCAGCACCAGCAGCTCGGGCTCGAATCCGGCCGCCTGACGCGCGAGCTCCGACCCGATCGAGCCTCCGGCCCCCGTGACGAGGACGCGCTCGCCGCGCAGCAAGCCTGCCACCTCGTCCAGGTTCAAGTCGACGGGCCGACGGCCGAGCAGGTCCTCGATCCGCACGTCGCGCATCTGGGCGAGGACGGGCCGGTCGGACCGGAAGTCGGACAGCCCGGGCAGCGTCTTCACGCGCACGCCCGCCTCGTCCGCGGTGCGCGCGATCTGGCGCACGACGCGCGCCGGCAGCCGCGCGTCGGAGACGATCACGAGCTCCACGCGTTGTTCGGCAATCGCGCGCGCCAGGTCGGCGATCGTGCCGAGCACCTTGACCCCTTCGACCAGCCGCCCGGTGAGCCACGCTTCGTCGTCCAGGAAACCGACGGCGCTCAACGCCTCCTTTCCGGGCCTTCGATGTCGCATCTCCTGGACCAGGTGGATCCCGGTGCTGTCCGCCCCGATCACGAGGGTCCGGGTGACGGGAACCCGTTCCACTTGAAGCGCGCGATCGCGCCCCGCCAACCACGCCAGGCGTGCCGTGCCCAGCAGCAGGAGCTGGCCGGCCCACGTCAGGACGACCGCGCTCCAGGGGAACGGTCCGCCGCGCGTGAGCAGCAGCAGTCCCGCCATGCCGATCGCCGAGAGCGTGGACGCCTTGAGGATTTGAATCAGGGTGCCCCGTCCGGCGTAGCGCCACAGGCCATGGAACATCCCGGCCACGTAATAGCCAGCCAGGGTGAGCAGGGTGAACGGAAGCGCCACGGAGCGGTATCCGCTCCAGGCGCGAGTCGGCACCGCGCCGTCGAAGCGCAGGAGCAGCGCCAGCACGAAGGCGAGGTTGGCGAGCGCCGAGTAACCGAGCAGAAGGAGAAACGGCCGCAGGGCTTTCTTGGGCTGGATCATGTGCCTCCGGCGCACAGGCAAGGCGCGTGAGCGGTGAGACCGGAAACGGGACCCGCGGCGCCTAGCGGATCAGCGTGAACGCCCGGTGCAGCACGCCTTCGGGGGTGGTGAGGCGGCAGAAGTAGATCCCCGGAGCGAGCCCGTTGAGGTTCATGACGTCCCTGTACTGCCCCCCATCCAGGATCCCATCCACCGAGGGCCGCACCATCCGGCCCGCCAGGTCGTAGACCGCGAGCCGCACCTCTCCACGCCGGGGGGTCTTGAAATCGATCGTCAGCACCCCGCGCGCCGGGTTGGGATAGGGGGCGAACAACACCGGGGGGCCGGCGACCTCTTCCACGCCCTCTTGCCCCGCCTGCGCCGCCTGCCCGGCAGGCGCAGCGGGTGCGGAACTGGGGTTGATCTGCGTCCACGGCGTCGACTCGTCGTTGCGCGTCCCGGTATAGGGGCATCCCGCCAGATCCGCCCCTTGCGTGTTGATCACCTGGCCGACGTCCGAGTAGTTGGTCGTGGTGCCGTTCACGGTGACGTGGATCACTGGAATGGTCGACGAGACCTTGGTCAGGCAATCGTTGGGGTTGCAGCTGTAACAGCCGGCCGCGTTGAGGTCCGAGCCATCGAAGTTCTCGAAGGCGGTCTGCGCCAGAATCAGACGACTGCTCGCCGGGACCGTCCTCGCGCCCCAGAGCGCGAAGTGATGGCTGCCGACGTCCACCGTCGTCGTCACCGTGAGCGAGTTGCCCGTGAGGTTGTCGATGCGCAGCGCGCTCGAATCCCACCCGCCGGCCTTTGGATCATCGGGGGTCCCCACGAACACCACGTTGGGCGATCCCTGCCAGGGATCGGGCTTGGTTCTGAGGTTCACCGGATGGTGCGTGTCGTAGTAGCCGGCGTACACTGCCACTGGCGGGCCGGTCGTGGAGCTCACGTTGAAGTTCACGCTGGCGAGCGCCGAGGGGGAGCCTCCGGTGTCGGTGCAGCGCAACGTGATCGTCCGAGTGCCCGCGCCCGAATACGCGTCGCCAAAGTCGAAGCGATAGGTCGCGATCGGCGTGGCGTCGACGTCGCTCGACGTCGAGCCATCCGCCCGCACGGTGAACGCCGGGCTCGCCAGCTGGGTCACGGTGAGCCGCGCCACCGGGGGGTTCTCGGGCGGTGGCGAGGTCAGGAACTCGATGTGAAGCAGCGGTGCCAACGTCGGACTTCCGTCGTACGCCCAGGCAGTGCGGTGGCCGCTGCCGGTCACGACCAACGTCAGCGCGTTCCCGCTTGCCCACCCCGGCCGACTCACCACTTCTTGGATCACCGCCGATAGGTCCGGGGTGCGCTGGGCCGCCCCCGCGTCACCCGCCAGCCACGCCGCCGGGGCCCAGCTGACCGAGGACGACGTGCGGGGCCGGGTCGAAACGTCTCCGGCCGTCGAGCCGAAGGTGGCCGCGTTGTCGGCCGCCTGGGCGCGCAACGTTAGATTCGTCGCCTCGCTCTGCGCCTCGTTGGCCGCGAACTGGACGTACGCCGCCGTGATCGACGCGCCCTGCGGGATCGCCAGGCCGGCCCAGCGGATCCCCACCGTTTGGTCGGTCGCATCGTGGATCAGCTCGAGATCGCTGCTGGTCAGGTACATGCTGGCGTCGGCGCGTTCTTCGGCGTCGTCGGTCGAGGCGGCAACCCGTTTCTCGATCGTCGCCCCACTCGAAGAGGACGAGCTCACCGTGATGTTCTGAGCCACCGGCGTCGAGGTCTGGTTGTTGGTGTCCGTCGCGGTGAGCGTCACCGTATATGGCCCCGCTGCCGCGTAGGTGTGCTGCGCGACCGCCGTCGGCGCGGTCGTATTCACGATCGTCCCGTCGCCGAAGTCGAACTGATAGCTCCCGATCGGCGTCACATCGGTGTCCGTGGAGCCTGACCCATCGGCGCGGACCGTGAGTGGCGGGCTCGCCAATTGTGTCACCACGAGCGAAGCAACCGGGGGATCGTCCGCGGGCGGCGGGTTCACCGTGATGCTCTGGCTCACCGGTGTCGAGGGGTTGTTCCCCGTGTCGGTCACGGTAAGCGTCACCGTGTAGGTCGCCGCATCCGAGTAGGTGTGCTGCGCGGTGGCGGTCGGGGCGGTGGTCGTTACGATCGTGCCATCGCCGAAGTTGAACCGATAGCTCGCAATCGGAGTCAGGTCCACGTCCGTCGAGCCCGACCCGTCGGCGCTCACCGTGAGCGGAGGGCTCGCCGCCTGACTCACCGAGAGCGCGGCGGTCGGGGGGTGCTCGGGAGGCACGTAGTCGATGTGAAGCAAGGACGCGCTGGTTGCGCTTCCGTCGAACGACCACGCGGTGCGATGGCCAGTGCCCGTCACGATGAGCGCGAGCGCGTTCCCGCTCGCCCAACCCGGCCGGCTCACGACCTCCTGAATCACTCCCTTCAAATCCGGCGTGCGCTGGTTTGCTCCCAGCTCGCCCGCCGTCCACGCGACCGGCGACCAGCTCCCCGACGCCGTGGTGCGGGTGCGGCTCGAGACGTTGAACTTGCCGGAAGCGAACGCCGGGGCGTTGTCCGCCGCCTGGGCGCGCAGCGTCAGGTTCGTCACCTCACTTTGAGCTTCCTTCGAGGCGAACTGGACGTAGGCCGCGGTGATGGTCGAGCCCGGCGGGATCGTCAGGGCGGTCCAGCGAATCCCCACGACCTGATCATAGCTGTCGTGGATCAGCTCCAGGTCGTCGCTCGCGAGGCGGGTCGTGCCGCGCGGAATGAACTCTTCGGCATCGTCGGCCGAGGCGGCGACGCGTCGCTCCAACGTCAGGAAGGTGGCTGCCTTGACGACGGGCACATGCCCGACCGACAGCATGCACAGACCGAGGGCCACGGGTGCGGCGACCCGCGCGACCCACCGGGATCCTTGATCTTCTGGGATGCGCGGCGGACCAGGCGAGCTCACAGCTGGCCGCCGATCGGGGGATTCTCCTTCGTTACTCATCGTCTTGCGGATACTCCAGGGGTCAAGAATCACAATTGGTGGGGGTGAGCATCCATGCAACTCTATAAATATTGATGTAATAGGAGGAAGACGTCAAGGAAGGGCTTCTACAGATCGAACGCTAGGACTTGAAACCTCCTAGCGTACGAGTGTGAAGGCGCGATGCAGCATGCCCTCGGGGGTCGTCAGGCGGCAGTAGTAGATCCCTGGCGCGAGCCCGGCCAGGTTCATGAGGTCCCGGTACTGCCCCGCATCCAGGACCCCATCCACCGACGAGCGCACCATCCGACCCGCCAGGTCGTACACCGCCAGCTGCACTTCGCCCTGCCGCGTGGTCTTGAACTCGACCGCCAAGATCCCGCGCACCGGGTTCGGGTAGGGCGCGAACAGCACCGGGCGCCCGCGATCCACGTCGAGCGCCGCCCGCGCCGATGGTGCCGCCGGGGAGGAGCCGGGGAATACCTGCTGCCACGGCGTCGACTCGTCGTTGCGCGTCCCGGTATAGGGACATCCTGCGAGGTCGGCGCCATTGGTATTGAGAACCTGATCGGCATCCCGGTAGTCGGTGGTGGTGCCGTTCATGGTCACGTGAATCACCGGAATCGTGGAAGAGACCTTGGTCAGGCAGTCATTGGGGTTGCAGTCGAAGCAGCCGGCAGCGTTCAAGTCCGAGCCGTCGAAGTTCTCGAAGCTCGTCTGCGCCAGAATCAGACGATAGCCCACCGGGATCGTCCTCGCGCCCCAGAGCGCGAAGTGATGGCTGCCGATGTCCACCGTCGTCGTCACGGTGAGGGCGCCGGTGGTGAGGTTGTCGATGCGCAGCGCGCTCGAATCCCACCCGCCGCTCTTGCTGTCGGGGGTTCCGACGAACACCACGTCGGCCGATCCCTGCCAGGGGCTCGGCTTGGTCCTCAGATGGGAGTCGTGGTGCGTGTCGTAGTACCCGGCGAACACGGCGATCTGCCCCGACGAACCCGCGGTCACGGTTACGCTCGCGGTCGCGGGTGGTCGGTGCACGTGAGCCGGACGGTGTAGGTGCCGGCTGACCCGTACGTGTGCTGCGCAGTCGCGGTAGGCGCGGTGGTCGTCACCACCGCCCCGTCGCCGAACTCGAACCGATAGCTCTCGATCGGCGTCGCGTCCACGTCGGTCGACGCGGACCCATCCGCCTGTACGGTGAGCGGACCCGAAGGCTTGGTCACCGTGAGCCGCGCCACCGGTGGATTCTCGGGTGGTGGCGTGTTCACGAACTCGAGGTGCAGCAGCGGCGCCGCCCCGTGGTTGCCGTCATAGGACCAGGCGGTGCGGTGGCCGGTGCCGGTGACGATCAGCGCCAGCGCGTGCCCGCTCGCCCACCCGGAACGACTCACCACCTCTTGAAACACAGCCGAGAGGTCCGGCGTACGCTGGCTCGCTCCCGCCTCACCGGAAACCCAAGCCGCCGGAGCCCAGTTCACCAGGGCCGCCGTCCGCGGTCGGCTCGAGACGTTGGTCGAGCTGGTTGTGAAAGTGGTGGCGTCGTCCGCCGCTTGGGCTCGGAGGGCGAGGCTCGTCGCCTCGCTCTGCGACTCCTTGGCCGCGAACTGGACGTAGGCCGCCGTGATCGTCGAGCCGGGCGGTATCGCCACGCTGGTCCAGCGCATTCCCACGGTCTGGTCGCTCGAATCGTGGATCAGCTCGAGATCGCTGCTCGACAGCGAAACGCTACCGCTCGAGGACTCCTCCGCGTCGTCGCTGGACGCCACACGGATGGTTGCCGGTGTCGGTCACGATCAGCGTCACCGTGTAGGTTCCGGCCGCCCCATAGGTGTGCTGCGCGGTCGCCGTCGGCGCGGTCGTCGTCACCACCGCTCCGTCGCCAAAGTCGAACCGGTAACTCGCGATCGGCGTCGCGTCGACGTCCGTGGAACCAGATCCATCCGCGTTCACGGTGAGCGGCGGGCTTGCGAGCTGCGTCACCGTGAGCGAGGCCGACGGGGGATTCTCGGGCGGTGGACCGGTCGTGTACTCGACGTGCAGCAACGGGGCTGCCGAGGGCTTGCCGTCGAACGACCAGGCGCAGCGATGGCCGCTGCCGGTGACGATCAGGACGAGCGCGTTGCCGCTCGCCCATCCCGGTCGGCTCACCACTTCTTGGATGAGGGCAGCGAGATCCGGCGTGCGTTGGTTCGCGCCCGCCTCGCCCGCCACCCAAGCCACCGGAACCCAGCTCGTGGACGCCGTCGTGCGCGGCCGCGTCGAGATGCTCGTGGGGGTCGAGTCGAAGGTGGCCGCGGCGTCCGCCGCCTCGGCGCGGAACGTGACGTCGGTCGCCTCGCTCTGCGACTCCTTGGCGGCGAACTGGACGTAGGCGGCCGTGATCGTCGCCCCTGGCGGGATCGCGAGGCCGGTCCAGCGCATCCCGACCGTTTGGTCACTCGAGTCGTGGATCAGCTCGAGATCGCTGCTGGTCAGGTACATCGTGCCGTTCGCGAATTCTTCGGCATCGTCGGTCGAGGCGGCCGTCCGCTTCTCCACGATGGTCGCGGCTGACGCCGTGCTCCATGCGATGCTGGCGAGCGCGAGCAACGCGAGGGTCGGGAGCGGCACCCGCCGTCGCAACGAACTAGCAGCTTGCGGGAGAGACAATGCCGAGGGGCGCGGCCACGCGAACGGCGGCCACGATTTCGCCCATCGACGGTGTCGGCAAGGGAACACCCATCGAATGTTCATTTACGAGTCCAGGCACCCAAGGAGAGAGAGGGAGTTGGGAGAGACCCGAACGGCGTTGCGAACAACAAAGTTTTACAGAATGGGAGCTGAACCGTCAAGGGCTGCGTTGCGATAGGGCAGAAACGATCGGGGCCATGGGGACCCCGCATCCGGCTGGGGCTCCGACGCTCCCAAAACGGCCTGCTCGGGAGCCTGATGCGGTCAGTAGAATGCGCGTCGTGGCGGCCGGCTCGATCGCGGCACCTGCCGTCCACGGCGCAGTCATCCGGCCCTCCCTCCCCCGACTAGGAAGTTCTCGGCAGGCGATGGCCGACGCGGCAAGCGCTGCCCGGTCACATTCCTACTTGGCATCCAGGTTCCCATTTCGAGCTTCGCTGGGGTTTGCACTGGCAACGAGGTTTCCCGTCACCGGGCTCGGGGAAGGATCGGTGAGGTAGCGCACCGATGGGAGCCATCCAGGGTCGCAACGATTAGTGTGGTAGTCCTTCGTAGCGCCAGTTCGAACACCCGTTCAGGTTCATGCGGCAAAA
>VBOY01000159.1:0-3452 GCA_005893295.1 Candidatus Eiseniibacteriota bacterium | reverse complement strand
ACACGACGGAGCCATCGATCGAGTACAATCCGGCCATGCGCCGACCGAAACCAGGCCGATCGGGTGCATTGCTGCGACACGCGAGTGCTTTCACGGTGGTCGCGATGGTGTCGCTGGCCCCCGCCGCGCACGCCTGGTCCTCGCGCGGCTCCGAGCTCAACGCCCAGTTCCCCGAGCTCAAGAAGCAGAAGGCCCAGCTCACGCCCATTGCCGTCGCGGTGGACGTTGCGGAGTTCGAGGTCGACGACGGCAAAGCCACGTGGATCTACCTCGACGACTGCCGCGTGCTGGCGCGGACGTTCGAGGACGCGCTGGTGGCGGCCCTCGGAGCCAAGGGCTACGTGGCCAAGGCGCTGCCTATCCTCTCGACCGGTCAGGCCGCCGACCCCACCGCGACCTGTCGAGTTTTCTCCGCGTGGGACAAGCGCGATCGGAGGCCCAAGGATCTCTCGCCGTCGGCGCCGCCGTTCTACGTCGATTCCACGCTCAACGCCACTCCGGAGCTCCGGTCGTCGTGGCGTGACGTACTCCAGGCGACGCGCGGGCTGAAGGCTCCCCGACCTGGCGCGTCGCAAACGATTCCGCTGCCGACCACCGTGCACGAGGCGGTGGGCGCGGACTACGTCCTGGTCGCGGTGGGGCTCGGAACCCACAACGTCGTCTACCGCGGCGTGGGGACCGGGGGTAGCTTCGGCGCGATGACCGGGGTGGCTGATCCCTCGCCCTATCCCGGCTCGCGGCTCCAGGTCGCGCTGATCGACTGCCGCGATGGACGCGTGCTATGGGCGGACAACACCTCTGACTTTCGGGCCTTCAGCGTGAAGCGCATGGACCATCTCGCCCAGATCATCGTCGGCCGGATGCCGTAGACGACGCGTCGGCCGCACGGCAGCGAATCGCCACGCGCCCGCGACGAGCCAGTCGCGGCCCGACGACCGCTCACACACGGGGCACGATCAGGTAGAGCCAGTTGCCCATCAGCCCCGCGGACAGCGCCCAGCGCCAGCGGCGATGGGGATTCGATCGCGCGGACGTATTGGTAGACCTTCGTAGCGCTGGTACGAACCAGATCCTCGCGTGGTTGCGCGAGATGGATGCGCTCCGGCAGGCGCTTGCCGCGTAGCGGGACGGGGCGTCACGGCAACCGCCGGTACGCCTTGACGGCATTCTCCCGCAGGACCATGCGCGCGAGCTCCTTTGCGCGCTCGCGCGTCACTTCACCGTCGCGCAACATCCCGGTGAGAGCCATTGCGAGACCGCGCCGAGCCGTCGTCGCGCCGACCCACGCCACCTGTTCCCACCCTTGCTCGGCGCCGCCGTCGAACGAGTCCGTGCCAAACAGCACCTTGTCGGGCCACTGCGTGAGCCATTGTCGAAGCACGGGCGCGAGCTGCGTCGGCGGCAGGAGAATGTCCATCATCGAGATGTCGGCGTATACGTTCGGTTTGCCGAGCATCGCTTCCGTCTGCGCGTAGAAGGGCCAACCGCCGTGAACGATGATGAAGTTCGTCTTGCGCAACGTGGAATCGTTGAACGTCGGTTCCAGCTGAAACGGAGTGGCGCCCGACGCCTGATAAAAGCCGCCAAAATCCTCGAGCGTGTGGATCTGTACCGATTCGTCGAGTCGACCCGCCTCGCGAGCAATGACGCGAAAGAGGTAATCCTCGAGGCTCTTGTATTCGGCGCCGCTCGGCGTTCCTCCGCCGAAATACCGGGCGTAAACGCGCCTCGCTTCGGCGGGATTCGGGTCGGCGAAATCGAGCGGACGGAGATAGGCAGCCTCGAACTTCACGGCGACCGCCCCGCCCTCGTGCTGCCGCTCGAGCATCGGCGTGACGATCGAGGCGATGTAGGCATCGAGCGTCGGAGGCAGCTTCGCGACGCCCAACTCTCGCATGTACCGATGAAGCAGTGCCGCTTCTTTCCAATAGAGTGAGCGCGTGTCGGGCGAACGTGCCGCCTCGCGACGTGTATCGAGTGGAAGCATCAACGCATCGACGAATGTCACCCAACGAAAGCGCGGCGCTGCCAGACCGGGTCCCATGGCAATGCGATTCGCCAGCATGACGTCGATGCCTGCCTGATCCAACGCCCATTCCGGGAAACGGAGACCACGCTCCCGGATGGCGCGCGTGGCCGCCGACTTCACTCCTTCCTTGTACAGGCTGTCGTTGGCGGCCGCCGGAACCGCATAAAGCGCGGCTTGGGCCGCTCGCCAAATCGGATCAGTTCCCGCGAGTCGCGCCGGAAATGCGAAGGGCGGAATGGCGTCCAACGGGAGGGCGTCGTACTCGGTGTCCGCGGGCGCGCCCGCCGCGACCGGTCGCATCGGGTGCGCGTGGCTGTCGATCGCGCGAATGTTGTTGATGTAGGACCACAGGGACGAATCGACCGGAGTCTGGCCTGAAGCAACGGTCGCCAGGAAGAGCAAACCTGAGAGCAACCCCAAGACCCCGCGCGCGGATGGCATTTCCAGACGTTACGACGTGCGACGAGCGCCTAGCAACGTTGGGCAGTTCTATGGCGGCCGCTCCAAATGACCGGCGGCTCGGCGCCCTCACAGGGGCGGGTAGTGGTGCGCTACGGGGACTCGAGCCCCCGTCTGACGGCTGGGAAACTGAATGCGACCAGATACGGCTGCCGGCAGCCGCAAGCGCGCGGGCCCCGTCTCTTCCTGGAAGCGGGGCCCGCGCGGATCAGACGTATTTCCGTTCGTGCGTCATCTCAGAGAAACGATCCGCACCATGCGCGGGCGGTCGCCGATGACGAAGCGGACGAAGTACATGCCCGCCTTCACTCGGGCGCCGTCATCGCCAACCCCGTCCCAGATCACGAGGTGACGCCCGGCTCCGGGCGCACCCTGGACGAGCGTGCGCAGACGGCGACCCGCGAGGTCGTAGACGCCGATATCCACTCGCTCATCCGCCTCGGCGGCGGCGTAAGCGATCTGGGACGATTGCGCGAACGGGTTGGGCCATGGGCGGTAGAGCTCCCTTGCCGAGTCCAGGTCCCCTGAGCCAGGAGCCGAGCTCAGGGTGGCCGTCGGGGACTTGCAGAAGACGAGGTTGAGGCCATCGGGATCGGAATCCACGAGCACGCCCGAGACCCACGTGGAGAAGTTGTAGTGAACCGTCGGCCGGCTCGGAACCGAAGCACCTACCACGGTTCCGCTCGTGTACTTTACCGCAACGATGTACGTAGCTCCCGGGATGACGCCGGACACGGCGATCGCCCCCTGGCCCGGCGAACTCTCCGAACCCTGCGCGATTCGGCTGCAAGCGGCGTCGTACAAGTACACTTGGCCCTTCTGGACGCCGAACAGCGGGAAGCCCGCCACGCTGGCCCCCTGCAGGATATTGACCGTGAACGACGCGGAAGGCGCCACGATCCTGCTGTAATAGAAGACCACCCCTGGGGCGGCGTTGTTGATCTTGTTCCCCTTCACGTTGTAG
>VBOY01000157.1 GCA_005893295.1 Candidatus Eiseniibacteriota bacterium | reverse complement strand
CGCGAGCTTCATGGTCATCCTCTTCGCGCTCGTCGCGATGGCGCCGATCCCGCGCACCAGCGAGCCGAAGCACTCCGTGCTCCGCAGCGTCGCCGAGGGCATGCGGTACGTTAAGGCGAACCGGCGCGTCGCGTGGCTGCTCTCGCTCACCGCGGTCGCGCTCTTCTGCACCGGTTCGTTCGTGGCGCTGCTGCCGGCCGTCGCGGGCGATCTCAGCTTCCTCGGTACGAGCTGGCTCTCGCTGCTCCTCGCTGCGGTGGGTCTTGGCGCGCTCGTCGGCTCGTTCGCCCTGATGCACCTCGGCCGCTCGCGCTACGTCGGGCGCATCTACGCCGGCGCGGCGCTCTTCAACGGGCTCGCGGTCGTGTTCTTCGCGCTGTCGCTCCAGCCCGGTTACGCGCTGCTCACGGCGTTCGCGGCGGGCCTCGCGGGCACGCTGATGGCCGGGCTCACCAACACGATGCTGCAGGGCGCCATCACCGACGAGTACCGCGGCCGGATCATGAGCATCTTCTCGTTCATGTTCATCGGGCTGATGCCGGCGGGGCAGCTCGTGCTCGGCGCGATCGGAACGCCGCTCGGCATCCACGCCGCCCTCATCGCGGCGGGGTCGGTCGCATTCGTGGTCGGCCTGTTCGGTATCGTGCGCGTGCACGTCGTGCGCGACTGGCTGCAGACTCCCCACGCCGTCGCCGCGCCTGCGCTGCGTGCTCCTGACCACGCCGCGCGCGAAGGGATCCCTGTTCGTGGCGGCGAGGCCGGCGGCGGCTTGACCCCGACCTACACGCTCGGCGAGGCGTCCGCGCTCAAGTAGCCGGAAGCAGAAGGCGGCACCTGGGAACGCTACGGCCCCAGCCGTGTTAGCCGTGATCCTCGTAACGGTGGCCGCGGGTATCTGCAATTCCATCGTGAATCTATCGCCGCGCTGATGAGGACGCGATCGCTGCGCGAGTCACGAAGTAGTTATCCACATCTTGTCCCACTTCGCGTTGGCTGAGGGAATTGGCGCTTGTTTTGGTGAGAATCGGGAGTACACCTGAGACGTTCCTCCGGACCCGCAGCACCGTACGTGCCCTAGTGCCGACGAGGTGCTCCACAGGCCCCCGTGAACGGTTTCGTGTCTCATCCGCGCGTGAGGGGGTGCGGCCGTGTCTAGCAAACAAGGCAAACTCATTGCACGTCGCCCCGCCGACCGGGGCTGGACAAGCTCAAGCTGACTCTCGAAGACGAGGATGTTCGCTCTGGACCAAGCGCACCGACCGCGCCCCAGTGCCGGCGAGGTGCCCACCCGGCCCGTGCGGAACCTCGTCGCGTTTCCGCCGCGAATGAAAAGGGGAGAACATGACCACCGATCAGAACAAGCTCACCGTACGCCGCCTCGTCGAGGAGGGCTTCAACAAGCAGAACCTGAAGCTCATCGACGAGACCTTCGCCAAAGACGCCATCAGCCATGACCCGTCGCAGCCGAACCTCGCCCGCGGCCCCGAGGGCGCGCGCGAGTCCATGCGCGTCTACAGCACCGCCTTCCCGGACGCCAAGCTCACGATCGAGCGCGAGATCGCCGAGGGCGACTACGTCGTGCAGTACCTGAGCACGAAGGGGACGCACACGGGCCCGCTTGGCAACATCCCGGCCACCGGCAAGAAGACGAACGTCACCGGTGTCATCATCAGCAAGTTCGAGAACGGCAAGGTCGTCGAGACTTGGTCGCTCTGGGACCAGCTGAGCCTGATGCAGCAGATCGGCGTCGTCCCGATGCCCGAGACCGCGGCGAAGCAGCCCGCCTTCGCGGGCCGCTAGACAGCTCGCAGGCACCAGCAGGGCGCTCGGCGGACGTCGCCGGGCGCTCTCGCGTAGTGTCAGATCAGTTGGATCTCGCGGGGCCGTAGACCGCAAGACGGCTGGGGGGCGGTGCTAGGTGGGGCGGAAAAAGAAAGTCGGCTTCGCGGACCTACAGGCGACACACGCCGAGTTGGGCCGTGGTGAGCTCCGCTGCCCCGAATGCAGGCGCAGTGTGTCGGATGCCGATGGACTGAAGTTCGTCCCGGCGTTCGGGCAGAGCGAGTCGTCGCTCGCGACCCTTGACTGTCCGCGCTGCCGGACGATGCTCAGCATCCGCTTCGTCGCAGCCGATTAGTTCCGTGTCAATGGCTCGTCGTGACGTAGGTCACTGAGCCAGGCGACCGGCCTTCGCCGACAATGCGATCACACAGGAGGTCGCTCTCTGCTCGACGCGCTCCGTTCCCGCGACTTCCGCCTGCTGATCGCGGGACTGACCGTCTCCAACATCGGCGGGTGGATGCAGATCTTCGCCCTAGGCATCCTCGTCGTGCAGATCGCCGACCGCGAAGGGGCGCCCGAGCTCGCCCCGTTCTATCTCGGCCTCGCCGGCCTGGCGCGTGCGGTCCCCGGCCTGCTGCTCACGCTGCTCGCCGGCGCGGTCGCCGATCGCGTCGATCGCCGGCGACTCCTCCTCATCACGCAGTCGACGATGGCCCTGAACGCGGCCGCGCTCGCGGTGCTCACGTTCAGCGGCAACGCGAACATCCCGATCGTGCTCGTCGGTTCGGCGATCCAGTCCGCGGCGTTCGCCTTCGACAATCCCGCGCGGCAGTCGATGGTGCCGCGCCTCGTCCCGCTGCCGATGCTGCCGAGCGCGATCGGCATGCAGTCGGCGGTGTTCAACGGAGCGTCGATCATCGGTCCGCTCCTCGCGGGGCTCTTGTTCCTTCCGATCGGGATCCCCGGTCTGCTCGCGGTGAACGCGATCAGCTTCGCGGCGATCATCGGCGCGCTCGCTTTGATGAAGCCGCTCCCGCCGCTCGGGTCACGCGGCGCGTCGCTGCTCGCGAGCGTGGCGGAGGGCGCGCGCTACGTGCGGAAGAACCCGACGCTGGTGTGGATCCTCGCCGTGTCCGGCACGGTGTTCGCCACCGTCGGCCCGATGGGCCAGCTGCTGCCCGCCGTCGCCGGCGAGTCGCTGTACCACGGCATGAGCTGGTTGTCGCTGCTGCTCACCGCGCTCGGGCTCGGCGCCTTCACCGGCGCGCTGTTCGTGATGAACGTCGGGCGTTTCCGGCGCCTCGGTCGGCTGTTCGTCGCCGGCGCGATCGTCAACGGCGCGGGACTCGTGGCGTTCGCGTTGACCTCGGAGCCCCTCGTGTCGCTCGTGGTCGCGTACGTGACCGGCCTGAGCGGCACGCTCATGGCCGGGATGGGGAACAACATCCTGCAGGCGACGACGAC
>VBOY01000156.1 GCA_005893295.1 Candidatus Eiseniibacteriota bacterium | reverse complement strand
CCAGGACGAGATCGACGTTGCCGTGGGCCGGAAGCAGCCGATCGCGCAGCTCGACCGGAAGGGGACCTCCTGCCCGATCCTCTATGCCTGGGACGGCACCGCTGTGAGATTCGTCACCGACTTCCTCGGGGGCTGCGCGATCGGCTACCTGGAGGAGCCGGGTCGCTGGAGCATCCCGGACACGGACGAGTACGTGAAGGTTCCCGGCTCGCTTCTGGCGGCGCGGAACGGGGCCTGGGACCTGCGCATGGTCAACCAGCTCGAGGAGGTGATCTACTTCGACCGCGCCCAGTTGGTCGTCGTCGATCATCCCTCAGGGGTCGAAGTCTTCCCCGATGAGCGGCTGATGCCCTCGCCGCCCTTTCCGCCGTTTCGCGTGATCAAGGCGACGGGCGCGCACCCGCCCCTCGCCGCCCGCGACGGACAGGGGCGCGACGTTCTCGATCGTTTGAAGGCGGAGGACCGCGCGACGGTGGACGGGTTCCGCCCGCTTCCCTTCAAAGGCTACGCGGAGGAACATGACCTCCTTCTCGACCTCGGAGATCTGGAAGACGCCGGGCAGGTCGTGCTCCTGCTCGATGGCTGGATCGACTATGCCGACTCCACCTCGAACCTGGCAGCCTCGCAGGCAGGAGTGTCGCTGATGCCACCGCGCCTCGACGCCCGCCATCCCGGAGGCGCCTGGCGCACGGTCCTTCCTTCCATGGGCTTCCCGGCGGGGCTTCCGAAGACGATGACGGTGGACCTGACGGGTCTTCTGCGTCCCGGCGAGAGCGAGATCCGCATCCGGACATCGATGCGCATCTACTGGGACCGCGTGCGCATCGCCACGGCCGGTGCGGGCGAACCGGTTCGGGTCACGCGCCTCGACCCCTCCGCGGCGACGCTGCGCTTCCTGGGCTATCCGAGGGAGTTCTCGCCGGACGGGCTTATGCCGCGGGTCTACGATTACTCGCAGATCAGTCTTACCGCGCCCTGGAAGGCCCATGCCGGTGCTTACACGCGCTTCGGCGATGTCCGGGGGCTCCTGCTGAAGGTCGATGACCGCTACGTCGTCACGCGCCATGGCGACGAGATCGCCCTCTCGTTCGACGCTGCCGCGGCGCCGCCTCTACCGGCCGGATGGGGGCGGGATTTCCTGCTCTACGTGGACGGCTTCGGCAAGGACATGGACCCGAACTCGGCCCGCCCCGTCGCCGTCGGCCCCCTGCCGTTCCACGCCATGCCCTCTTATCCCTACCCCGCCGAGGCGGACCCGACATCCGTACCCGCCTGGATCTCGTACCTCGATCGGTACAACACACGGATCGTCCCCGCCGATCCTCTCGGCGCGCCTGGGGCCGCTCCTGCCGGTTCCCCGCGCCCCTCCCAGATCTTGGAGAAATAGGGAGTCGCTTGGGGTTTTCGCAGGGTTCTCGCCCCGGGCTTTGACGCAGAGGCGATCCGCCCGCGCTCAGCGGCGGGGCGACTGGCGGGCCCTTTGCGCCTTTCCCAAGCGGCGTGAGGGGCGCACCGTCCGCTGCAGCGCGATGTTGGGCATCGCCTTCTTCTCTCTCGCGCGTTCTGCGACCACTCGTTCAGCGAGAAATACTTTCAGAAGTGACTGGTACGGGACATCACGCTTGTTGGCGAGGGTCTTGATCTCAGCCAAAAGGCTTGCGGGCAGGCGAAGAGATATCGACTCGGTCGACGCCTTCAAATCGGGAAACACAGCGACTCGCGCCCGGCTCCACTCTACGTAGTCGGTCGTATCATGGGTCTGCCAGAATTCTCGTTCCTCGCGCTCAGACGTGAATGTCGGGATTCTCTTAAGCTTCTTCCGCTTGAGCATATTCCTTCCTCTCGCGACGGCTCATCGGTCGTGCGGAGATCACGCGGAGGAGGTCACCGCGTCGGGCAAAAACGATCGTAAGATGGCGCCCGTCATTGGATCTCCCGAGAGCGAAGTGACGAACCTCCCTACTCGAATGCCGCGGATCTGGTGCGACAACCAAGGGACGATTGAAAAATACTTGCTCGGCCTCGGCCTGGGTCACATGATGGCGCCGCCAATTCTTGTCCGAATTCCCTTCGTCCCACTGGAAGCCCGTGATGCCAGCGAAAAGCCGGGGACTCTGCGCCATCGCTCAGTATACGATCGTAATATACGGAGCGCAACAGCCGAAGTACGGCGTGGCGAACGTCTTCGCCCAAAGCGGCTTTACCCAGCGACCAAACATACAGTGGACTTCATAAACGCCGGACTAATATAAAGTCAACTGTGCTTTTGGTCGGGCCACCGAGGCTTCCGGTCCGGAGGCGTCGTCCGGTGAGCCGAACGGGTCACGGTACTAATAACTGTGCCGGCAAGCGCGGCCGGGCGGCTCTGCCGGGGCGCGAGGAGTTCCCCAGCGCGTGCGTTCACGCATGTTATTGGACGGACCATGGACGAGTCTCTGAGAACGGGCTTACTGCTGGACCGCCGGTGGCATTGGCTGAGGGAAGGAATGGAGCACTCAAAGGAGCCGGATCTCGCACTCCTGGTGGGAATCCTGTCGCAAGAGGGGATACCCTACGCCGTGATCGGGGACGTCGCTCTGCAGATCCATCAACGAGAGCCCCGTACCACCCTCGACATCGGCA
>VBOY01000153.1 GCA_005893295.1 Candidatus Eiseniibacteriota bacterium | reverse complement strand
CGATGGGCGACCGGCTCTCGCTCGGCGAGCCCGCGCCGCGCGGCCACGCGATCGAGGTGCGCCTCTACGCCGAGGACGTCGAGGGCGGATTCCTCCCGGCGACAGGGCGCATCGCGCACATCCGCTGGCCGGACGGGATCCGCGTCGACGCCGGGTACGAGGAGGGCTCGACGATCACGCGCCACTACGACCCGCTGATCGCGAAGCTCATCGCGCACGGGCCACACCGCAAGCTCGCGCTCGCGAAGCTGTGTGAGGCGCTGGCGCAGATGGAGGTTCTCGGCGTGCGCACCAACCTGCGCTTCCTGCGCGCGCTCACCGCGCACGATGGCATCCAGAAGGCGAAGTCCGACACCGAGTTCGTGAAGCGCTCGTTCGAAGAGCTCATACCGGAGCGGCCCGCGGCGCCGGACGAGGCGTACGTGCTCGCGGCCGCCGCGGTCATCGCGGACGCGCGCGATCCGCGCGACCCCTGGACCTCGCTCGGGCCGTGGCGTCTCGGCGAGGGCTACGCGTCGACGGTGACGCTGCGCGAGGGCGACGCAGAGCGCATGGTGCGGCTCACCGGACGCGGCCCGTACGAGCTCGACGGGCATGTCGCGGTGCGATCGCAGGTCGAGCCGCACGAATGGACGATCGACGCGTATCCCGCCGCCGCGGCGCGCGAGGGCACGCTGTGCTGGGTCGCGCTCCAGGGCGAGACGTACGAGCTCGACACGTCCATGCGGCCGCGCAGGGTCGAGCTCACGATCGGCTCGGAGGTCGCGGCGCCGATGCCGGGCGTCGTCATCGCCGCGCAGACGAAGGCGGACCAGAAGGTGCGGCGCGGCGATCTCCTGTTCGTCGTCGAGGCGATGAAGATGGAGCTGCGCGTCGAGGCGCCGGCAGACGGCGTGGTGCGGAAAGTGCTCGCGTCGGTCGGGCAGCAGGTGGAGCGCGGCCAGCGGCTCGCGGAGTTCGAGCCGCAGAGCTAGATGCGCCAGCGCCTCGTCCCCGGGCTTCTCCGCCAGCGCGATTACCGCCTCATCTGGACCGCGCACACCGGTTCGGTCGTCGGCGATGGCCTGCACTCGGTCGCGATCACCTGGCTCACCTACAGCACGCTCGGCGCCGGCGCGCCGGGGCTCGCCGCGCTCGGCATCGCGCTGGTCATCCCCAACCTGGCGCTCGGGATCCTGTCGGGGACGCTGGTCGACCGCTGGGATCGCCGCCGCGTGATGGTCTACGCGGACCTCGCGCGCGCCACGATCACCGGAGTCCTCGCGCTCAGCGTGTTCGCGGGATTCGTTTCGCTGCCCGTCGTCATCGCGGCGGGGATCGGCATGATCCTCGCGAGCCAGTTCTTCGGTCCCGCGCAGGGCGCGGTGCTGCCTGCGTACGTCGCGAGCGATCAGATCGTGCAGGCCAACGCGATGCTCTCGACCTCGCGGCAGGCGGCCTCGCTCCTCACACCTGGGATCGGCGCGCTCCTGTTCGCCGCGATCGGACCGACCGGGCTGTTCCTCATCGACGGCGCCTCGTTCGTGTGGTCAGCGTTCCTTGTCGCGCGCCTCACGCCTGGTCCCGCGCTGCCCGGTCCCGCTCCGAGGCGTCCGCTCCTGCAGGAGGCGGGCGACGGTCTGCGCTTCATCGCGAACCATCCGCCGAGCCGGCTCGTGACGCTCGTGGCCGCCGGCAATCAGCTGTTCGCGAGCGGTCCGTTCCGCACGATCATCCCGCTCTGGGTCAGCGTGCAGCTCGGCGGTGGTGTCGTCGAGTACGGCGTGATCATGAGCGGGCTTGCGGCAGGCCTGCTCGTCGCGAACCTCACGATGAGCTTCGTACGCACGCGTCTCCCACTCGTCGCGATCGTCGTCGGCGGCGTCTTCGTGCAAGGCGCCATCTGGGCGGCGTTCGCGTTCGCCTGGACGCTCGCGCTCGCGACGCTGGCCTTCGTCGCACTGGGTGTCGCGAACGGCGTACTCAACGCGGCGAACAGCGCGCGGCTGCAGCTCACCGTGCCATCGGAGATGCGCGGGCGCACGTTCGCGACGTTCTTCACCACGATGAACCTCACGACACCGATCTCGCTCGCCGTGACGGGAACGCTCGCGACGCTCGTGAGCCCGGTCGCGATCATCGCGGGCTCTGGTCTGGGTCTGATGGCGGTCGGCGGTGCTGGATTCATGGCGGCGCTGCGGCAATTGCGCCATGAGCGCCAGACTGCGGCTTCGTCCATGGATTGACAGCCGCCTTCGACCCGGCGTAGCGTCCTCCGCAACCACGTTGTGAGGAACACAACATCGATCGACACGCCCATTCGAGGAACCGACTCCCTCCTTTCGGTCAGCCGCGCCCTCGCGGTTCTCGATCTGCTCGCGGACGCTCCGGAGGGTCGAGGGGTCAGCGAGATCGCTCGAGAGCTCGGTGTCCACAAGAGCAGCGCCAGCCGTCTCTTGGCGACCCTACGCGGCGGGGGCCTCGTCGAGGTGAATGCATCTTCGGGTCGCCTCGAGCTCGGCACGGGATTCCTCCGGCTTGCCGCTCGCGTCGGTCAGCGCTCGGAGCTCGCGCAGATCGCGCTGCCCTTCCTTCGGGAGCTCGTGACCCGCACCGGCGAGACCGCATACGTGAGCGCGCGCCGAGGCAACTTGCGCGCTGCTGTTCAAGAGGTAGAGAGCCCGAATCCTGTGCGCATGGTCGCGGGCGTCGGGCAGCTGTATCCGCTCTACGCCGGCGCCCCAGGAAAAGTCCTGCTCGCGCCGCTGCCCGACGCTGAGATCTCACAGGTGTTGGGGCTCATGCCGCGTGGCCGGGGCCAACTGAGCGCCGCGCGGATCCGAGCCGAGCTCGCGCAGACTCGACGTGCGGGCTACGCGATCAGCTTCGAGGAGAACATCCCCAACGCGTCGTGCATCGCCGTTCCGATCCGCGGTCATCTTGGGACGGTCGTCGCCGCGCTTGGCATCGCGGGGGTCGCGCCGCGGTGGAAGCGCAACCGGATGTTGGAGTACCTGCCGATCCTTCGGGAGAAAGCTGGGGAGATCAGCGAGCTTCTGGGCGCAAGGAGGGAGGCCGTGCGAGAGGACTAGCTCTACCGTGACTCGGAACAGTGGAGGGGGAAATGACCAAACAACGCGTTCTCCGCATGGTCTGGGCGTTGGCCGCGGCCGCGCTGCTCGTCCTCGCGAGCTGCAACCAGCTGCCTGGCCAAGGCAAGAAGGGTGGCACATTCGTCCTGGGGCTTGTCGCGGAGCCCACATCGCTCGACCCCGCACAGCTCACGGACATCAACTCGATGCGCATCCTCTCATCCGTCTACGACACGCTCGTACGCTTCGACGAGGGCGGTTTCGAGCTGAAACCCGCTCTGGCGACGAAGTGGACCGTGTCCTCGGATGGTCTCACGTACACCTTTGAGCTCCGGAAGAACGTCAAGTTTCACGACGGGACGCCGTTCAACGCGGCGGCCGTGAAGTTCAATTTCGATCGGATGCTGGATCCGAAACACGAGTTCGCAAGCACCGGACCGTTCCCGTTCGCCGGCTTCTACTACGGATCAGTCAAGGAAACGAAGGTCACC
>VBOY01000152.1:10397-11436 GCA_005893295.1 Candidatus Eiseniibacteriota bacterium | reverse complement strand
GTCATGGCGCTGCCGCTCCTGGCGTGCCTTCTCCTGGTATTGATCCTTCCCGCCCTGGGCCGGCATGTCCTGGCCCGGGGCGTGATCTTCGTGGATCTCGCACTGGCGCAGATCGCAGCACTTGGCCAGAGCGTGGCGTTCCTGCTCGGAGCGGACCCGCACGACCCCAGCACGTACTACTGGTCCTTTGGCTTCACGCTGCTGGGCGCGGCGCTCTTCAGCTTCCTGTGGGATCGGGAGCACTCGGTGTTACAGGAGGCTTTCATCGGGATCTCGTTCGCGCTGGCGACGGCGGCCACGTTGCTCTTGCTGTCGAACGCTCCCCACGGAGCGGAGCATGTGAGCGGGACGCTGAGCGGAGAGGCCCTCGGCTGGGTGGCTTGGAGGGACATCGCCATCATGGCGACGCTGTAAGCTGCTGCTCTGTTCGGAAGACCCCCGGAAGGCGCGACAGATGGGCCTGTCGGTGAAGAAATGGGACTTCTTCTTCTACGCCACGTTCGGTCTCGTGGTCACCAGCTCCGTGAAGGTGTCCGGTGTCCTGGCGGTGTTCTCGTACCTGATCGTCCCGGTGGTCTGCTCGACGCTACTGGGCCGGAGGGGCCGGGCCCAAATCTCCTGGGCATGGGCGATCGCGTTCGTGGTCTCCATCCTCGGCGCGGTGTTCTCCTACCTCAAGGACTGGCCGATGGGTGCCACCATCGTGTGCCTGTTCGGCGTGACCGTGGCCATCATCTCGCTCACGGTCCGCATGAAGTACGTCGACGACAGCGTGGACGGCGAGCGGCCCGAGCCGGAGGAGCTCGGGTGGGCGGCGAAACGTGCCGATGATGCGGTGACCCAATGAGCGGGCTCCGTCGATCGCGCCCGTCTGGCCAGCGTCGATGACGCCTCGGGCGGAATGACTCGGTAAGCAACGAGTCGTCGTCTCCAGCGCGACGAGCAGGCGTACATGCATGGCGCCAGGCGTCGGAGAGTGGTCACGCTCCAGAAGGCGTAGCGGGGGCTGTCCCATTGCCCGCTATCGTCCCTCGCCGCC
>VBOY01000152.1:4121-10320 GCA_005893295.1 Candidatus Eiseniibacteriota bacterium | reverse complement strand
CGATGCGCTGGAAGTCCGCCACACCCTGGGCCTCGATGCGCTTGCGCTCCGCCTCCTGCGTCTCTTTGAGCAGCACGAACTTCATCTGCTCCGCCTCCTGCTCGCGACGGAGCTTCTCCTGGATCGCGTTGGCCACGATGGGCGGCAGGCCGATCTTGCGCAGCAGCACCGCCTCGGCGACGATCCCGCGGTCGCGCGTGAGCCGGGCGAAGAAGCCGTGGATCTCACTCGCGATCTTGTCGCGCTCGGACGAGTACAACGCCTTGGCGTCGTAGGAGGCCGTGATCTCGCGGATCGCCGAGCGGATCTGCGGCTCGACCACGATTTGGGCGTAGTTCCTCCCCACCGTGCGGTAGATGTCATCGGCCTTCTCGGGATCGAGCCGGTAGAGCAGGGAGGCCTCTAGGTCCATGATCAGGCCCTCCGCCGAAGGCACCTCGGCGTTTTCCTTGAGCTCCTGGGTCTGGACCGACATCCGGATCACCCGCGTGAGTGGCACCACCACGTGCACGCCCGACGGCAGGACCCGGTTCGAGACGTTGCCGAAGAAGTCGAGCACGCCGACGTTGCCGGCGGGGATGACGACGAAGGGATTGAAGATGCCGAACAGCACCAACCCGGCGATCATGGCGATGAGCAGACGCGCGCCGCCGCCGAAGCTGGGCGGCCGCACGTCGAATACGCGGGTGGCCATGGGACCTCCTTTTCTCCTGAGGCGCCGACGCGGCGGCTCGCCACCGCGTCAGCTGTCGTGGAACACGATTTCTCCGTTCTCGGAGAGGTCGAAATGCTCGGCCAGCGGGTGAGCGGGCAGCCCGGGCATGCGGAGGATCTCCCCGGTGATCGGAACCACGTACCCCGCGCCCGCGGCGAGCTGGATCTCGCGCACCGTGACCAGGAAATCCTTGGGGCGGCCGAGCAGCGCCGGGTTGTCGGAGAGTGACTGCTGGGTCTTGGCGATGCACACGGGCAGCCCGCCGTACCCGAGCTTCTCGAGCTGGTCGCGGTCGCGGCGCGCGCGCAGCTGGTAGTCGACCGCTTCGGCTCCGTACATTTCCGCCGCCACGGTGAGGATCTTCTTCTCGATCGGGGCGCCCCAATCGTAGAGCGCCTTGAAGTGGGGCCGCGATCTGCGAGCCACCGCCCACACCGTCTCGGCCAGCGCACGACAGCCTTCCCCTCCATCCGAGAACGGCTTCGCCACCACCGCTTCGAGCCCCAACACGTCGCAGTGCTCCTCGACGATCGCGATCTCCTCGTCGGTGTCGCTCGGGAAGTGGTTGATCGCGACCACGCAACGCTGTTCGAACTTGCGGATGTTCTCGACGTGCTTTTCGAGATTCGCAAGCCCGTGCGCGACCGCCGCGGGATCGGGCTCCTGGATGTGTGCGAGCGGGACCCCGCCGTGCATCTTGAGCGCGCGCAGCGTGGCGACCAGCACGGTGCAACAGGGGGCGAAGCCGCCATAGCGGCAGTTGATGTCGAAGAACTTCTCCGCTCCGAGCTCGAAAGCGAAGCCGGCCTCGGTGACCACCGCGTCGGCGTACGCCAGCGCCATCCTGGTGGCGGCGATCGAGTTGGTACCGTGCGCGATGTTGGCGAACGGGCCGCCGTGGACGAACGCGGGCACACCCTCGCTGGTCTGGACTAGATTGGGCTTCACCGCCTCCTTGAGGAGCGCCGCCATCGCCCCCACCGCGTTCAAGTCGCGCGCCGCCACCGCGCTGCCGTCCGGCCGGTAGCCGACCACGATGCGCCCCAGTCGCTGCTTGAGATCGCTGATGCCGTCGGCCAGGCACAGGATCGCCATCACCTCGCTCGCCGCCGCGATGTCGAAGCCGGTCTCGCGCGGCACCCCTTCGCGGTGCCCGCCGAGACCGATCACGATGCCGCGCAGGGCGCGGTCGTTCATGTCGAGGACGCGGCGCCACAGCACGCGACGCGAATCGAGCCCGAGCTGGTTGCCGTGGTGGAGGTGGTTGTCCACCAGGGCGGCGAGCAGGTTGTGGGCGGTCGCGACCGCGTGGATGTCGCCGGTGAAGTGGAGGTTGACGTCGTCGGCCGGCACCACCTGCGACTTACCGCCGCCGGTCCCGCCCCCCTTCATGCCCAGATAGGGGCCGAGCGAGGGCTCACGCAGCGCCACCGCGGTGCGCACGCCGTTGGCGGCGAGTCCCTGTGCGAGTCCGATCGAGCAGGTGGTCTTGCCCTCGCCGGCGGGCGTGGGCGTGATCGCGGAAACCAGGATCAGACGGCCGCGCGCTTCGCGGCCGTCGAGTGCGGCGGGCGACACCTTGGCCTTGTAGACGCCGTAGGGCTCCAGGCGCGCCGGATCGAGGTCGAGCGCGCGGGCGACCTCGGCGATCGGCTCCATGGCGGGGCACTATAGCGCGAGAGAAGCAACCGCCTCCATCGGGTAGTCTCGCGCGATGCCCGAGCTCCCCGACCTCGCGCTCTACGTCGATGCGATCGCCTCGCGCACCGTGGGTCAGACGCTCGAGCAGATCCGGATCGTGGGCGTAAACCTGCTGCGCACGGTCACGCCGGAGCCCGAGGCCACGGCGGGCCGGCGGGTGCGCGGCGTGCGCCGCATGGCCAAACGCATCGTGATCGAGCTCGAGGGCGGGATCTACCTCGTGCTCCATCTCATGATCGCGGGACGCCTCCACTGGCGCGAGCCCCGGGCCAAGGTGCCGGCCAAAGTCGGGCTGGCGGCGTTCGACTTCGCCGGCGGCAGCTTGGTGCTCACCGAGGCGGGCTCGTCGAAGCGCGCCTCGCTCCACCTGGTCGGCGATGAAGCCGCACTCGCCGCACTCGATCCGGGAGGGGTCGAACCGCTCGAGGCCACGCTCGAGCAGTTCAGCGACGCCCTCAGGCGCGAGAACCACACGCTCACCGACCCGCGGCTCTTCGCCGGCATCGGCAACGCCTACTCGGACGAGATCCTCCACCGTGCGAAGCTCTCGCCACTGGTGCTCACGAGCAGGCTCCGGCCGGCGGAAGTGGCGCGTTTGTTCGAGGCGATGCGCGAAACCCTCTCACTGTGGACCGCGCGCCTACGCGAAGAGGCCGGCGAAGGGTTCCCCGAGAAGGTGACCGCGTTCCGGCCCGGCATGGCGGTGCACGGGCGTTACCGCCACCCGTGCCCGGTTTGCGGCGCGCCGGTCCAGCGCGTCGTCTACGCCGACAACGAGACGAACTACTGCGCGCGCTGCCAGACTGGCGGGCGCCTGCTCGCCGACCGTGCCCTGTCGCGGCTGCTCAAGGCGGATTGGCCGAGGACCCTCGAGGAGCTCGAGGAGTGAAGGGCACGCCGGAAGCGCCGCCTCTCTACGCCCGCTCGACCAGCAGCGCCATCCCCTGGCCGCCCGAGACGCACAGGGTCGCCAAGCCGTAGCGCCCCTTGACGCGCGTAAGCTCGTGGAGCAGCGTCACCACGATGCGCGTGCCGCTGCAGCCGGTTGGGTGCCCGAGCGAGATCGCGCCACCGTTCACGTTGAGTCGCTCGCGATCGAAATGGAGCTCGCGGTCGCAGGCCAGCACCTGCGAGGCGAAGGCCTCGTTCAGCTCCACCACCTCGACGTCCTCGAGCTTCACGTGGTGCCGCTCGAGCAGCGCGCGCACCGCCGGCACCGGGCCGATCCCCATCCGCGCGGGATCCACGCCCACCGACGTCGCGCCGAGCAGCGAGGCTTGCGGCGCGATCCCGTGCCGCTTCGCTGCCTCTTCGGAGAGCACCACCAGCGCGGCTGCGCCGTCGGTGATTGCCGAAGCATTGCCGGCCGTGATCGTGCCGTCCTTCGCGAATACCGGCTTGAGCTTTGCCATGTCTTCCAGCGAGGCGTCGGCGCGGTAGTGCTCGTCGCGCTCGACGCGTGACGATCGCTTGCCGTCCACGACGTCCACCGCCACCACCTCGTCCGCGAAGCGACCCTGGTCCCACGCGCGCGCGGCGCGCCGGTTGCTCTCGAGCGCGTAGGCGTCCTGCTCCTCGCGGTCGATTCGGTACTCGCGAGCCAACGTCTCGCTGGTTTCGCCCATCAGCTGGTCGCACAGCGGGCACAGGTAGCCGTCGCGGTACATCGCGTCGACCAACGGCTCGTCGCCAAGCTTGACCCCCCAGCGCACGTGGGTCGCGAGAAAGGGAATGCTCGACATATGCTCGGTCCCGCCGGCGAGCACGACATGGCGCTCGCCGAGCTGAACACTCTGCGCGGCGCTCGCGATGGCCTGCATTCCGGAGGCACACGCCTTGTTGATGGTGAACGCCGGGACAGTGTCGGCGAGTCCGGCGCGACGCACCACCTGACGGGCCAGGTTGGGCCCGTTGCCGGCCTGGCGCGCGTGGCCCACGATCACCTCTCCCACGGCCTCGGCTGGCAGGCGCGCTCTCTCGAGCGCCGCCTTCGCGGCGATCCCGCCCAGGGCCGCCGCCGAAGAGCGAGCAAGCGAGCCGCCGAAATTGCCGATCGGCGTGCGCATCCCTCCGGCCAGGTAGATTCGCGGAGCGGTCATCTGGACCCTTGGGGCAGGCAAGCGCGCCGCCTCACGAGCGCTTCCCGGCCCGCGCCGCCGCGCGCTTGATCGGCTTGCCCTTGCTCGCGCGCGCCACCGCCCGCTTGTGTTGGGCGAGGGTCCGCAGCTCGGCCTTCTTGAGGCGCCCGATGGCGGGCTTGGCCCGGGCGCGCTTGGAATCGGCGGTGCGTTTCGGCTTGACCCTGCTCCCGGCCGGCCCGCTGCCCCGCGCCGACGCCACGCGTTGGGCCGCCCGCTGGCGCTTGGGCCGCGCCTCGGCCTTCCGCTTCGTGGCAGATCCCGCGTAGCCCAGGCCGACGGTGATCCGTCCCACCGCTTTCGACCCCTTCTTGGGTGGCTTGCGGAATGGAGCCCGCGCCAGCGCGCCGTCGTCCTCGAAGGGCTCGGCTAGCCGCTCTTCTTCGCTCACCGGCTCCGAGGCCTCGAAGAAAGTGATCGGATTGCCGTCGGGATCGATCGCATCCGCGAACGAACCGAAGCCGCGATCCACGGGATCGGCGATCGTGAGCCCGCGTGCGCGCGCTTCGTCCACCCACAGCGGCAGCTCCGGCACCGCGAGGCCGAAGCCGACGGCCTTGGCGCCGGGCGTGATGCTCGGAGTCAGCGCGACCATCGTGGCCCCGGCCACGAGCCAAACGCGTGACGAGGTTCCCTCATGCGTCTCGAGTCCCAGCACGTCCCGATAAAAGGCGCCCGCCGCCGCCAGGTCGCGCGCGTGGACCATCGCCGCCACGATCTCGGGCCCCTCCGTTTCCATCGTCGGCAGCTTGGGCTGCACCAGAGCCAGCCGATTGCCTTCCGTGTCATGCAGTCGGATCCGCGCGCTCCATTTCTCGTCCTGGATCGGCTCGGTGAAGCGCCCCCCACGATGTTCCACGTCTCGCATCGTGGCTTCGAGGTCGGCGGTCTCGAACGCCAGCTCGACGTACGGAGTCGCGCCGCCCGCGAGCGGATGGAGGGCCAGAATGGCTCCGCGGGTGCGATAGGCGGTCCAGTGAGGGTCGGCGATGCTGGGCTCGAGCCCGACCCGATCCTCGTAGAACTCCCGGAGCCGCGCGAGGTCGGTGGTGAACACAACGATGTGGCGGAGTCGAATCATTCGTTCCCCCTAGCCCTCGCCGTTCATCCACACGCTCTTGAGCTGCGTGAACTCGCGGGCGCTCTCGGCCCCCAAGTCGCGGCCGAACCCGGAGCCCTTGAACCCGCCGAACGGCATTCCGGGATCGTAGAAGTTGTACATGTTGACCCACACGGTCCCCGCCTGGAGCCTGCGGGCGACCGCGTGGGCCTTCTTGACGTCGCGGGTCCACACGCCGGCGGCGAGCCCGAAGAAGATGTCGTTGCCCTTCTCCACGGCGTCGTCCACGCCATCGAAGGGGATCACCGACAGCACCGGCCCGAAGATCTCTTCCTGCGCCACCCGCATGCCGTTGTCGACGCCGTCGAGCACCGTGGCTTGCACGAAATAGCCTTTGCCATTCACCGGCTGGCGCTGTCCGCCGGCCACCACCTTCGCCCCTTCCTTGACGCCAGTCTCCACGTAACCGAGCACCTTCCTCATCTGGGACTCGTTCACCAGGGCTCCCAGGCGCGTCTTGGGATCGAGCGGATCCGCCGGCACCAGCTTCTTGGCGCGCTCGGCGAGCTTCGTCACGAACTCGTC
>VBOY01000152.1:0-3914 GCA_005893295.1 Candidatus Eiseniibacteriota bacterium | reverse complement strand
TTCCCACCTCGGTCGAGCCGGTGAACGTGATCTTGTCGACCCCCGGGTGGCGCACCAGTGCGGCCCCGGTGACGCTGCCGGGCCCAGGGAGCACGTTGAGCACGCCCGGCGGCACCCCCGCCTCGAGCGCCAGCTCGCCGATGCGCACCGCCGTGAGCGGTGTTTCGGCCGCGGGCTTGAGCACCACGCAGTTGCCCGCGGCGAGCGCCGGCGCGCACTTCCAGCCCACCATGATCATGGGGAAGTTCCATGGGATGATCGCGCCGATCACCCCGATCGGCTCGCGCAGCGTGTATGTGAGCCACCCCGGGTGGATCGGGATGGTCTCGCCGGTCAGCTTGGTGGCCCACCCCGCGAAGTAATGAAAGCAGCCCGCCACCATCGGAATGTCGACCTGGCGCGACTCGAAGATCGGCTTTCCGTTGTCGAGCGTCTCGAGCCGCTGGCGCTCGGCCGGCCGCATCGCGGGCCACGGGCCACCGTGAAACGCCTTGCGCGCCGCATGGACCGCGCGGTCCACGTCCTCCGGGCCGGCCTTCGCCACCGCGGTGACCGGCTCCTCGGTCGCCGGATTCATGGTCTGGAACACCTCGCCCGACGCGGCATCCACCACCTCGCCGTCGATGATGAGTCGAGCCGGCTTGGGCCCTGCGAGCGTTTGCGGCATCTTGTGCACCTCCTTCGGTTCAGACGCCGCGCTCGGCGCGCCAGCGCTTGAGGACCTCGGCGTGATGATGATCGTGGGGCGGAAGCGCGTGCAACATCCAGCCGAACGCGTGCTCCGGACTCCACACCTCGGGCGGCTCGTCCGGGACGCTTTCCAGTGCTTCCATCAGCTCGTGTCGCGTCGTGTGGAGCAGACGCCGCGCTCCCTCCCAGTCCAGCGTCTTGAGCGACGCCAGATCCGCCTCGTTCACACGATCCATCTGCTCGGGGGTCACGTCGGCCCACGAGACCCGCGTGCCGCGCAGCGCGGTTTCAAGCTCGCGCAGGCGCGCCCGGTCGCGCGCCACGACGTGCAGCACGATCTGGCGCGCGTTCCATTTGCCCGCGGCCAGCGGCTGCTCGGCGGCCGCGGCGGGCAATCCCTGGATCGCGGCCAGGAATGCGGTGCGCGCTCGCAGCAGCTCGAACAGCACCAGCTGTTTGCTCGAGGCCGCGCCGCGCTGCCGAAACGCCGGCGCGACCGCTGGCTTCGCCGCCGGACGGCGGACGGCGCGCAGCTTGGGCCGCGCGGCCCGGACCAGCGTGGCGGTTGTCGATCGCTTCCCCGCGGTCTTGGATGCGGGCGATCCCGTCTTGGTTCGCCGCTGCGACCGCGTGCGGGCCGTGCCCTTCGGCTTCAACGCCCCGGCGCGCTTTCCCTTGGGCTCCCGGCGGCGGCGGGCACTCTTCTTACGCATGCTAGGCCTCGGGGTAGTCGTAGACGCCACGGCCCGCCTTGCGGCCCAGGCGCCCCGCCGCCACGTACTGTTCGATCAGCGGGCAGGGCCGGAACTTCTCGCCCAGGGTACGATGCAGGAACTTGAGGATCGAGAGTCGGGTGTCGAGCCCAACCAGATCCACCAGCTCGAACGGGCCCATCGGATGGTTGAGCCCCAGCTTGAGCGCCTGGTCGATGTCGCGCGCGCTCGCCACGCCCTCTTGCAGCATGTAGAACGCCTCGTTGCCGATCATGGCGTTGATCCTGCTGGTCACGAACCCGGGCGACTCGCGGACCACGACGCACTCCTTGCCCATCGCCCGTCCGACCTCGATCGCGGACGCCAACGTGTCCTTTGCGGTCTCGAGCGCGCGCACCACCTCGAGCAGCTTCATCCGATGGACCGGATTGAAGAAGTGCATGCCAACGACCTGGCCGGGTCGCCCCGTCGCGGCCGCCATCTCCGTGATCGAAAGGGACGAGGTGTTCGAGGCCAGGATGGCGTGCGCCGGAGCCACGTGGTCGAGGGTGGCGAAGAGCTCGACCTTGAGCTCGATCGATTCTGGTACCGCCTCGATTACCAGATCCGCCGCATGCGCCGCATCCTCCAGCGTGTCGCTCACCGAGATCCGCCCGAGAGCCGCGGCCGCCAGGGCGGCGTCCACCTTCCGGGCGGCGACGCCCTGGTCGAGCAGGGACCCGATATCGGCACGCGCCCTCTCGAGCACGGAGGGGCTCGTGTCCTGAAGGATCGTGTCGAACCCGCCCAGCGCCGAGACGTAGGCGATCCCGCGCCCCATGATGCCGGCGCCGAGAACGGCGATCTTCTGCACGGTCACCTGCCGATCCCGCTCCGCCGATTCAGCCTGCGCCACGCGGCCGGGAAGGCGAGGGCCGCGAGGGTTGCCTTGATGAGGTCCCCGGGAACGAACGGAAGGAGTCCCAGCGCGAGGAGATGCGAGACGGGCGAGAAACGCGCGAGCCAAAAGAGCCCCAGGCCGAAGATCACCGCGCTGCCGAGCAGCATCGCCGCGAGCATCGAGAAGAACCTGCGGTCCCAACCGCGCTCGGCCAGCGCTCCCACGAGCGCGGCCGCGAACGGGAACGCCACCAAGTAGCCCGCGGTCGGACCCGCGAAGATCGCGAACCCGGCGGCGCCACCGGCAAAGACCGGGAGACCGAAGGTGCCCTCGGCCAGGTAGAGCACCTGGGAGAGGAAGCCTCGCCGCGCACCCAGCACGGCCCCGGACAGCAGCACCGCGAAGGTCTGTCCGGTGATGGGCACGGGCGTCCAGGGCAGCGGGATCTCGATCCGCGCCGCGAGAGCGGTGACGATGCTCGCCGCGGTCGCGAGCAGGAGATCGTCGAGCCAACCGGCGCGGGCGTGCGCCGCGTCGGCCAGGGTCAGGGTGCGAACGGAGCCGGACATAGGGAAACCCTCGTGTCCCTTCGAAGTGGAGGCGCGTCGAAGGCCTCGGGAAGGTGTCGGCGTCGAGGGCTCGACCCTAGCACGCGGTCGCGAGGCCCGGCAATGGCGCGGCGGGCCGCCCAAGCGCTTCCGGAAGGGTGACGGCCAGGCGGGGATGGCTCAACCATCGGACGGCACGGCGATCGACGGCCCGCGCTCAGAAGAAGATGCTGACGCCTGCTCGACTGCCTCTGGCGTAGAAGGACACGTCGCGGGAATTCTCGTCGACGTTATTCTGTCGCACCGTCGTTCCCGAGGCATCCAGCTCCCGTCGATCGGCAACATGGTGACTCGGGCGATAACGGAGCCCCTGCCCGTATTCGGCATGGAGCGCGACGTTAGGTCGCACCCGCCATTCGACTCCGAAAGCACCGAACAGCCCCACACCCCAACTCGTGCCACGATCCTCGCCCCTGAGTTCAGAAGGACCGCTCCCGGTAGGTTCGAGCCGCTCGCGGAATCGTTCGCGACTGTAACGGAAGCTCCCGAAAGCGCCGATTCCGAGGTACGGCCGCACCTGTCGTCGGGCGCCTGGAAATGTGAGCCGTGTCACGTCCAGCTCGACACCTGCGTCCCATCTATGGTCGTCGAGCCTTTCCGCAACGGCAGGTGAAGTCGGGGACTCGAAACGGTCGTGGCGCTTGGATTCGTCGATGACGGACGAGAGCGTGATGCCGTAGCGCCAAGCGGCATGATCGCGGGTCTGTCTTCGCATCGAGAGGGTCACGCCGTCGAACGAGCCGAACGAAAGATCGTTGAGTGCGATCGTGAAGGCCCACGGACCGATCGGCTCCGTGGATCCCTCGGGCGGCTCCTGCGCGAGGCACGATGCCGGGATGGCGGCGACGGCCAGCGCCAGCAAGACTGCGGCACGATTCATCGGGTTCTCCTGTCGTGCGGCCCTGCGCCGGAGACGACCAGACAGGACGCTTCGGCCCTGCGGACTGCGGCCCTCGGGCCCACGTGGCGTGCCCTGCCTGCCGCGCGGAGGATGTGCCGAGACTCTCCCGTGGAGACTCGAGA
>VBOY01000066.1 GCA_005893295.1 Candidatus Eiseniibacteriota bacterium | reverse complement strand
GAGCGCTCGGCGCTCTACCGAGAGGTGGCCGAAACGCGGATCGCCACCGATGGGCGAACGCCCGAGGAAGTGGCCCGCGCGTTGCTCGAGGCCCTGGCTGCCGCTGGACCGCGCGCGTGATCGGGCTCGGATCGAGCCGACGGTGGGCCGCGGCGGGTTGCGCCGCGATCCTGGCGGTGCTCTCTTCCTGCGCCCCGCACCGCGTCTCGCTTCCCGAGGTCTCGCCGGCCTCGTTGGCCGAGCGCTATCGCCTCGCGCTCGCCGAGCGGCTGGAGCGTGGCGGGGCGATGGAGTCCGAGGTGGTGCTGTGGGCCGAGGTGGCGGGGCAACGCCGCTGGCCCGGGATTCAGGCCGACGTGTACGCCGCCGCACCGGACGCGGTGCGCTTGAAGGTGGGCTCGACGTTCGGCACCGCCGCCATCCTCGGAGCGCGCGGCGACTCGCTCCGTGCCTACCTTCCGGCCGAACGCCTGGGACTCCGTCTCGACGCGAGCCGGGACTCGCTGCCGATCGCGGGGGTGGGGGCGCTGGCCTACCGCGCCCTGAGCGCTGCGTGGCGACCCCCGGCCGAGGCGTGGCAGCGGGCGTCGCGCGTCGATAGCCTGCTCGAGGTGGACTGGATGGAGGAAGGAGATTCGCTGGCGCTTCGGGTCGGCCGCGCGGGCTTGCCGGTACAGGTCTCGGGAGTGCACCAAGAAGTTCGGTGGCGAGCGGACTACCGAGGCTGGGATCGGAGCAGCGGCATCGCGTGGCCCTCGTGGGTCGAGTTCACGCAGGGCTCACTCCACCTCAAGTGCAAGGTGACGCGATCGCGCTGGCAAGCGCGCGCGGATACGCTGCGGCTGGCAGTTCGAATCCCGGCGGGTGCCGATGCCTTGACGCTCGATGACTTGCGAGCGGCGCTGCGGCGGCTGGGCTCCTTCTGATGTGGCGCGGCTTTGGGGGTCGCGTGCTGCTCGCGTCGGTCGCCACGCTGCTCCTCACGGCGGCAACGCCCGCGGGCTTGGTCTCGACCCGCGGCCTGGTCCAGCGTCTCGGGCGGGCCGGGCGCGTCACCGTCGCGTTCCGGGCCGTGACCCGGAGCGAAGGCGGCGTACGCGCACGCCGCGGCACGTTGGCGCTCGAGCCCCCCGACCGGGTGCGGATCGATTTCCCGGCCCTGGGCGAGCGGATTGCTCTGCGTTCCGACGGGGGCGAGTGGCTGCAGCCCGCGGCACGACAGATGTTGACGCTGACGACCCAGCACGTCGCCTCGACGATGGGGCTGTGGCGGCTGTTCTTGAACCCCGAGGAAGGGCTCTACGCCGAGCGGCGGCTCACGGCCAACCGCTTCCGGCTCGGGCTGGCCGCCACCGAGACGACGCTGCCCGAGAGCGTGACGGTGACGCTCGCCGGCACCGGCCTGCCGAGTCGGATCGAGTTCGTGAGTCCTGCGGGCGATCTCGAAACCTACGAGTTCGGCGCCTGGCGGTTCGGGCCCGCGCGTGGCGCGGCTGGCTTTCGCCTGGCGGCCCCGCGCGGATACGAAGTGCTCCCAATGCCCTGACCACGCCCTCCGGGGCGCCGCGAGCAACGGCTTAAGTCGTTCTGGATACACGAGAAAGCGGCGCAGCCTTGCTTGACAGGGCGTTCCCGAGTGGGGGAGACTGCCGCCTCGCTCGTGCGTGTCATCTCGGGAGAACTCGGCGGCCGCCGCCTCGTGGCCCCGCGGGGAGGGCGCACTCGGCCGAGCTCGGACCGGGTGCGCGAGGCTCTGTTCATGGCGCTCGAGCCGTTCACGGGGCGACGCGTCATCGACCTCTATGCGGGGAGCGGCGCGTACGGCATCGAAGCGTTGTCGCGCGGCGCCGTGCGCGCGGACTTCGTCGAATCGGATCGCGCGGCGCGGGCCGCACTCGACCGTAATCTCGAAACGTTGGGGCTCACCGGACGCGCGCGGGTGTGGCCACTTGCCCTGCCGCGGGCGATCGGGCGCCTGCGGGCCGAGCTGGCGCAGGCGGATCTCGTCCTGGCGGATCCTCCGTACGGCGGTGAAGAAGCACGGTCGGTGCTCGCGGCGCTGGGCCACGAGGGCGTGTTGGCCGAGCACGCCCGCGTGGTGGTGGAGCATCACGCCAAGGACGAGCTGCCCGAGCGAGCGGGCCGTCTCGTTTGCCTTAGGCGACGGCGGTATGGAGAGACCATGGTGTCCACGTACGAGACACGGGCCGGGAGCGATCCCGGTGAGACTTGAGGAGGATCGGACATGAGCGAGCGCACGGCATTGTTCCCCGGGACCTTCGACCCGTTCACGAATGGGCACCTGGACCTGACGCGCCGCGCCACGCGACTGTTCGATCGCGTGGTCGTCGCGGTCGCCGACAGCCAAGCCAAGGCAACGCTGTTCACTCTCGAGGAGCGCACCGACATGGCGCGCGCGGCCGTCCAGAGCATGCGTCGGGTCGAGGTGGTCTCGTTCGCGGACCTGGTGGTGGCGTGCGCGGAACGGGTCGGAGCCACGGTGATGATCCGGGGCTTGCGCGCGGTGAGCGACTTCGAGTTCGAGTTCCAGATGGCGCTCATGAACCGGCGCCTGTCGCGCTCGGTCGAGGTCGCATTCTTGATGCCGAGCATCCAGTACACCTACCTCAACTCGACGATCGTGAAGGAGGTCGCGCGCCTGGGCGGCGTGATCAAAGGCTTGGTCCCCCCGGTGGTGGAACGGCGGCTGCGCGAGCGTCTCTCGCCGAAGCGCTCGGGTGCGGCGCGCCCGCGCGTCGCACGGGGATGACGCCGCTGCTCGATCGCATCGCGGACCAGGCGAGGCGGCGTGCCGCCCGGCTCGCGCTGGTCGAGGGCGAGGACGAGCGCGTGGCGTGCGCCGCCGCCGAGCTGGCGCGGCGGGGCGTGGCGCAGGTTTCGCTGTTCGGCCGTCCCGAGGTGGTCGCGGAGGCCGCGCGGCGCTCGCGGGCGCGTCTCGACGGCGTGCGGGTGCGCGATCCAGGCGATCCCGAGGCAGTGGTCCGGGCCGCACGCGCGCTCGCCGAGGCGCGCGGGGACCGGCTCGCGGCCTCAGAGCGCGACCGCCTGGCGCGCCAAGCGTTGTTTCAGGCGGCGGCCGAGGTGCGGGAGGGTGACGCGGACTGCATGGTCGCAGGAGCCGTCCACACCAGCGCCGAGGTATTGCGCGCGTCGATCTGGCTGCTCGGGCTCGCCCCGGGCGTGAGCACGGTCTCGTCGTTCTTCGTCATGATCTTGCCCGCCGCCTTCGAACGGGCCGAACGTGTGTTCGCGTTCGCCGACTGCGGCGTGATCCCGGATCCCTCGGTCGAGCAGCTGGCGGAGATCGCCTGCCTCGCCGCCGACAATTTCGAGCGGCTGGTGCACGAGCCGGCTCACACCGCCCTGTTGTCGTTTTCCACCCGCGGCAGCGCCGACCATCCGAGAGTGCGCAAGGTGCGCGAGGCGCTGGCCCTGGCGCGCGCGCGACGGCCCGATCGCCTGTTCGACGGCGAGCTGCAGGCCGACGCCGCCCTCGATCCCACCGTGGCTCGCACCAAGGCTCCGAACAGCCCGGTCGCGGGGCGCGCCAACGTGCTCGTGTTTCCCGATCTCGACGCCGGGAACATCGGGTACAAGCTGGTGCAGCGCCTCGCGGGCGCGGCCGCCTACGGTCCGATCTTGCAGGGCTTGAAGCGGCAGGCGAACGACCTCTCGCGGGGCTGCAACGTCGACGACGTCGTCCAGGTGGCGACGATCGCGTGCGCGCTGTGCCCGACGACCGCCGATCGAGCGGCGGGCGGCGTGGGGAGCGCGTGACGCTCAGGGTCTCGCGTCTCGCCCAGCGGGTGGGCCACTCGGGCACGATGGCGGTCGACGACCGCATGCAGGCCCTGCGAGGGCTGGGCCACGACATCGTCAGCCTGGGAGCCGGTCAGCTCGACTTCGATACGCCGGCCCCGATCGGCGAAGCGGGCGCGCGGGCGATCACGTCGGGGCAGACGCGCTACACCCCGGTGGCGGGCACCGCGGGCTTGCGCGCAGCGGTGCGGAGCAAGTTCGAGCGGGACAATCGCCTCCTCTACGCCGAGGACGAAGTGATCGTGGGGGCCGGAGCCAAGAACGTGATCTTCCATGCCCTGCTGGCTCTGGTCGACCCCGAAGACGTGGTGATCGTTCCGGTTCCGTGTTGGCCGAGCTACCCACCGATGGTCGCGATCGCGGGTGGGCGAGTGGTCGGCGCGCGCCTCGATGCGAGACGGGGCTACAAGCTGACCGTCGAAGGACTGGTGAGTGCGGTGGCGGAGGGGCGCGGGCGCACGCGGGGCCTGATCCTCAATTCTCCGCACAACCCGACCGGTGCGGTCTACTCGGCCGAGGAATACGCGCGCATCGCCGAGGTGGTCGAGGGCGAGAACCTGTGGGCGATCAGCGACGAGATCTACGAGCACCTGACCTACGACGGCGCATTCACGAGCTTCGCCACCCTGCCGAAGATGCGGGAGCGCGTGGTGACGGCGAACGGCGTGTCCAAGGCGTTCGCGATGACCGGCTGGCGCCTCGGGTACGCGGGCGGTCCGCGGGCGGTGGTGCGGGCCATGGAAGCCCTGCAGAGCCATACCAGCGGGAATCCGAGCAGCATCTCGCAGGCCGCGGCCGAAGCCGCGCTGCGCCTTTCGCTCGATGGAGATCCAGCCCTCGCCGAGACGCGGCGTGCCATGTTCCAGGCCATGCTGCAGCGCCGCGAGCTGGCCTGCCGAGAGTTGGCGAGCCTGCCCGACGTCCACCTGGTGCGGCCGGCCGGCGCGTTCTACGTGTTCGCCGACTTCTCCCGCCATTTCGGGCGCGAGCTGTCGGGAAAGAAAATCCAAGGCTCGACCGATCTCGCCGAGCATCTCCTGGAGCACGCCGGGGTGGCGACCGTTCCGGGAGTGGTGTTCGGCGACGATCGGTGCCTTCGCGTATCATTCGCGACCTCCACGGAGGAGTTGAGCGTGGCACTGCAACGCATCCGCAAGGCGTTGAGCTAGGGAACCGGAAGAAGACATGCCCACGTACACCTACCGTTGTCGCAAGTGCGGACATCGGTTCGAGCTGTTTCATGGAATCAAGGACGAGAAACCGCGGCGCTGCCCGAAGTGCAAGAGCCGGGCGGATCGGGTCCCGGCGGGAGGCGCGGGCATCCTGTTTCGGGGCTCCGGCTTCTATGGCACCGACTACCGGAGCGCGGCCTACAAGAAGAAGGCGAAGCAGGAACAGGCGGGAGCCAGTGGAGCCGGAGCCGGCGGAGCGGGAGAGAGCAAGGCGGGAGAGACCAAGGGGGAAAAGACCTCCCCGAAGCCCCCGCCGAGCTCGGGCAAGGGGGATGGCTCCCGCGCCTGACGAGGGTGCCCGATGCTGAGGAGTCTCGCGCTCGGACTGATCGAGTCCCACCGCATTGCCGCCGAGCCCCGCCGATCCGCGGGGCGACGCGGGAGGACTCTCCTCAAGATCGATCACGTGGTGATCGAGGGCGATGACAGCGCGCTCGCGCTTCGCGCCTACGAGGCGACCGGCGCGACGCGTCTGGCCCCCGAGCTGGTGCTGGCGTGCGCCGTGCACGATCCACTGCGCTCCGCAGAACACGCGGAGGAGCAGCGCGTCCTCGAGCGACTGGGGCCCCGCCATGGCCTCATCGTCTCGCGCTGGGGCAACGGCGCCGGTCACCACGTGCACTGCGCGCGCTTCGCGGCCCCGGGGCGAATCGCGCTCGGCTTACACCCCACGATTTCGGCGTGCGGCGCGTTCGGTGCGCTGGGGTTCGAGGCGGACGTGATCGAAATCGCCGCCGTGTTGGCCGGGACTCCGCACCGGCGTGCCCTCGAAGGCGTGACGGCGCTCGCGCTCACCGGGCGGCCGGTGGCCTGCGTGGGTGGGTGGGATCTGGCGCTGGCGCTCGAGCGCGCGCTCGGCCGGAGCCCATCGCGCGGTGGGATCCTCGAGGTATTGCCGGATGGGCTCGCGGCCTTGTCGATGGCCGATCGGCTCACGATGGCGCTGCGCGCGCGGGCGCTGGGACTGACCGCCGCGTTGTTCCCGTCGGACGAAGTCACCCGGCGCTTCCTCGCCCTCCAAGGGCGCGAGGCGGACTGGAAGGCCCTGGCCGGCGATCCGGCGGCACGCTACGACGCTCGCCTCGAGATCGACCTTTCCACCCTGGAGCCGCTGGTGGGACGTGCCGAGGGGCGCGACGTGGTCCTGGCCCGAGACGTCGCGGGCCGCCCGGTCCGCACGGTGGTGATCGGACCCGATGCCTCGGCGGATGATCTCAGACGCTTCGCCCTCAGGCTCGCGGGGCGACCGATTCATCGCGAGGTGAGCCTGCTGGTCACGGTGGGAAGTCGCCAGATCTGGGACACGCTGGTCGATGGCGGGTGCGCCCAGAGTCTCGCCGCGGCGGGCGCGCGCATTGCCCACGGCGGGGACGAGGCTCGCGCGTGGACGCGGCCTTTGATCGGGCCGGCGATCGGATTCGGCTTCGCGGGCACCGCTCGGGAGCCACGCGGGGTGGACGTGGCGGGGCCCGAAGTCTGCGTGGCGAGCGCGCTCGCCGGGGCGCTCGCGGACCCGCGATCGCTCGAGGGAGGGCCGGGCCCGGACGGCGCAGGCGACGGCCCGTACGTCGTCAACGACGCGTTCTTGGCGCGCCCGCCCACTGCGGAGCCACGTCTCGACCCCGGGCCCGTCGCCCTGGCCGAGGTGCCGCTCGCTCCGCCCGTGCGGGGCCCGCAGCGCGGGGTCGTGCTGATCAAGATCGGGGATCGCGTGGAGACCGATTGCATCCTTCCCTTCGGTCCGCGCGTTCGAAGTCTCCGAGGCTCGATTCCCGCGCTCGCCCGCCACGCCTTCGCCGGCGTGGACCCGGGCTTCGCCGCGCGCGCCGAGCGCGAGGGCGGCGGGTTCGTCGTGGCCGGCAACGACTTCGGGATGGGGCCGCCGCGCGTCCACGCGGTGCTGGTCCAGGTGCAGCTGGGCGTGCGTGCGGTGCTGGCCTGCTCCTTCGATCCGCGGCATCGGCTGCAGATGATCCGGCTCGGCGTCCTGCCGCTTCGTCTCGAGAGCCGCGTCGACTACGACGCGACGCACGGCGGCGACGAGCTCGAGATCCCCGACCTCCCCGACGGCCTCGAGGTCCATCGTTCGCTGGCCGTGCGCAACCTGACGCGCGGCTCCCAGCACGTGCTCCGCCACGATCTCACCCACGACGAGATCGCGATCGTCCTGGCGGGCGGCCTGCTGCGCGCGGCGACGAAGCGAACCCGGGGCGCTTAGGATGGCGCGATGAGCCATCGTGTCACTCTGATTCCCGGCGACGGCATCGGCCCCGAGCTGATTGCGGCGGTGCGGCGGACGCTGGAAGCGACCGGGGTCGCGTTCGAATGGGACCTGCAGCCGGCCGGCGCGGAGTGCGTGCCCACCGAAGGGACGCCGCTCCCGCCGCGCGTCCTGGATTCGTTGCGCGCGAATCGGGTGGGCCTCAAGGGGCCGATCACCACCCCGGTCGGCACCGGGTTTCGCTCGGTGAACGTGGAGCTGCGGCGCGCGCTCGACCTGTACGTCAACTTGAGGCCGGCCAAGACCTATCCCGGGGTGCCGCGGCCGATCCATGACGTCGATCTGGTGTTGGTACGTGAGAACACCGAGGACCTCTACATGGGTCTCGAGTTCGAGCGCGGCTCGACGGCGGTCGCCGAGCTGAGCGCGCTCGTCGAGCGCCACGCGGGGCGGACCTTCCCGCTCGATGCCGGGGTTTCGCTCAAGCCGATCTCGGTCTCGGGAACACGGCGCGTGGTGCGCTTTGCGCTCGAGCATGCGCGGTCGCACGACCGCCGCCACGTCACGGTGGGGCACAAGGCGAACATCATGAAGTACACGGATGGACTGTTCCTCGAGGTGGCGCGCGAGGAGGCGCGCGGCTATCCGGACGTGGCGTTCGACGACGTGATCGTCGACAACCTGTGCCTGCAGCTGGTGCAGCGCCCGCAGCAGTACGACGTGCTGGTGCTGCCGAACCTCTACGGCGACATCATTTCGGACCTCTGCGCCGGTTTGGTGGGAGGCCTGGGAGTGGCGCCGGGAGCGAACCTGGGAGATGGCATCGCGGTGTTCGAGCCGGTGCACGGCTCGGCGCCCGCGTTCCAAGGGTCGGGACGGATGAACCCGACGGCGCTGCTGCTGTCGGCGACCCTGATGCTGCGGCACCTGGGGGAGCGAACGGTGGCGGATCGCCTCGAGCGCGCCGTGGCGCGGGTGCTGGTGGAAGGACGAGCGGTGACGCGCGACTTGAAGCCGCCATCCGCCGCCGACCAGGGAGCGACCACCGAGGAGATGGCGGACGCCGTGATCGCGGCGTTTCGCGCGGGGCTCGCGTGCTGATCGACCAGGCGGAGATCCGTGTCGTCGCGGGCAACGGGGGGAACGGGTGCGTGAGCTTTCGACGCGAGAAGTACGTACCGCGCGGCGGGCCGAATGGGGGCGATGGGGGACACGGAGGGAGCGTGGTGCTGGTGGCCGATCCCCATGTGCGCACGTTGCTTGACTGCCGTGAACAGCCTCGCTACGGTGCCGGAAGCGGGCGCGCGGGTTCGGGGAACAACCGCACCGGGAAGGATGGCGAGGATCTGGTGATACGCGTCCCCCCTGGCACCGTGATCAAGGACCCCAAGAGCGGCGAGGTCTTAGCGGATCTGGTGGAGCCCGAGTCGCGCTGGACCGCGGCGCGCGGGGGGCGGGGCGGGCGCGGAAACGCCCGGTTCGCGACCGCGACCCACCAGGCCCCACGGCGCGCCGATCCCGGCGAGCGCGGCGAAGAGCGCCTGCTCGCCCTCGAGCTCAAGCTGATCGCCGACGTCGGACTCGTGGGACTGCCCAACGCCGGCAAATCGACGCTGCTCGCGCGCATTTCGCGGGCGCGGCCGCGCATCGCCCCCTATCCGTTCACGACCCTCGAGCCGCATCTGGGGATTGTCGAGCTGTCCGATGGACGACGTCTGGTGGTGGCGGGTCTGCCGGGCCTGATCGAAGGGGCGCATCGGGGGAAGGGACTGGGGCTTTCCTTCCTGCGCCACGTGGAGCGAACCCGGGCGCTGGTGCTGGTGGTCGACGCCGCGACGGAAGCGCCGCGTCGCGACCTGGCGCTCGTCGAGCACGAGCTCGACTGCTACAGTCCGGAGTTCAAGGCGCGGCCGCGCGTCGTGGTGCTCAGCAAGGCGGACCTGCTCGCGCCGGAGCGACGCGCGCGGGCGGCCGAGGAGCATGGTCTTCCCGAGGCGCGCGTGGTGAGCGCCCACAGCGGGCTCGGGATCGAGGACCTGCTGGAGACGTTGTGGAATCTGGCGCGTCCCGATCGTCCGGTCGCCGGTGTGGACGCGCCCGAGGAATCCGCAACGTGAGCGACCACAGCCACCAGAGCAGACCGTTCGATGCCCTCAATTCGCGAGGGCTGGCCGGCAAGCGCGAATACGTGAAGGGACTCGCGCGGCGCGATGACGCCGAAGCTCTGTCGCTGCTGGTCGAATGTCTGTGCGACGAGTCGTGGTTCTTGCGTGAGCTGGCCGAGGATGCGCTGCTGCGCGCGGGCCCGCGCTCGAGCGTGGTTCTGCTGCCGCTGCTCGAACAGGGCTTGTGGTTCACGCGCACCAGCGCCGCTCGCGTGCTCGGGAAGTTCGCCTGCCGCGACGCGGTGCCCGGTCTGCTGCGGTTGGCCGAGGATGCCAACGAGACCGTGGCCGCGGCGGCCTGTGGGGCGCTGATTGCGATCGGACGCGGCGGAGGCACGGTGCGCATCGCCCGGGAGCTGTTTCGCGTGCCACCCGAGGTGAGGCGGCGCCGCATCGAGGAGCTCGCGGCCCTTGAGCGCCCGATGGCGGACCGCATCGAGCGCCTGCAGCGCAACGAACGCCTCATGTCGCTGGAGCGGGGCGATGACTTGAGCGACGAGAGCCCCGAGGTAGGGGGGGCCGAGGGCCTCGAACGGGAACCCCTCACCGGCTCGGCCGCCGACTCCCGGCCCCAAGAGCCAGAGCCACGGCGTGGCGACGCACCACCCCCTTGAGCACACGGCCCTGGCGCGCCTGGGCGCGCGCGCGGTCGCGCGTCAGGACCCCGCGTACCCGCGCGGGCTCTGCGATCTGGCCGACGCGCCGCCCGTGGTGTTCGTGCGCGGCGGGCCGATCCCGGCGTGGGAGACCATGGTGGCGCTGGTTGGATCGCGGGCGGCCTCTCCCTACGGCGTGCGCCAGGCGGGGCGCTTGGCGGGAGATCTGGCGCGGCTCGGGCTCACCGTGGTGAGCGGCCTGGCGCGCGGGATCGACGCCGCGTCCCACCGCGGTGCGCTCGAAGCGGGAGGCCGCACCATCGCGGTGCTGCCCTCGGGGCTCGATGACGTGACGCCCCGGCATCACCGGGAGCTGGCCGAGGAGATCGCGGCGCGTGGCGCGCTGTTGAGCGAAATTGCTTCCGGACCGCCGCGCTACCGGGCCGATTTCGTGACCCGCAACCGGTTGATCGCCTCGCTGGCGGCGGCGACCGTGGTGGTCGAGGCGGCGACACGAAGCGGAGCACTCAGCACGGCGGCGGCCGCGCGCCGCGTGGGGCGACCGGTGCTCGCGGTGCCGGGAGACCTCGATCGTGACACCGCGGCGGGCTGTCACGCGCTGCTCCGCGCCGGAGCGCGGCTGTGCACCGGAGCGGCCGACGTGCTCGCCGCTCTGCCGCGGCAGACCAAGGACTCGGCTGCGCCCGCCGACCCGGCGCCGGGGGCTGCCGCGCGGCTGCTCGAAGCGCTCGAGGTCGAGCCGCGATCGATCGAGACCCTCGCCGCAGCGGCACGGCTCGACGTCGCGGAAGCCCTGGCCGAGCTGCTGGCGCTCGAGTGGGCCGGAGTCGTCGAGTCGCGGCCCGGGCAGCGCTGGGCGCGCCCGCCAAGGCCGCGACGGTGAGCCTTTACCCGAGCGCCGAAAGTCTGATGGTGCAGGCCGTCGCCGCCGGCATCGGCGTGATGCCGTGGCGCCTGTCGCTCAAGGTCGGGGCGGCTCTGGGCGATGCGGTGCGGATCGCCGGCGTGCGGCGCGCCGTGGCCGCGGGCAACCTCGCCCAAGCGTTCCCGGAGTGGAGCCTCGAGGAGCGGGAGCGAGTCCTCGCGGATCACTATCGCGAGCTCGGTCGGGTGGCGTGCGAGTACGTGCGCCTCCCCGAGCTGGCGCACGCCGCGCCGGGCGAGGTCATCGCCCAGGTGCATGGCATGGAGCACTTGATCGCCGCGCACGACGCCGGTCGCGGCGCGTTGCTCGTCACCGGGCATTTCGGCAACTTCGAGCTGGGAGCCGCGTACCTCGGCCGCCGCCATCCGGTGGACATGGTGGTCAAGCCGCTGGCGAACCCGGGGGTCCAGGCGTGGATCGCCGAGCGGCGGCGGCGCGCGGGCGTGGGCATGATTCCGCTCGGCGCGGGCGTGCGCCGCGTGTTCGAAGCCTTGCGCCAGAACCGCTGGGTGGCGCTGCTCGCCGACCAGGACGCCAAGAGCAGGGGCGTGTTCGTGCCGTTCCTGGGCCGCCCGAGCAGCACGCCCGTGGGCCCGGCCGAAATCGCGCTGCGGACCGGGGCGCCGCTCATCATGGGATTCATGCACCGTCGCGCGGACGGCCGGCACGAGCTCGAGGTCTTGCCGCCGCTCTTAGCGTCCGAGACGGACGGGGATCCGGCCCTGCTGCTGACCGCGCGGCACGCGGCCTGCCTCGAAGCCTGGATTCGCCGCCACCCGGCGAACTGGCTGTGGCTGCACCGGCGCTGGAAGAGCGCGCCGCCGGCGGCCGAGTCCGCGGGGGCCGCGTGATGCATCGCTACCCGCTGCGCGTCCGCTACGGCGATACCGACCGGATGGGATTCGCGTACTACGCCCACTATCTGCGCTGGTTCGAGATCGGCCGCGCCGAGATGTTGCGCTGGGGATGAGCTACAAGGAGGTCGAGGAGGCAGGCGTGTCGCTGCCGGTGCTCGACGCGCATTGCCGCTACCTCAAGTCGGCGCGCTACGACGATTCCATCACGATCGAAACCGGTGTCGCCGAGCTGAGGCGCGCCTCGGTGCGCTTCGCCTATCGCGTGCGGCGTGACGAGGATGGCGTGGTGCTCGCCGAAGGCTCGACCGAGCACTGCTTCCTGGGCCGGGACGGCCGCCCCGCTCGGCCGCCGCACGCGCTGGTCACGGTGCTCGAGCGGGCCCCGCGCGCGGCCACGCCGCGGGCCTGCTAAGCCCTCTGGGGAGCCGGGGCGGAAGGCGCCGCGGCTCCGTGCGCGAGCCCCAGGGCGGCGAGCAGGAAGGCCAAGTCCGAGGCCACGTCGCGCAGCGCGTCGTAGCGACCCGACGCTCCGCCGTGCCCCGCCCCCATCAGGGTTCGTCGGTCTTGAGCGTACGCAGCCGCGCCACGTACTTGGCCGGTTCCCAGTACATCACTTGGCTGTCGTTGAGCGACGCGCGCACCAAAATCGATGGGTAGCCCCGCGCGGCCAAGTTCGTGTACGGGCAGTAGCCGCGCATGATCCGGTAGAACTCGGGAAGCAGAGGGTTGCCCCATTCCTCGAACTCGCCCACGGTGAGCGGGAGCGAGGGATCGAGCATGGTGTTCAACACGTCCACGAACGGGACTTGGAGGAGTGCCACCCGAAACAGCTCGGGGCGCATGTTGAGCACGGCGCCGACCAGCAGGCCGCCCGCGCTGCCCCCCTGGATCGCCAGGCGCTCGCTCGCGGTGTATCGCTCGGCGATCAGGTGCTCCGCCGCCGCGATCAAGTCGCCGAAGGTGTTCGGCTTGCTCGCCATGCGACCCTGATCGTGCCAGGCCTTGCCGAGCTCGCCGCCGCCGCGCACGTGGGCGATGGCATAGCTCACGCCGCGGTCGAGCAGGCTCAGCCGGTTCGAAGAGAAGGCCGCCGAGAGCGGGATCCCGTAGGCCCCGTACCCATAGAGCAGCAGCGGCGGCGGGCCATCCCCCGCCCGCGCTCGCGGGCGGACCATCGAGATCGGCACGCGCGCGCCGTCCGCCGCCGTGGCATGAAGGCGCAGCGACTCGTAGCGCTCGGGGTCGAAGTCGCCCAACACCTCGGTACGCTT
This sequence comes from Candidatus Eiseniibacteriota bacterium, assembly GCA_005893295.1. GTDB lineage: Bacteria > Eisenbacteria > RBG-16-71-46 > RBG-16-71-46 > RBG-16-71-46 > WS-8. The sequence goes on along the minus strand of VBOY01000066.1, from coordinate 1,788 downwards.
GCGGAGCGTCGAGACGCGTTGCTCCATGTCGTAGTCGAAGATCGAGGGCGGGGTGACGAACGATTGGTAGGCGTAGCGGAAGAACGGCGCGTCGAACCAGCGGTTGGTGTCGAAGAGCGCCGTATACACCGGCTCCGGGAACGCCACCCGATGGTCGGCGGTGCGGCCGTCGAGCACCCGGAACTGGGTCAGGCCATCCTCGCGCTCGATCAGCACGAGATGGCGCTCGAAGCACTCCGCGCCCTCCAGCATCACGTCGGCGCGGTGCGGGACGATCTCGGCCCAGCGCTCGCGCCCTGAGTTCGAAACCGGGGCTGCCACGAGGCGGAAGTTGCGGCCCCCGCTGTTCGTGCGGATCACGAACCGCTCGCCCTGATGGTCTACCTCGTATTCATGGTCGGCCTCGCGGGGGGCGATCACGCGCCACGGCTCGCCCGGATGGTCGGCGGATCGAACGCGCACCTCGGAAGTCGTCAGGCTGTCGCTCGAAAGCAGCAGGAAGGCGCGGCTGCGCGTGCGGCGGACCGAGACCGAGAAACGCTCGTCTTCCTCCTCGTAGAGCAGCTCGGCGCGAGCGGCGCCCAGCCGATGCTGGAACAACCGGAAGGGGCGCTTGGCTGCGTCCTTGGTGGTGTAGAAGAGCGTGCGATCGGCCGCCCAGGCCACCGTGCCGACATCGCTCGCGCCCTCGGCGAGCAGAGATCCGGCCCCCAAGTCCCTGATCACCAGGTCGTACACGCGAAACCCGGAGGTATCGAGCGAGTAGGCGAGGAGCCGGCCATCATCGCTGACCGAAAACGCGCCCAGCCCCAGGAACGGATGGCCACGGGCGAGATCGTTGAGATCGAGCAGGATCTCTTCGGGCCCCGCTTCGCCGCGGCGCCGGCAGTGGATCGGATACGCCATCCCTTCGACGGTGCGGCTGAAATAGTGATAGCCGCCCTCCTGGTACGGCACGGTGAGGTCGGTCTGGCGGATCCGCGCCAGCATCTCCCGGTAGAGACCTTCCTCGAGGTCGCGCAGCGGCTCGGTCCACGCGTCGGCGTGGGCGTTCTCGGCCTCGAGGTAGGCGATCACCTCCGGGTCGTCCTTGGCCCTGAGCCACGCGTAGTCGTCGACCCGGCGGTCGCCGTGCACCACCTGGACTTTGGGGTCGCGGCGGGCTACCGGCGCCCGGACCGCCGCGCCCGTGGCAAGAGGCGGTGGGGTCATGGAAACCGCCCGAGCGGTCGCGTGGCCCCGCGCCGCGCGAGGATCAAAGGCTCAGCCGGCCAGCGCAACCGGGTCGGTTGCCGCGCCGGCGTAGAAGCGCCAGGCGAAGTCGGGGAACAAGTCGTCGCGACGCTCACACGCCGAGAGGAAGTGCTCGTCGGTCTCGCCGAGCGCACCACCGACCAGCCGGCGCTCGGCCAGGGCCGCCAGCCGTTCGAACGCTTCGGCGTGCTCCGAAACCCGCAGCGACGCGTAGTCACGGGCGGCGAAGGTGGTGATCAGGAACTGCCAGTCGGACGACTCGAGCAGCAGCATCTCGCGTCCGGCTTGGGTGAGCAGCCGGTCGAGCAACGGGTCGGTGGGGCGGAATGCCGCGGTGCGCGCCAGGGATTCGAAGCGTGCCTCGGCCGCATGCACCGGCTCCCAGGTCCACCGCGTCTCGGGATTGAGCCACACGCGGTGCCCGCCGCCATCGCCCCACGATCCCTCGGGCAGCGCCACCACCTCGTCGGGCAGGCCCGCCTCGAGGTGTCTCGCCGGCTGCTGGCTCTGGACTCCGCCGGCCCGCTCGCACAG